>NZ_JBSHAW010000015.1:0-46469 GCF_053611685.1 Streptomyces sp. NPDC054786 | reverse complement strand
TTTTTATAATACACAGGGACATTGGCTGGACGAACACAAACTTTCCACTGGGGGGTGGGTATACACAATCTTAATGGAGCGGCAATGGTGGTGGTGGGGGGCGACCCCGCCCCGGCCGCGGGGGGGGGGGGGGCTCGCCCTGCTCGGGATTGCTCCGCTCAGTCGTCCAGATGCTTCACCCAGCGGCTCCACTGCGGCTCGGGCGCGTAGCCCGCCGCGCGCCACGCATGCTGCGCCAGTTCATTGCGGTCCAGCACCATCGCGTCGCCGCGCCGGCCGCCCAGCGCCCGGAACCGCTCCTCGGCGGCCGTCAGCAGCGCCCCGCCGATGCCCTGCCTGCGGTGCCCGGGATGTACGGCCAGCCGGTAGAGATGGCAGCGCCAGCCGTCGAAGCCGGCGATCACCGTGCCCACCAGCTCGCCATGCCGCTCGGCCAGCAGCAGCGACTCGGGATCGCGGGCCACCAGCCGCGCCACGCCGTCGGTGTCATCGCTGATGCTGGTGCCTTCAGCGGCACCCTTCCAAAAGGCGAGGACGGCATCGAGATCGGCCGGTGTCGCGGCCCGGACCTGGAAATCACTCATGACCGGATCCCATCACCGGGCCGAACGCCGTGTCGAACCCTTTGCGCGATGCGGACCCCGCGGGCGGGCCATGGCCGCGGCCCGTCGGCTCCTCCGGCACCGGCGCTATCGGCCCGGTCCGCCCTTGCGCCGATCGCCCTGGGGCCGGGCGCGCATGCGCTGCGTCAGATACCCGGCGACGGCGACCACGAGCAGCAGGACGACGGTGCCGAGGGTGAACGTCTCGAAGGTGAGCCGGGAGACGCCCCAGGTCGCCCGGAAGTCGTACGGGATCCCGAAGAGCGGCTCCAGGGTGCCGGGAAACAGCGCCACCCACGACCCGAGCAGGATCCAGGCGTAGACGAGCAGCGTGGCGACGGTGAAGCCGCGGGCGCCGAACGGGACCCGGTAGGGCCGGGGCACCTCGCGGTGGCGCAGCCGCAGCGCCAGCAGTGCGGGGACCACGGCGAGATAGGACAGCAGCAGTGTGGTGATCGCGACGGCCAGCACCACGCCGAAGATGGCCGACGCGTCCCCGTTCGCCAGGTTCATCGCGGCGACCATGAAGACGGTGGCGGCGACACCGGAGAGCAGATTCATCCGCACCGGTGTGCCCAGCCGCGGATGGAAGACGCCCAGGTACGGGCTGAAGAACCCGCCGTCGGCGGCCACCATGGCCTGCATCCGGTCGGCGACGATCATCCAGGCGCTGCCCTGGGTCAGCAGCGCCACCACGAACAACACGGCGACACAGGTCAGCAGCGGCTCGCGCCAGCTCCCGTAGATCCCGAAGACCAGCCGGGCGGCATCCATGAAGCCGCCGACGCCGGTGACCCGGCCGGCCGGTGCCGCGGAGAGAATGGCCAGCACCGGCAGCAGATAGCAGCAGGTGGCGATGGCTCCCGACACCCCGATCGCGACCGGTACATCGCGCTGCGGGTCCAGCATCTCGTCCCCCGCCGCGTTGGGCGCCTCGAACCCGACGAAGGCGAAGAGCAACACCGGCACCAGCGCCAGAAACCCGGCTCCGGTGGGGGAGAGGCCGGCGCCTTCCAGACCGCGGAAGCCGTGCCGGATCCCGTACGCCACCGCCGTCCCGGTGAAGAAGGCCAGCGCCAGGACCTTGGCCCCGGCGCCGGCCGTGGTGATCCATTTGCCGCGGCGCAGCGAGACCACCGCGGTGAGAATGGCCGCCCAGATGAAGACCAGCTTGAACGCGTGGTCCGCCACCGTGCCCGAGCCGAGCGGGAAGACGAAGCCGTCCCATGCCTGCGCGGCCACGAAGACCAGGGAACCGCCCAGCCAGACGGGATTGGTGACCCAATAGAACATGGTGGTCAGCGCGGCAGCCAGCCGGCCGAAGGCCACCTCCACCCAGACATAGGGCCCGCCTTCCTGCGGGAACGCGGCTCCGGTCTCGGCGAAGACCAGGGCGTAGGGCAGCAGAAACGCCACCGCGATCACGGCGATCCAGGTGACGGCCTCACCCCCGCCGGCCGCGATCTGCCCGATCACATCGAACGAGATCACTGCGGCGACGCCCATCGCCATGATGTCGAAGCGCCGCAGACTGCGCTGCAGATGCGGGACGGGGGCTGGGACGGACACTGCGTGGTCCTCCTGAGGGCCGAGCGGTCGTGACCGGTCCGGTCGCTCGCCGATCCCGCCGGTGGGCCCCGGTCTCACGACGGATCACATCGTGCGCCATCCGCTTCGGTGACGGTGGCAGCGGCACGCGGGGTGTCGTGGCCGGCGGTTCGGCTCGGCCGTCAGCTCCCGGCCTGCCGGGAGGACTTCCCGCCGGCCCGCCTCTCCGGCACCCCGCCGCCGACGGCCGCCCGCGAAGTCCCGTCGCATGACCGGAGGTTGCCCCGCGCCGCCTCGGCCGTCGCCGCGCCCGCCCCGCCGCTGACTTCGGCGACAAGTAAAAACCCGGCCCGCGGGGCGCCGCCCGACCGGTGACCGCACTGCGCGGCATCCGGGCGGGCGGCGCCGTGTGCGCGGCCGGGTGGCGATGGCGCCCGCCTCGATGGCGATGGCGATGGCGATGGCCGCCGCCCCGGTGGCCATGGCACCCGCCCGGTGACCACGGCATCCGCCCGGTCCTCTCGTCCCCGACCGCGGATCCTCGGGATCCTCGGGTACGCCGCCGGTCAGCGGCAGCCCCCCGTCGCGGTCCCTGCGTTCCCGGCCGGCGCTTGCCGCTGCTAGCGGATGCGCGCTAGCTTGGAGGGGTGGCGAAGACACAGCTGAACGTCCGCGTGGATGAGGCCACCGCCGAAGCGGCGCGGGAGCGCGCCCTGCAGCGGGGAGTGAGCATGAACCGCTATATCGAGGAGCTCGTCCTCAAGGACGCCGGCGAGGTCGGCCAGACCTTCGTCGAGGCCGCCTCCGACTTCATGAAGCAGTACGAACGTGTTTTCGCCGAGGAATTCGGCCTGGAACCGGGCGGTGCCGAAGGCGCCGCGACCGCCACCCACCACGAAGGACTGCCGGGCACCACGTGACGCTGCGCATCGACCTCGCCTGGCTCCTCCTCATCGCCGAACAGCACACACCCGGAGACCCTGAGGTCACCGACTGGGGTGCCCTGGTGGCCGCCGTCAGCCGCCATGAAGCCGAGATATTCGGCGTGCTGGTCTACACCGACCCCCAGGACCGTGCCGCCTCACTCCTTCAACTGCTGCTCCAGGTACCGGCGTTGGAGTGCTCGAATGCCATGTTCGCGACCGCCGTCGCCTATGGCTATCTCGTCGCCAGCGGACTGAAGATCACCATCTCTCCCGAGCAGGTCCGCGATCTCGCCCGCCTCGTCAAGGAGGGCACGGCCGACGTCCGCACCATCGCGGACGAACTGCGCACCTGGACGGTGTGACGCCGGGCCAGGACGGTGTGACGGCAGCAGGACAGGACAGGTCAGCCGGCCGGCCGCCGTGCCGCGCCCAGCACCACCGGTGATGCCGGCAGCGTCGGCCCGCGCTCCGGCACCTTCAGCCGGCGCACCCGCAGCACCTCGAACCCGGCCGTCCGGATCTCGCCCAGCGGATCCCGGCCGGTGTGACAGCCGCCCATCAGCAACGGCCAGACCGTCCGGTCCAGCGTCCACTGCACCGCCGCCAGCCCCCGCCCCGCGGCCCGTTCGTGCTCAAAGAACCGCAGCTCACCGCCCGGACGCAGCACCCGCCGCAGCTCCACCAGCGCCCGCTGCACCTCGCGCACGGAACACAGCACCAGCGACGCCACCGCCGTGTCGAACGCCTCACTCTTGACCGGCAGGGCCTCCGCCACTCCGGGCACCAGATCCACCGGCACCTCCGCATGCGCCGCCGCCGATCTGGCCGCCTCCCGGAGCGTGGGCTCCGGCTCGATCGCCACCACTTCCGAGACCGTGCCCGGATAGTGCGCAAAATTCAGCCCGGTCCCCGCGCCGACCTCGATCACCCGGCCGCCGGCGCCCGTCAGCAGCTCCTTCCGGAGCGCGCTCACCCCCGCCCGCGCGTCCGCGGCCGGACCGCAGCAGCTGGCGTAGAAGCGGGCGAACACCGGGTGATGGACGCTGCCTTGCGGAACTCTCCTGCGCTGCCACATGACGGACCTTTCGCCGACGGTGCCCGCTCCTGCTGTCAGTCTCCCCACTGGGCGGACCGGGACCCGTAAGGAGCTGCCTCATCCGCCGTTCGGAAATCCGTACGGGCCGACGGCCGCCGCGCGTCAGGAGGGAATACGGAACGCGCCCGACCCGCCGAGTACCGGCGCCAGCCAGTCCGGGGCCGCGGCGCGGAAGGCATGTGGCGGCAGCCCGCCGGAGCCCTCCGGGATCAGGCCGAGGAGCGGCGCACCCGCGGCTTCCGGGAGATCCGTGAGATTGCAGCGGGATGCCAGGTCGGGCTCGGCCGGCCAGCTGCCGACGACGACACCCGGGGAGTCGAGCCCGTACGAACGCAGCGCCAGCGCGGTCAGTGCGGTGGCGTTGAGGGTGCCCAGGCCCGCCTGGGCGACCACCAGGACGGGGGCGTCCGCCAGCCGCGCGGCGTCGGCGAGCGTATGGCCGTCGGCGTCGAAGCGGACCAGCAGCCCGCCCGCGCCCTCGACCAGGACCAGATCGTGCGAGGCGTCCAGTTTGGCGGCGGCCTCGGCGATCTCGTGGGGGAGCACCGGCGGCAGGCCGGCCCGCAGCGCGGCCGTCGACGGCGCCAATGGGTCGGGGAAGCGCGCGAGTTCGGCGGTGGTGACCGGGCCGGCCAGCCGTTCGACCTCCGCCGCATCGCCGGTCTCGTGTGCCGTGACACCGGTCTGGGCCGGCTTGAGTACGGCCACCGAACGCCCCCGGGCGAGCGCCGCAGCGGCGATCGCGGCCGTGGTCACGGTCTTGCCGATCTCCGTGCCCGTGCCCGTCACGAACAGCACCGACATGGTCTGCCTCCGACTCTGCGCGGCCGATCCCGCGCGGGATACGGCGAATGGTTCCTGGCTGTCCGGCTCGTGTATGAGCGGTCTCTGCGGAGGGGCGGCGGCGGCCGGCCGAGACGGACTCGACCGGCCGCCGCCGGTGCGTTCAGCCCTCGCGGGCCGCCGCGCACACGGCGGCGCAGATGCGCGCCACATCGTCGTCACCGGTGATGTACGGCGGCATGGTGTAGATCAGATCCCGGAACGGGCGCAGCCATACACCCTCCCGGACCGCCGCCCGGGTCGCGGCCGCCATGTCCACCTCGTGGTCGAGCTGGACGACACCGATCGCGCCGAGTACACGTACCTCGCGCACCCCGTCGATGCCCGCGGCCGGTGCCAGACCGTCCCGCAGCCCCGCCTCGATCCGCTTGACCTCCTGCCCCCAGTCCTGGGAGAGCAGCAGTGCGATCGAGGCATCGGCGACGGCGGCGGCCAGTGGATTGCCCATGAAGGTGGGGCCGTGCGCCAGCACCGGCAGCGCGCCGCGGGAGATGCCGTCCGCGACGGCCGTCGTGCACAGGGTCGCCGCCAGGGTCAGATAACCACCGGTCAACGCCTTGCCGAGACACATCACATCGGGTGCGACCCCCGCGTGCTCGGCGGCGAAGAGCGTGCCCGTCCGTCCGAAGCCGGTGGCGATCTCGTCGAGGACGAGCAGTACGCCGTGCTCATCGCAGGCCTCGCGCAGCACCCGCAGATACCCGGGGGAGTGGAACGACATCCCGCCCGCCCCCTGCACCACGGGCTCCACGATCACCGCCGCCAGCTCCTCGGCGTGCCGGCCGATGAGCTCACGCAGATGTGCCGCATACGCCTCGTCGGGATCGGCGTCGAAGCCGGCCGGCGGCGCGTCCGCGAAGATCTGCTGTGGCAGCACCCCCTGCCACAGCTCATGCATGCCGCCTTCCGGATCGCACACCGACATCGGCTGCCAGGTGTCGCCGTGATAGCCGCCCCGCCAGGTCAGCAGCCGCTGTTTGCGCGGCTTCCCGAGCGAGCGCCAGTACTGCAGGCACATCTTGACGGCGACCTCGACCGACACCGAACCGGAGTCGGCGAGGAAGACGTGCTGCAGCGGCTCCGGGCTGATGTCGACCAGCCGCTTCGCCAGCCGCACGGCGGGCTCATGGGTGAGCCCGCCGAACATCACATGACTCATCCGCTCCAGCTGGCCCCGCGCGGCGTCATTGAGCACCGGGTGGTTGTAGCCGTGCACCGCCGACCACCAGGAGGACATACCGTCCACCAACTCGTCCTGGCCCTCGACCGGTTCGGCCAGCCGGAGCCGGACGCCGGACGCCGACTCCACCAGCAGCGGTGCGATCCGGCCGGGCATCGGCCCGTACGGATGCCACACATGCTGCCGGTCGAGCGCGAGCAGTGCGTCGGGGGTGAGTGGCTCAGGCATTGGGCGGAAGGTCGGTACCGGCGCCGCGGCGGCGCACCGAGACCAGGTCGCGGCGGGTCTCGTCGGACGGTGCCGGGACGGTGACAGCCTCGGCCTCCGCGTCGTCGGCGACGGCTTCGGCGGCCACCTCGTCGCCGTCCTGCCTGCGGTGCTCGGGCAGTGTCGTGGTGTCCGTGCCCTCGACCTCGAAGCCGGCGTCCTCGATCATTGCGAGGTCGTCCTTGCCGGCCTGTCCCTCGCTGGTCAGATAGTCGCCGAGGAAGATGGAGTTGACCAGGTGCAGCGCGAGCGGCTGCATGCTGCGCAGATGCACCTCACGGCCGCCGGCCAGCCGTACCTCGACGTCCGGGCAGACGAACCGCACCATCGCCAGGATGCGCAGCGCGCGCTGCGGGGTGAGGTTCCATTCCTTGGCGAGCGGGGTGCCCTCGAAGGGGATCAGAAAGTTCACCGGTACGGAGTCCGGGTCCAGCTCGCGCAGCGCGAAGACCACATCGACGAGATCGGCGTCGCTCTCCCCCATACCGGCGATCAGCCCGGAGCAGGCGGACATGCCGGCCGCCTGGGCCTGCTGGACGGTGGAGACCCGGTCCGAGAAGTCGTGTGTGGTGCAGATGTCGCCATATGTGGCTTCCGAGGTGTTGAGGTTGTGGTTGTAGGCGTCGGCGCCCGCCGAGCGCAGCCGCCCGGCCTGGCCGTCGGAGAGCAGACCGAGGCAGGCGCACACCTCCACACCCTCGTTCTGCTCCTTGATGGCGGAGATGGTGTCCGAGACGCGGTCCACGTCCTTGTCCGTCGGGCCGCGGCCACTGGCCACCAGACAGACCCGCTTGGCGCCGCCGGCCACCCCGGCGGCGGCCGCCTTGGAGGCGTCGTCGGGCTTGAGCCAGGTGTACTTGAGGATCTCGGCCTTCGACCCCAGCCGCTGGGAGCAGTACGAGCAGTCCTCGGGGCACAGGCCCGACTTGAGGTTGACGAGATAGTTCAGTTTGACCCGCCGACCGAACCACTGGCGGCGGACCTTTCCGGCCGCGGCCACGACATCGAGCAATGCGTCATCGGAGGTGGCCAGTACGGCCAGCGCCTCTTCACGGGTCGGCAACTCGCGCCGCAGTCCCTTGTCCACCAGTGTGTTCAGCAGGTCCATGGCGTTGATCCTGACGTACGCCACCGTCCCCGGCCAAGGAGGATTCCCACAACGAGCCGCGATCGAGGTGTGTGTATCGCCACACCGTGGGCGCACGGAACGACCGCTAACGTCTATCGACAGCCCACAATCGAGGCCGACAGACGAAGGACGCCGATGCCGCAGGACTCCGCCCCGCCGCTGCTTCGCGACACCTCCCCGGCGAGGCCCGCCGAGCCCACCGCCGAGCCCGCCCGCCCGGCGTACGACGCGGCCTTCGACTGGCTCGATGCGGTCGGCGCGGAGCGCCGTCACGCCGGACTCGTGCGCACCCTGCGCCCCCGCCCGGCCGACTCCCCGCTGCTCGATCTGGCCGGCAACGACTATCTCGGACTCGCCCGGCACCCCGAGGTCACCCGCGGTGGGGGCGCGGGCGCACACCGCTGGGGCGCCGGCGCCACCGGCTCCCGGCTGGTCACCGGCAGCACCGAGCTGCACGCCCGGCTGGAGGCGGAACTCGCCGCATTCTGCGGCTTCGAGGCCGCTTTGGTGCTCTCCTCCGGCTATGCCGCAAATCTCGCCGCGGTCACCTCGCTCACCGCCCCCGGCACCCTGATCGTCTCCGACGCCGGCAACCACGCCTCCCTCATCGACGGCTGCCGGCTCTCCCGGGCCCGCACCGAAGTGACCCCGCACGCCGATCCGGAGGCCGTACGCGCCGCGCTGACCGGCCACGACGGCCAGGCGCTCGCCGTGACCGACTCGGTGTTCTCGGTCGACGGGGACGCCGCGCCGCTCTCCGCGCTGGCCGAGGTCTGCCGGACACGGGGCGCCGGACTTCTCGTCGACGACGCACACGGCCTGGGAGTGCTGGGCGAGGGGGGCCGTGGCGCCCTGTGGGCGGCCGGACTCGCCGGTGACGGTGACGTGGTGACCACCGTGACGCTCTCCAAGTCGCTCGGCTCCCAGGGCGGTGTGGTGCTCGGCCCGGCCCGGGTCATCGAGCATCTGGTCAACACCGCACGGTCGTTCATCTTCGACACCGGTCTCGCCCCGGCGGCGGTCGGCGGCGCCCTCGCCGCGCTACGACTGCTGCGCCGCGAACCGCAGCGCGCCGCCCGAGCCGTTGCGGTCGCACGGGGGCTGCACGACCGGCTCACCGCGGCGGGCCTGGCGGCGGTACGCCCGGACGCGGCGGTGGTCTCCGTCCGTGCCCCCTCGCCGGAAGCCGCGCTGCGCTGGGCCGCCGACTGCCGCGGGGCCGGACTCGCGGTCGGCTGCTTCCGGCCGCCGTCCGTGCCCGACGGGATCTCCCGGCTGCGGCTCACCGCCCGCGCGGACCTGACGGACGCCCAGCTCGACACGGCGGTCGGCACGATCGTGGCCACCGCGCCGGCGGTCTGAAACCCGACGACCGTCCGCACCCCGGTACGGCGGCGGCCCCGGTGGCGGCCCGCCGTCCGCGCAGCTGTCGTCCGCCGTGGCCGTCCGTCGTCACGGCGTGGGGGAGTGGCGGGTGAAGGCCCCGCGCAACAGGGCCCGCAGGGTGTCCGCGGCCGGGGTGCCGCCGCCGGGGCGGTAGGCCACCGAGATCCTGCGGTGCAGCTCTGGTGGGTCCAGCCGACGGACCCCCAGCGGTGTCATCGACCCCTCCGCCACCATCTCCGGGACCACCGCCACCCCGAGCCCCGCGCTCACCAGCGCACACACCACCGCATAGCTCGGCGACTCACAGCGCACCGCCTCACTCGCCCCGGCGGCCGCCAGCGCGGCCTCCACCTCGCGTCGGTTCGGGTTGGCCGGCGCCATGCTGACGAGCGGCTGGCCGGCCAGCTCGGCAAGGGGCAGTCGTCCGGCGCCCGCCGACAGGGCATGACCGGGCGCCGTGACCAGCACCAGCTCCTCGGTCAGCAGCGGCTCCAGCCGCACCCCCTCCGGCGCCGGCATCGCCTCACCCGGCACATACTCGTGCGTCAGCGCCAGATCGACCTCGCCCAGCGCCACCGCCGCGGCGGCCTGCGGCGGTACGTACTCCGTCACGCTCAGCTCGACATCGGGGTGAGCCCGCCGGAACGCGCTGAGTGCAGGCGGCAGCAGATGCGTACCGGCGGTCATGAACGTGCCGACCCGCAGCCGGCCGCCCGACAGCCCTGCCAGCCGGGACAGCTCGTGCCGTGCCTGGTCCAGCTCGTCGAGGACCCGCCGGGCCCGTACGAGCAGCAGCTCACCGGCCGCCGTCAGCCGAGCCCCGCGATGGTGGCGCACCAGCAGGGCCGCCCCGGTCTCCCGCTCCAGTTTGGCGAGCTGCTGGGAGAGCGCGGGAGCGGTGTAGCCCAGCCGGGCGGCGGCCCGGGTGATCGAACCGGCCTCCGCCACCGCTACCAGGGCGGCCAGTCGTGTGGGGTCGTACATAAGAACCTCTTTAGGCTCTCCAAGAACATTGCCAATACCCATTAAAGGCTCTGACCAGCCAAACTGCTCCTATGGACGGACAGCTGATCGCCTTCACCGGAGTCGCCGCGGGCATGGTCGCCATGCCGGGCGCGGACTTCGCGGTCGTGGTGCGCAATGCGCTCGACTCGCGCCGGGCGGGGGTGGCGACCGCCGTCGGAGTCGCGGGCGGGCTGCTGGTGCACACGGCCCTGGCGGTGGCCGGGCTCGCGGCGGTGCTGGTCGCCGTGCCCGCACTCTTCGGTGCCGTCCAACTCCTCGGCGGCGTCTACCTCTTGTACCTCGGTACCCGCGCCCTGACCGCGGCCCTCCGCCGCCCGCCGGGCGCCGCGGACCGCACATCCGGCCCCGCTGTCGGCACACCGGCCGACGGCCGGCCCGCCGCTCTCCTGGGCACTGTGCAGAGTCTGCGCCAGGGCTTTTTGACCAATGCGCTCAACCCCAAAGCCCCCGTCCTCTTCCTCAGCCTGCTGCCGCAGTTCGTCCCGGCAGGACAGCCCGCGCTGCCCCGTACGCTGCTGCTCGCGACGATGGTCGTCGCCATGGCACTGGTGTGGTTCCCCGCCGTCGCGCTGCTCGTCGACCGGCTGGGCGTCTGGTTGCGCCGCCCATCGGTGGCCCGCGCCCTGGAAGCCACCACCGGAGCGCTCCTGACGGCGCTGGGAGGCATCCTGCTCGTCGAGGTGGCGCTGGCCTGAGGCGGGGCATGCCACGGGCGCCATGGCGCGGACACCAGGGCACGGCAGGTGAAGGACACCGCCCCTGCGTCGCGCGGTGCGGGCCGGGGCAGCACCGTGACCGGTCCGTCCGCGGGCGGGAAACTCCCGCGGACGGACGAGAGCCGGCCGCTCCGTTGCGAAGTCACCCGGTCAAATTGCCCAAGCCCACCGACAATTGACCGGGCGTGAGATGACGTCGCAGGTCAGCCCACACGCCCGTACCAGACCGAACGGCTCCAGATCCGTTCCAGCCGCACCACGCTCCCGGCCTTGGGGGCGTGCCACATCCGGCCCCGGCCCGCGTAGATACCGACGTGGTAAATGCCGCTGCGCGAATGGAAGAAGACCAGATCGCCGCGGCGGCGCGAGCTGGCCGCGACATGCCGGGTGCGGCCGTACTGCGCGGCGGCGGTGCGTGGCAGGGCCCGGCCGGCGCGCTTGAACGAGTACAGCATCAGCCCCGAACAGTCGAAGGCGTGCGGCCCCTGGGCGCCGTACCGGTAAGGAGCTCCGCTCTTGGAAGCAGCGACCCGCAGCGCGTGAACGGACACGGATGCGGCTTCGGCATTCCCGGCCGCTCCCGGCGCGACGCTGGTCCCGCCGAGCGTGACCAGCGTCAGAGCGGTGACGGTGCCGGCGCGTGCCAGCAGATTCGGCGTATGCATGCGCACGGTCATGCGCAAACCCTTCGTCAGCCGCCTGCGAAGGAAGACCTGTCGGGTTCGGGCAGGCGAAGATGCCCGGCCGTCTGTACGGCTTCACCCCAAGGAGCCCTCGGCCGTGAAGGCCGGGACCCCGTCCTGCTCGGGTCCTCCGCTCCCGCCGGTCCACATCGTCGACCGGACGTCCGGCACGGCGGCGGGATTAGGCGCCCGTCCGGACCGCCCCGTCGCTGTGGCGGGGTCTTGTCGTCGAAGGGATCGTCACGCACCTGGGACCCGAATTCCGAGCTGAAAATGCCGTATGTGAGATGGGTCACAATTGACCCGAATGGTTAGTTTTGTTCCCTCAGGTGCCACGGCGCGGGGTGTTGCACCCCTCGGACCAGGGGCGAAACATCCGAAGTCCAAGGAATTAGGTCTATTCCGCGCAATTCGTCGCCTCCTCACATCGGGCGCGGACGCTACGCCGTATGCGCAGCCTCGGTGCGTGTGTCGGGTCAGACCTCCTCGGGTGGCGGCACCGTCACGAGCCCGGCCCGCCGCTCGCCGTCCAGCACCCGCAGCGCCCGGGTCAGCGTCGCGCGGTGCAGTTCGCTCTCGCCCCGGCTGTGCATGAGCGTCAGGGCGTCCCGTAGCCGGGTGGCCTTGCCGACCAGCGCCTGGGCGGCGCGCAGCCCGGTGTAGGTGCCTTCGCAGCGGGTCGGGTTGATCCGGCCGAGCAGGTCGATCACCTCCAGATAGCTGTCGATGAGTTCGCCCTCGGCGCGGGTCAGCGCGGGCAGCGGCGGCGGTTCGGGCGGCAGCATCGGGTTCACCGCGCCACGGGCTGGAGCGCCGACTGCTTGCGGTTGCGGGTGATCCCGTCGATCAGGCCGTACTCCTGGGCGGCGCGGGCGTCGAAGATCTTGTCGCGCTCGATATCGGTGGCGATCCGCTCACGGGGCTGTCCGGTGTGCCGCGCCAGCATCTCCTCCAGCAGGTCGCGGGTGCGCAGCATCTCCTTCGCCTGGATCTGCAGGTCGCTGGCCTGCCCCTGAATGGGCTCGCTGAACGACGGCTGATGGATCAGGATCCGGGCCCCGGGCAGCGCCAGCCGCTTTCCGGGCGCGCCGGCGGCCAGCAGTACCGCGGCGGAGGAGGCGGCCTGCCCCAGGCAGACGGTCTCCACGTCGCACGACACGAAGTGCATCGTGTCGTAAATGGCGGTCATCGCGGTGAAGGAGCCGCCGGGGGAGTTGATGTAGAGCGAGATGTCCTGCTCGGGCGCGGCGTGTTCGAGGTGGATGAACTGCGCCATCACGTCGTTGGCGGAGGCGTCGTCGATCGGGGTGCCCAGGAAGATGATGCGCTCGCTGAGCAGCTTGGAATACGGGTCCATGGAGCGCGTCCCCTGCGAGGTGCGCTCGGTGAACTCCGGAAGGACATAGCGGGCCATCGGTCGCAGCATGTCTGCTCCTCTCCTCCGTAAGAAATGTACAGGACGTACATCCCGTTAGAATGGGAGCATGGCCTACGAAATTCCGGTGACGCAAGCTCGTGCGGAGCTGGCAGATCTGATCAACCGTGTCGTCTACGGCGGTGAGCGGGTGGTCGTCACCCGCCACGGCAAGCCGCTGGTGGCGCTGGTGTCCGCCGCTGACCTGCAGCTACTTGAAGAGCTGGGGCGGCGCGAAGAGGGCGCGGAGGACGAGCAGGTGATCCGCACGGTCTCTTCCGTGCGACAGCTCCCGTCCGCTCCGGGCGAACGGCGGCGCTTCGGTATCGCCGCAGAACACCGCGACCCGGCTGCCGGGGACCGGCGGCCGGGTCGCGAGCGCTGACGGTCAGCGGGTGCTGACCGTGCGGTGGGGCGGGTGGTTCAGGAGCTGAGCTCCCACATCGCGTTGGCGATGGCGTCCGTGTTGGTGTCCAGCGACTTGTCGTCGATGTTCTTCGAGGTGTCGCAGGACTGGTGGTAGCAGGCGTCGAACGCCTTGCCCGCCTCACCGCCCCAGTTCTTCGCCTGCTCCTCGGTCTTGATGTAGTCCGCGCCGGAGAAGAGGCCGCCGACGGGGATGCCCGCGTCCTTGAAGGAGGCGTGGTCCGAGCGGCCGTCGCCCTCGGTCTCCTTCTCGGTGGCGATGTTCTTCTTGGCGTACCAGTCCTTGAAGACCTTCTCCAGGCGGGCGTCGTCGTCGTAGACGAAGTAGCCCGGGTTCGGCGAACCGATCATGTCGAAGTTGAGGTACGAGTCGATCTTCGACTTGTCGGCGCCGAGCTTGTCGACATAGGCCTGCGAACCGACCATGCCGTCCTCTTCGTCGCCCCACCAGCCGAAGCGCAGGTGCTTGGTGGGCTTGAGGCCCGACTTGGCGACGGCGAGCGCCACCTCGAGGATGCCGGCCGAGCCGGAGCCGTTGTCGTTGATGCCGGGGCCCGCGCTGACCGAGTCCAGGTGGGCGCCGGCCATCACGGTCTTGCCCTCGTCGCCGCCCGGCCAGTCGGCGACGAGGTTGTAGCCCTTGGCGCCGCTGCCGTCGAACTCCTGGATCTTCGTGGTGAATCCGGCCTTGTCCAGCTTCTCCTTGAGGAAGTCGACGGACGCCTTGTAGCCCGGCTTTCCGTTGGCGCGGTTGCCGCCGTTGGCGTCGGCGATCGACTGGAGCTGGTCGAGGTCGGCCTTGACGGCCTTGACGTCGATGTCCGGGGCGGCCTTCGGCGCGGGATCGGCGTAGGCGCCGGCCGCCGTGAAGAGGGTGGCGGCCAGGGCGGTGACGGCGCCCGAGGCCAGCGCGGCCCGGCGTATTCGAGTGGAACGAGTCACGATGTGGCTCCTGGTGTGGGGGGTTGGTCGGAGCTGATTTGACGCGCACATGAGAATCGCGATCACTTCGGAAACCGTCAAGAGCGCATACCGGACAGTCGCGTTCGCGGAGCGGGATGCGTCTGTTTTGCGTCGATCGCACTGATTGATGGCGCATAGGAGGCCTCTGCTCCCCGGGTTCCGCCGGCCCTCGGGGTGCGGATTTCGCCATCGGATTCCGCGCACTCCCGGGGGATGGGCGGGTGGGGCCGCTTCGGGAACCGGTTGCCGCGCCGTAACGGGCGGATGACACCGCGTTACATCAGGCGTAAGAGGGGACGCCGATGTGTCCCTGGCTGTAACGCCGACGAAATCCCGCCGAACTAGTCTCCGGGTGTGGGGCTCTTGATGGCCAAGTGCTGGAAGTCGGTTTGCTCCTCCTTTAATTACTGCGTGGTACATCTATCGTCACGGGTGTGTCCACGCCTGTGACCTGGGTGAATGCGTCCGGGCGGGAAGACTGTGAGGTGGAACGTATGCAACTGACCCCGCATGAACAAGAACGCTTGATGATTCATGTGGCAGCAGACGTGGCCGAAAAACGCCGTTCCCGGGGGGTGAAGCTGAACCATCCGGAATCGATTGCCCTACTGACCGTGCACATCCTCGAAGGCGCACGGGACGGCCGGACCGTCGCCGAGCTCATGTCCTCCGGCCGCAAGGTGCTCACCCGAGACGAGGTCATGGACGGCATCCCCGAGATGATCCACGACGTACAGGTCGAGGCCACCTTCCCCGACGGCACCAAGCTCGTCACCGTTCACGAACCCATCAACTGACCACGGGGGAGCAGACGATGATCCCGGGACAGATCCTCCACGCCGACGAGCCGGTGCGCCTCAACGAAGGCCTGCCCGTCACGCGCATGACCGTCCTCAACGCCGCCGACCGCCCCGTCCAGGTCGGCTCCCACTATCACTTCGCCGAGGCCAATCCCGGCCTCGACTTCGACCGAGCGGCCGCGCACGGCAAGCGGCTGAACGTCCCGGCAGGCTCCGCCGTGCGCTTCGAGCCCGGCATCCCCACCGAGGTCGCACTCGTCCCCATCGGGGGCAAGCGCATCGTCATGGGCCTGCGGGGCGAGACCGGAGGCACTCTCGATGGCTGAGCTGACGCGCCAGGCGTACGCCGATCTCTTCGGCCCGACCGCCGGCGACCGGATCCGGCTCGCCGACACCGACCTGGTCATCGAGATCTCCGAGGACCGCTCGGGCGGGCCCGGCCGGGCCGGAGACGAGGCGGTCTTCGGCGGCGGCAAGGTGATCCGCGAGTCGATGGGCCAGTCCCGCGCCACCCGCGCCGAGGGCACCCCCGACACCGTGATCACCGGCGCGGTCGTGCTGGACCACTGGGGCATCGTCAAGGCCGACGTCGGCATCCGCGACGGCAGGATCACCGCCCTGGGCAAGGCGGGCAACCCCGACACGATGGACGGTGTCCACCCCGACCTGGTCATCGGCCCCGAGACCGAGATCATCGCCGGCAACGGCAAGATCCTCACGGCCGGCGCCATCGACACCCACGTCCACTTCATCTGCCCCCAGCAGGCGGACGAGGCGCTGGCCTCCGGTGTCACCACGATGATCGGCGGCGGCACCGGACCGGCCGAGGGCAGCAAGGCCACCACCATCACCCCCGGCGCCTGGCACATTGCCCGGATGTTCGAGTCGATGGACTCGCTGCCGGTCAACGTCGGTCTGCTCGGCAAGGGCAACACCACCTCCCTCGCGTCGATGCGCGACCAGCTGAGGGCCGGCATCCTCGGCTTCAAGATCCATGAGGACTGGGGCGCCACGCCCGCCGTCCTCGACGCCTGCCTGACGGTCTGCGAGGAGAGCGGCGCCCAGCTCGCGATCCACACCGACACCCTCAACGAGGCCGGCTTCCTCGGTGACACCCTCGCGGCCATCGCCGGCCGCTCCATCCATGCGTTCCATGTCGAAGGCGCCGGCGGCGGCCACGCCCCCGACATGATCGCGATGGTCTCCGAGCCGAATGTGCTGCCCGCGTCCACCAACCCCACGCGGCCGCACACCGTCAACACCGTCGAGGAGCACCTCGACATGCTGATGGTCTGTCATCACCTCAACCCCGCCGTCCCCGAGGACCTGGCCTTCGCCGAGTCCCGGATCAGGCCCTCCACCATCGCGGCCGAGGACATCCTGCACGACCTCGGCGCCATCTCGATCATGTCCTCCGACGCCCAGGCCATGGGGCGGATCGGAGAGGTCGTGCTGCGGACCTGGCAGACCGCCCATGTCATGAAGCGGCGCCGCGGCACCCTCCCCGGCGACGGCGGCGCGGACAACCACCGGGCCCGCCGCTATGTCGCCAAGTACACCGTCAACGCGGCCATCGCCCAGGGCATCGACCATGTCGTCGGCTCCGTCGAGGACGGCAAGCTCGCCGATCTCGTGCTGTGGGACCCGGCGTTCTTCGGCGTCAAGCCGCAGCTGGTCATCAAGGGCGGCCAGATCGCCTATGCGCAGATGGGCGACGCCAACGCGTCCATCCCCACTCCGCAGCCGGTGCTGCCCCGTCCGATGTTCGGTGCCACCGGCAAGGCTCCGGGCAGCAACTCGGTCAACTTCGTCTCCCGGCAGGCCCTGGAGGACGCGCTTCCCGAGCGGCTCGTGCTGGCCAAGCCCTTCGAGGCGATCCACAGCACCCGCGGCCGCACCAAGGCCGATATGCGCAACAACGATGCCCTGCCCCGTGTCCAGGTCGACCCCGACACCTTCACCGTGACCATCGACGGCGAGGTGGTCGAGCCGCAGCCCGCCGCCGAGCTCCCCATGGCCCAGCGGTACTTCCTCTTCTGAGGACTCGCCGATGAACATCCCGATGAACACCCCGGACCACCGATGAGCCGCGCCGCGCTGCTCGTCCTCGCCGACGGCCGGTTCCCCGCCGGCGGGCACGCCCACTCGGGCGGCGCCGAACCGGCCGTCACCGCGGGCCGCATCAAGGACGCCACCACCCTGGAGAGCTTCTGCCGGGGCCGGCTGCACACCGTGGGCCTGGTCGCCGCGGCGCTCGCCGCCGCGGCCGCGGCCGGCCACGACCCGCTCCTCCTGGACGACGCCGCCGATGCCCGTACGCCCGTACCCGCGCTACGGCAGGTCGCCCGGCGGCTCGGCCGGCAGATGATGCGGGCCGCCCGTGCGACCTGGCCGAGCGAGGCACTCGACGCGCTCGCCGCGGCCCGTCCCCGCGGCGCCCACCAGCCCGTCGTCCTGGGCCTGGCCGCCCGGTCCGCGGGCCTGCCACCGCTCGATGCCGCCTACGCCGTGGCCTACGAGAACATCAGCGGCCCGGCCACCGCGGCCGTCCGGCTGCTGAGCCTGGACCCCTTCGACGCCACCGCCGTGCTCGCCCGTCTCACCGCCGAGCTCGACCAGGTCGCGCAACAGGCCACCGAAGCCGCCCTGCGCATCGCGGCCGAAGGGACCGGCGCACTGCCCGCGGCCTCCGCACCGCTCCTCGACATCACCGCCCAACAGCACGCCGCCTGGCCGGTACGGCTCTTCGCGTCCTGACCCTGCCGACCCGCCGGACGGACCCGCGCCGCCCGCCGCGTCCCCCACCACCGGAGTGACCATGCACCTCGACCACCAGGACACCTTCCCCCAGCGCCACACCTACAGCGCCGCCGACCCGGTACGCCCCGACGGCGCCCGCCGCGCCCTGCGCATCGGCCTCGGCGGCCCGGTCGGCACCGGCAAGACCGCCACCGTCGCCGCACTGTGCCGCGCGCTGCGCGACGAGCTGTCCATCGCCGTGGTCACCAACGACATCTACACCCGCGAGGACGCCGAATTCCTGCTCCGTGAGGCCGTGCTGCCCGCCGAGCGGATCGCCGCAGTCGAGACCGGGGCCTGCCCGCACACCGCCATCCGCGACGACATCTCCGCCAATCTCGAAGCCGTCGAGGACCTGGAGGAGGCGGTCGGCCCGCTCGATCTCGTCCTGGTCGAATCCGGCGGTGACAACCTCACCGCGACCTTCTCCAAGGGCCTGGTCGACGCCCAGATCTTTGTGATCGACGTCGCCGGCGGAGACGACATCCCGCGCAAGGGCGGCCCCGGTGTCACCACCTCCGACCTGCTCGTCATCAACAAGACCGACCTCGCGCCCCACGTCGGCGTCGATCTGGAAGGCATGGCCCGCGACGCCAAGGCACAGCGCGGCGAGCTGCCGGTCGCCTTCACCGCCCTGAAGTCGGAGTACGGCGTCCGCCCGGTGACGGACTGGGTCCGCGGACGGCTGGCCGACTGGACCGCGGGCCCGGCATGACCCTCGCGCCCCCCACACCGGCGACGGCCCGCGCCGCCGCCGGGCTGTGCGCCACCGCCCGCATCGTCGCGCGGGCCGACGCACCGCACGGCACCACCCGGCTGCCCGTCCTCGACGGCGACGGCCCGTTCGCGCTGCGCCGTATCCGCGGGCACGGCAATCAGGCCCGGGTCTGTGTCGTGGGCGCCATGAGTGCCCCGCTCGGCGGCGACCGGCTGGCCATCGAAGCCACCGCCGAGGCGGGCAGCGCGCTGCACCTCACGGCCGCCGCCGCGACCGTCGCGCTGCCCGGCCGTACGGGGGAACACGCCCGCTACGACGTGTGGTTGACGGTGGGCGACGGCGCGCGGCTCGACTGGCTGCCCGAACCGCTGATCTCCGCGGCGGGCAGTGACCTGCGGATGACCACCACCGTCGAACTGGCCCCCACCGCACGCCTGGTACTCCGCGAGGAACAGGTTCTTGGACGCAGCGGTGAGGGGACCGGAGCCCTGCGCAGCCGGCTCACCGTGCGCCGGGCCGGGCGGACCCTGCTCGACCAGGAGACGGCGTACGGGCCCGGCGCCCCCGGCTGGGACACCTCCGCCGTCCTGGACGGGCACCGCGCCCTCGGCCAACTCCTCGTCGTGGGGCCCGAGTTCGACGAGCGGCCGGCCGAGGTGCGGCTGCTCGGCGGTGCGGCGGCCGAGCGGTCCGACGACGGCGCGGGACGGGGCGTCCTGGCACCGCTTGCGGGTCCCGGGGCCCTGGCCACGGCCGTGGCCCCGGACGCGCTCCGGCTGCGGCGCCTCCTGGACGAGGCCGCCCTGAGCGCGGCCGCCGAGTGACGGCGGCCGCGCCGCCTCATACCTCCAGATCGCCCTCCAACCGGGCGAGGCGCAGGCGCGCCAGCGCAAGATTGGCGCGCTTGCGGTCCAGCACCAGATAGAGGAAAAGGCCGCTGCCGTTCTTGCCCGTCACCGGACGGATGATGTGGTATTGCGAGGTCAGGGTGATGAGCATGTCCTCGATGGCGCCCTGGAGTTCCAGCATCTCCATAGTGCGCATCTTCGCGCGTACGACATCGGTATTGCCGGCCGCCGCGACATTGAGGTCCAGAGCCTGCTTGTCGCCCAGGGTGGCCAGGGCCATACCGCTGGTGTAGTCGACCAGGGCGACGCCGACCGCGCCCTCGATGGTCGACATCGCGTCGGCGAGAGCGGTTTCCAGTTGAGCCATGAGGGGTTCAGACCTTTCGATTCCTTGACGGTATTTCCGGGTTTCCGGTTTCGGGCTTCCGGGTTTCCGGCTTTTGGGGTGGTGCGTTCTTGCGGGTGCGTGGGGGGAGTTCCCCTACCGGTGGGGCGGTGTGTCCACGAGGGCGCCGATCCGCGCCGCGGCCCTTCTGGCCTGCAGGTGAAGCCGTCCCACATTGGTGTCCGGGCTTGCCACGGCGGTCAGGACCGCCCGGCGTCCGGCCGAATAGGCCGCGATATAGCCCTCCGCGCCGCGCGTCAGGGATTCCTCGAAGGCACCCTGACCGGTCGCATCGGTGAGTCGTTTGGCGACACCGATCGCCGCGGCGGTGAGGGCGGCCAGCCCGTCCGGCTCGATATCCGGCAGATCATGGGCGATCACCATGCCGTCCACGCTCGCCACCATCCCGCCCTGGAGGTGGCGCACTTGATCGCGCAGCGTATGCAATTCCTCCCGTATCCGGGGTTCGATCGTCATCAGTCTCCTTTTCACGGCGTGCCTTCTGATGACGCGCCTCATGGGATGCACGGTCTTCGTGCGCAGGGGCTCACAGGGTTTCCTCCAACGCCGTACGCAGTCGGACAAGGAGGGCAATATCCGGATCGGCGGTATCGAGGACCTCCGGTACCGGTAGTTGCCAGATCGCGGCGGGGCCTCCTTCGGCGACGGGGGCGGGACCGGTCAGACAGGCGCCGGGCCGCCGCCGGGGGAGGGGTGCCGGCGCCCGGGGGAGGGGTGCCGGCGCCCGGGGGAGATGGACGAGGCCGGCGGCGGCGAGGCGGCGGATGTCGAGCAGCGTGCCGAACGCGGACTGGCCCAGCGCCCGGGCCAGTTCATGAGGCGTGTGCCGGCCGTCGGCGCGGTCGAGCAGCCGCCGTTGGCGGCTCGTGGTGGGAGCCGGGGTGCGCGGGCGGACGGGAACGACGGGGGAGGAGTCGACCGCCGCCCAGGGGCGCAGCCGGTCGAGCTGCAGCCGGCGACGGGCCGTCGCCTGTTGGAGGGCGGTGGCGCTGACGGGGCGTATGACCCCGAGCCAGTGCCCGGTCCCGGGTGTGAAGGACGTGGTCTCGGGTGTCAGCGGCAGGGCGAAGAACGCGGCGTCGAGCAGCGCGGCGAGATGGCATATCTCCAGTTCGCTCTGCGTCAACCACCCCTTGCTGACCAGGAATTGCCCGCCGCTTCTCCCCGGTCCCGCCGTTTCGGCGGCGTACTGCCAGCCCTGCGGTGGCACTTTCCCGGACGCCGTGAGACGCAGGTCGAGCCCGGGGGCGGCGGTGCCCTCGATGCAGTAGACCGCACCGTCGAGAAGGTAGAAGCAGCCGTGCGGTCCGCTGAGGGTGCCGGTGACGCGTTCGGCGGCGCACCGGTCGAGCAGGTCGGCCGGGGCGGGCGGGGGCGGAGATATGGGCAGGCCCATGGCTGGTTCCCTTACCGTTCGTGCGGTGTGGCGGAGGCGGCCGTCAGGACGCGACCAGCTCCGCCGTCAGATCGCGCAGCCGTAGCCGGGCGACGGCGAGATTGGCCTGCGTGCGGTCCAGCCAGAGGTGGAGATAGGTCTGGCTGTCGAAGGCCGTGTGCACAAAACGGATGAGGTGGTAGCTGCCCGCAGCCGTGATGATGAGGTCTTCGAGGTCCGAGCCGGCGGCGCCGGCGGTGTCGAAGGTGGCGTTGCGCGCCACGGCCTGCACCACGTCGGCGGTGTCCGCGGCGGCCGCGTCGTGATCGCCGTGCGGCGCCTGCCCCGCCGTGCCGAGCGTCAGACCACTGGTCCAGTCGATCAGTCCGGCGCACCGAACGCCGGGAATCCCCATCGCTTGGGACAACACCTGATCGATACCCGGCACTTCGGATCTCCTTCGCGACGGCTCGGACGCGGCGTGAAAACGCCGAAGCCCTCCCGTGTGGCGGTGAGTGGGAGAGCCTTCACGGAAGGTTACTGAAGGTGTGCGGCTGGCACATGCCCGATGGGCAGGTCTACGGCAATTGACGTATTCTCGCCCCTGCGCGCCCCTCCGGGAGCCATTGCGCCGCGCCGCACTCCAGCAGGTCACCCGGGGTGGACAACTCCCCGCTGAACGGCCCGACCTGGCAAGAGCAGTTCGGTTGGCCGGCCAACTGTGCTCCATGGGGCCCAAGTTGAGGGTCCCATGGGTGTGGTGGGTGCGACGTGGGATCGCGTACCACTGGCCGATGGCATTGGCCGGAATGGTGAGGTTCCGCTGCGCTCTCCGGCCGTTCGACGGCGGTGCAGCGGTGCAGCGGTGCAGCGGTGCAGCGGCGGTGCGACGGGGCCTGCGTACGCGCCGCCGATCTGCCCGCGAGGCAACCGCCGAACTCCACGGCGAAGCCCCCCGCACTCCACGGCTGAGCGGACTTCCGCACTTCGACGGGCCGAAGCCGGCGCGGCCGGAAACCTACAGGTTGGTAAAGAAGTGTGGGTCAAACCTGTTCAAGCGGCGACGCCACCCGTCAGGATCCCTCCGTAAGCCCGTGATCAACGCCGCCACGAGTGGCACACACCATGCAGGGGGAATCAACCACGTGAGAAAAACAGCAGCGCTCGGCGCCGCAGGCACTCTGGTGACCGGTGCGCTCCTCGCCGGAGCGATATCCGCCACGCCCGCCAGTGCGGGCGAAAAGCATCAGGGCGGATCAGCCGAAGCACGCGGTGTGGCGACCGCCGCCGCGCGTGCGGCCAAGAAGGGCATCGACTGGCAGGACTGTCCCGCCGACTGGGGCTTCAAGTCGCCCATCCAGTGCGGCTATGTCACCGTCCCGGTCAACTACGCCCGGCCCAACGGCCGTACGATCAAGATCGCCGTGGACCGGGCCGTCAGCACCGGCAGCAAGAAGGAGCGCCAGGGCGCCCTCGTCTACAACCCCGGCGGCCCCGGCGGTTCGGGCATGAAGTTCCCGGCCCGCATCACCACCAAGAGCCCCCTGTGGGCCAAGACCGCGAAGGCGTACGACTTCGTCGGTTTTGACCCCCGGGGCGTGGGCCACTCCGCGCCGATCTCCTGCATGAACCCGCAGGAGTTCGTCAAGGCGCCCAAGGCCGACCCGGTGCCGGGCAGCGAGGCCGACAAGCTCGCCCAGCGCAAGCTCGCCAAGGAGTACGCCGACGGCTGCGCCGAGCGCAGCGGCGGCCTCCTGCCGTACATGACGACCAAGAACACCGTGCGCGACCTCGACGTGATCCGTGCCGCGCTCGGTGAGAAGAAGCTCAACTACCTGGGCGTTTCCTACGGCACCTACCTGGGCGCCGTCTACGGGACGCTCTTCCCGAACCACGTCCGCCGGATGCTCGTCGACAGCGTCGTCGACCCGGCCCGGGAGAAGATCTGGTACCAGGCCAACCTCGACCAGGACATCGCCTTCGAGACCCGTTGGGGCGACTGGAAGAAGTGGGTCGCCAAGAACGACGCCACGTACCACATCGGCGCCACCCCCGAGAAGGTGCAGGCGGCGTGGGAGAAGCTGCGGGCGACCGCCAAGAAGAACCCCATCAGCGGCGTCGTCGGCCCCGCTGAGCTCACCGGCTTCTTCCAGAACGCGCCGTACTACGACTCCATGTGGGCCCCGGTCGCCGAGGTCTGGAGTGCGTACCTCTCCGGTAACACCAAACCGCTGGTGGAGAACGCCGGTCCGAACCTCCTGGACCTGGCCGGCAACATCTCCGCGGAGAACGGCAACGCCGTCTACACGGCCGTCGAGTGCACCGACGCCAAGTGGCCCACCAGCTGGAAGAAGTGGGACCGCGACAACACCCGCATCCACCAGCAGGCACCGTTCATGACCTGGTCCAACGCCTGGATGAACCTGCCCTGCGCCACCTGGCCGGTCAAGCAGCAGCGACCGGTCGACGTCAAGACCGGCAAGGGTCTGCCGAACGTCCTGATCGTGCAGAGCACCCGGGACGCGGCCACGCCGTACGGCGGCGCGGTCGAGCTGCACCACCGCTTCAAGGGCTCGCGTCTGATCACCGAGCGGGACGCCGGATCGCACGGCGTCACCGGTCTGGTCAACCCCTGCATCAACGACCGGGTCGACGCGTACTTCCTGGAAGGGAAGACCGACGCCAAGGACGTGACCTGCGCTCCGCACGCCACGCCCCAGCCGAGCAAGTCGACGGCGAAGGCCGCCGCCAAGGGTGCCTCCGACCTTCCGGGCGCCCCCTAGTGACGGCAGGAAAAGCGCCGGCATGACATGACGGCACGCAGGGGCGGCCGGGAATCCTCCCGGCCGCCCCTGTCGTCGTCAGCCCGCGATCGCCTCGACCCGCGGCTCCGCGATCGCCACATAATCCGCCGTGACCAGCGCCAGCGAGCGATCCAGCCGGGCCGCATTGAAGAAGATCTCCGGCTGCTCCAGCAGCGCCGGATCGACGACCAAGGCCAGCTCCTCGTCGAAGGAGAACGGCAGGATCGTCCCGCTGACACTGCCCGCCAGCCGTTCCGCGACCTCTGGCGTGGCGAACCCGGCGTACGAGCCGCCCAGCAGGGCCTTCACCGCCCCCAGATCCACCCGCCGGTCACCCGGCACGACCGCCAGCACATAGCGCTTGGTCTTCTTGCCCAGCTTGACCATCACCACGATGCACTTGGCGGCCTGCTCGACGGCGTTCCCGCGCAGCGCGCTGACCGCCTCCGTCGCCCCCTCCTCGGCATGCTCATGGATCCGGTAGCGCGCCCCGCGCTCGTCCAGCAGGCCGATCAGCTTGGTGTATGTCTCGTGTTCGGTCATCGTGATCCGCACTCCCGCTCTTGCTGCTCAGGCCGGAAACGCCTCGGAGAAAGCGGCCCTGGTGGGGGAGTCCGCCCGACGGTCCAGCACGGCGAACACAATACGGTCGAACCAGCCGGTGAAACGGCCGCCGTCCCGCAGCGCGGACGCGAACGCCCCTGCCACCTGGGCCGGTTCATTACGGAACACCCCGCAGCCCCATGCGCCGAGCACCAGCTGACGGTGCCCGCCGGCCGCCGCGACCTCCAGCACCCGTTCCGCACGCACCACCAGTGCCGCCGCCACCCGGCCCGTCTCGGCCGGCCGCTGCCGCGCGATCACCCCCGCATTCGGCGCGGCGGCCGTCAGAAAGCCCGCCTCGTACGGCATGTCGAGCAAAGTGCCACGGTCGTCGCGGAACACCGGCACACCGGGGGAGAGGATGACCCGGTCGCTGTAGAACGGGCTCGGCTCGGCCCGGTGTGTGGCATAGAAGTCCGGGGCCTCGCGCACACAGGTGTAGAGCGCCGACCCCCGGCACAGCGCCTCCTCCTGGGCCTGCGCACCGTTGAGATACCCGCCGCCGGGGTTGCGCGCGGAGGCGAAATTCAGCACGGCGAGCGGCCCCCCGCCCGCCTCGGCCAGTCGCCGCCCCGCCGTGAGGCTGCCTTCCCCCGTCACTTCGAACGCCGTGCGCACCCCCGGCGACGGTGCCTCCACGGGAACCGGCTCCGGTCCGTACAGCCGGGTCCCGGACCGGGCCCGTCCGACCGCCGCCGCGATCTCCACCAGCCGTCCGCTCGGTGCGCGGTATGCGCCCGCCACGACGATCCGTTCGGTTTCCTGTGCCATGCCACGCAGCCGGGCGCTCATCGTCGGCACCCCCGTATCCGATCCTTCATAGCGATCAAGTTACGGGCCGACGGCGCGCCCCGCGATCGCATTTCGATACCCGCCGCCTGCCCGCCGCCGTCCTCAGCCCTGCCGACCCCGCCCCGCCAGCCACTGGTCCTCGGCCGCATACCCGAACAGCTTCTCGTCCGGGTAGATGCCGGCCATCGTCGGGAACACCTCCCACCAGTCCCGCCCCTTGACCCGGTCGGTCAGCCATTGCACCGTCTCCGGCAGCGACTCCTCGTACGTCGTCACCGCGTGATAGCCCAACTCGCGCTCCGCCGCCGCCATGTCGTAGACGATGGGGTGCGCGGTCGACCACGGCGTCTCGCCGACACCGGACGACGGCGCGGCGCCGTCCATCCTCACGATCTCGCTCTCCGGCGCGCCCATCGCGGCGTCCACCGCCGCCGAGATGCCGGCGACCGTCGGCGCCTGCGGATCCCCCGCGTTCAGCACCCGCGAGCCCGGTCGGAGGGCCGCCAGCCGGATCAGCTCGGCGAGGTTGGCCACATGCACCGGATGGAATCGGCTGCTTCCGCCGTACGCAAGCACCCGCACCCGGCGCCCGTCCAGCACCCGCTTGACGAAGTACAGCTCACGGGGCAGCGGACTGTACGGCCCGTGAATGGCGCCGGCCCGCAGCAGGGTCACCGGCAGCCGGTCGCCCTGCGCCAGCAGCGCCCGCTCCAGGGCGATCTTCCGGGTGCTGTAGTTCTCGTCGCCGGGCGGGACGGTCGGCTGGGACTCCGGGAGGGGCAACGGATAGGCCGGGAAGCCGTCCGGTTCGCCCTGGGTGGCGAAACTGCGCCCGCGGTCGTCCTCGTACACCGCGCCGCTGGAGATCACCACCGCCGAACCGATCCGGTCCGCCAGCGCGGTCAACTGCTGTGCGTGCGCGGCCCCGTACGCCACACAGTCCAGCAGCACGTCACAGCCCTCGCCGATCAGCCCGGCCAACGCAGCGTCGTCCTCCCGGTCCACCGCCACCGGGCGGACCTGCTCGGGCCAGGAGTCATCGCGCCCGCCGCGCCGGGACGCGGCCCGCACCTCCCAGCCGTCCCGCGCCAGGGCCCGCACCGCCGCTCGCCCGATCTGTCCGCTCGCCCCGATCACCACTGCGCTGCCTGAGGTCATGACCGGACCCTACGGACCGTCAGCGGGCCGCGGCAGACGGTTCGCCCACGGCGCAAGGAGAGCGCCGGGAGAGAGATCCGGCCGACCGTCAGCCCGCGGGCCCCTTCCCGTGCCCACGCCGTCCGTGCGCCCGCGCCTGTGCCTGCGCCGCGGCCTTGGCCTCGCCGGCATAGGTGTCGACGTACTCCTGGCCGGACAGGGTGAGGATGGCGTACATGATCTCGTCGGTGACGGCGCGCAGGGCGGCGCGTTCGTCCTCCAGCCCCGCATACCGCGAGAAGTCCAGCGGCGTGCCGAAGCGGATGGTGATCCGCATGATGCGCGGCAGCCGCCGGCCCGTCGGCTGTGCCTCGAACGTGCCGATCATCGCGCACGGCACCACCGGCACCCCCGCTTTGATGGCCATCGAGGCGACGCCGGTACGCCCCTTGTAGAGCCGGCCGTCGTGCGAGCGGGTGCCCTCCGGATAGATGCCCAGCAGCCGGCCCTTGCGCAGGACGGAGAGCCCCGAGGAGATCGCCGCCTGCGAGGCATGGCCTCCGGACCGGTCCACCGGAATCTGCCCGACCCCCCGGAAGAAGGCCGCGGTCAGCCGACCCTTCAGACCGGGCCCGGTGAAGTATTCGGCCTTGGCCAGGAACGTCACCCGGCGCGGCACGATCGCCGGCATCACAAAGTGATCGGAGAACGACAGATGATTGCCCGCGATGATCGCCGCGCCCTCTTCCGGCACATGATCGAGCCCCTCGATCCGCGGCCGGAACACCAGCCGCAACAACGGCCCGAGAAGCAGGTACTTCAGCACCTGGTAGAGCACAGGACAGCTCCCCATTCCGTCGGCTCGCCTGGGCGGCTCCATCGTTCCAGGTCACAAGGGGCTCCCGGAGACGGCCAGTGAGTCTATGGGCAAGTGCCGTCGCGGGTAACCACCTTCGGCCGGATCGAGGCTGACTCTTTTCCGGTGCCCAGCGGCCACACGGTGAGACGGGTCAGATGAGCGCCGCCGCCCTCGGCGAACACCTCCAGCCCGGTGTCGGCCGGGCCGGGGAATATCTGGTCGGTCAGGCACCTCGCCCCGCCGTCGGCGAACACCTCCACCGACGAGGCATCCACGAGCAGCCGCAGCCGCAGTCCGCCGCCGGTGAGGCCGACGGGCGCGCGGTGCACGGCGGGGAACTCCGCTGCGAAGTCCCCCTCGCCCGCGGCGGTCCGGTCGAGGAACAGCTCCCCGCTGCGGGTGTCATAACCGATCCGGGTACGGTGGCCGGCCCCGGCGCGCACGTCCAGACCGAAGCGCCGGGCCCCGTCCGGCCTCAGCTCGGCCTCGATCTCGTACGACTGTCCGGTGTCCCGCAGCAGCCGCGTCGCGCCCGGCTCGACCGGCCGGTTCGCGATCTGTGCGAGTGGACGGCCGCGCAGACCGCGTACTTCGCCGACCGGACGCTGTACGAGAACCGTACCGCCGTCCGCGGTAGCGCGCAGGCCCAGTTCGCGCGGGAAGGTCATGGCGCTGCGCCACGGGCTGGTGGGGATCTTCTCCCCGTACAGCCAGTTGTTCATCCAGGCAATCATGATCCGGCGGCCGTCGGGGGCGTCGTTGTAGGTGGCGGCCGCATAGGCGTCGGCGCCGTGGTCCAGCCAGCGCGCCGGCTGCCGGGGATCGGCGGTGAAGCGGTGACCGTCGAAGTCACCGATGAAGTACTGCGCGCCCGAACCGCCCGCCGGGCCACCGGGGTTGAGGTTGACGACCAGGACCCACCTGGTGTGCAGCGGATCGCCGTCGACCGCCAGCGGGAACAGATCGGGACACTCCCACACCCCGCCGGTCGCCCCGCTCGGGCCGAAATCGCTCAGGTGCGTCCAGCGCCGCAGGTCCGGGGAGCCGTAGAAGCGGATCCGGTGCTCGGCGGCCAGCGCCACGGCCATCACCCATTGTCCGGTGGGGGCGTGCCAGAAGACCTTGGGGTCGCGGAAGTTGTCCGAGCCGATGTCGAGGACGGGGTTGCCGGAGTACTTCGTCCAGGTCGTGCCGTCGTCGGTGCTGAAGGCGAGCGACTGCCGCTGGCCGCCGGTGTCCTTGACCATGCTCGTGTAGACGGCGACGAGCGGCGGCGCCGCCGTCGTCCCCAGCCCGCTGGTGTTGTGGCGGTCGCACACCACGCTGCCGGAGAACACCATCTCCTGCTCGTCCTGGGGGAGGGCGACCGGGAGCTCCTCCCAGTGGACGAGATCGCTGCTGACGGCGTGGCCCCAGGACATGTTGCCCCAGGTGTTGCCGGACGGGTTGTACTGGAAGAACAGGTGGTACCTGCCGCGGTGGTGGATCAGGCCGTTGGGGTCGTTCATCCAGTTGCGGGCCGGCGTGAAGTGGACCCGAGGGCGGTAGGGCTCGCACTGCCCCGCGGAGTACGGAGCGGCCGGGAGCGCGGCTGCCGGAGCGGTGGACCACGTTCCCAGGGCCCCGGCACCGGCCAGGCCCAGGCCGGTCGTCAGGATGCCGCGTCGGCTGAAGTACGGGGTGTCGGGCATGGGATGCCTCCAGTAGGGCGGCACGGCCAACTCGGGCCGGGTGCCTGCCGGTTGAGGCCCGCCCGCGTCAACGGCTCCCGACGAACCGGATGGCTGGGACAGGCGGTGAGACAGCGGCCGCTGCCGACGATCACGGCCGGATGGCGGACGTTCCCGTTTCCCGGAAACGTCCGGGGGTGACTGTAGGAGTGCAGGCTCGCCGATGTCCAGACGTAGCTCAGTCGGCGCGTGGCCCTCCCGGCGGACAGCCGCAGGACGTCCGGTGCACCAGCGTGGGTTCGAGCAGGACGGTCCGCTTCGCCCCGTCCGGGTCGGCGAGCCGGTCGATGAGCATCCGCACGGACCGGGCGCCGATCTCCTCGACCGGCTGGGCGATCGCGGTGAGCTGGGGCTGCAGCAGATCGGCCCACTCGAAGTCGTCGAAGACGCACAGGGCGAGGTCCTGCGGCACCTTGACGCTCTTCCGGGACAGGGCGCGCAGCACACCGAGCGTCATGTGGTTGTTGCCGACCACCAGCGCGCTCGGCGGGCGCTCGCCGGACAGCAGCCGCTCGGTGGCCTGCTGGGCGGTGTACGCGTGCGAGTGCCCGGAGACGACCAACTCCTGTGCCACGTCGAGACCTTGGCGGGCCATGCCGCGCTGCCAGCCGCGGACCCGCTCGGAGCTGGTGCGTACGCCACGGCGGCCGGCGATCATGCCGATACGGGTGTGCCCCAGGTCGGCGAGGTGGTCCACCAGACGGGCGGTGGACTCGACGTTGGCGGTGCCGATCTGGTCGAACGAGGTCGAGGCGCAGCGGTCGATGAGGACGGTCGGCAGTCCGGTGTCCTTGAGATAGCGCAGCGCCGCACCCCGGGCGCCGGCCGCGGTCGCCAGCAGCAGCCCGTCGACGCGGCGCTGGTGCAGGTTCTGCACCACCCGCAGCTCCTCCGCGGGATCGTCGTGGGTATCGGCTATCAGCAGGGTGTAGCCGGCGGCGCGCGCGGTGGCGTCGATGGCCGAGACCATGTCGGCGAAGTGGAAATTGGTGACCGCCGAGACCGCGAGACCGATGGTCCGGGTGCTCGCCGTCACCAGCGAGCGGGCGATGGTGTTCGGGATGTAGCCCGAGCTGCGCATGGCCTCCAGCACCTGCTCGCGGGTCTCGTCCTTCACGAACCGCGTTCCGTTGATGACATGGGACACGGTCGAGACCGACACCCCGGCCTGACGTGCCACGTCGGCCATGGTCGCCATGCGCGCCTCCTCTTCGGCCTACCCGTACCCGGGATCGTACGTTACTGATCCGTTAGGACAAGCGCTTGCGCAAACGCTTGCGCGAAATCTCCCGAGGGACCACGATGCCCAACCGTGTGCGGTCGTTTCCCGACCGGATGCCCGGCACCCGACGTCGTGTGCCGACCGCGTCCGTGACCGCCGCCTCCCGCCGCGGCCCGACGCGGCGCCGGCACCGCCGCCCCGTTCCGGCCGACGCACGAACGGGGCGGCGGGGCACCGCCACGACCGCACCCGCCCGACCACGTCAGCCCCTTCGAAGGAGCCCTCGTTGTCCCGCACCGACACCGTCTCGTCGCCCGATCCCGACGCACCGCCCCGCGGCAACGCCCGCACCGCCGTCCTCGGCGCCTCCGCCGTCGCCGCACTCGGCGGCTTCCTGTTCGGCTACGACACCGGGATCATCTCCTCGGCCCTGCTCTACCTCGCCCCCGAGTTCGGTCTGAGCTCCGGTATGCAGCAGGTGACCGTGGCGGCGCTGCTGCTCGGCGCCATCGTCGGGGTCCTCGTCAGCGGCGCGGTCACCGACGCCGTGGGCCGCCGCCGCACCCTGCTCGCCGCCGCCGCGGTCTTCACCGTGGGCGCGCTCGGCTCGGCCGCCGCCCCCGACGACACCGTGCTGATCGCCGCCCGCTTCGTCCTGGGCCTGGCCATCGGTACGGCGTCCCTCACCGTGCCCGCGTATATCGCCGAGATCGCCCCGAAGGAGAGCCGCGGGCGCCTGGTCTCGCTCAACCAGCTGATGATCACCGTCGGTATCTTCGTCTCCTACCTGGTCGGTTACGGCTTCGACGACCAGCACGGATGGCGATGGATGCTCGGCCTGGGCTGCGTACCCTCGCTCGCCATGTTCGCCGGAGTGCTGCGGCTGTCCGAGAGCCCGCGCTGGCTGCTCACCCACGGCCGGGCGGAGGAGGCGCGCCAGGTGCTGCGCCGGACCCGCACCGCCGAGGAGGCGGACGGCGAGATCCGCGAGATCCAGTCCCTTGCCGCCCGGGAGGCGACCTTCGGCTACCGCGATCTGCTGCGCCCGGCGATGCGGCCCGCGGTGCTGCTCGGCGTGGTCGTCGCGGCCACCAACCAGCTCGTCGGGGTCAACGCGGTCATCTATTACGCACCCACCATGCTCAAGCAGGCCGGTTTCGCCAGCTCCGCGGCGATCCTGTCCTCGCTGGGCATCGGCCTGGTCAACATGGTCCTCACCGCCGTCGCCCTCCTCCTCGTCGACCGCGTGGGCCGTCGCCCCCTGCTGCTCGGTGGCACCGGTGTCGTCGTGCTGGCGCTGGTCCTGCTCGGCGCGCTCTACCTCGGCAACGGCGGGCAACCCGCCTCCAGCGGGCTCCTGGTGGCCGCCCTCTGCCTGTACATCGGTGCGTTCGCGCCCAGCCTGGGTCTGGCGATCTGGCTCATCAACAGCGAAATCTTCCCCACCGCGATCCGCGGCAAGGCCGCCTCGTTCGGCAATATGACGCACTGGGGGCTGGACTTCGTCATCTCCCTCACCGTCCTCACCACCATCAACGCCCTGACCCCGACCGGTCTGTTCTGGCTCTACGCGGCCTTCGGCCTCCTCGGTGTGCTCTACCTCCACCGCCGGCTGCCGGAGACCAAGGGCCGGAGCCTGGAGGACATCACCGCCTCACTGCGTGGACGGACCCAGGACGGCGGATGACGGCGGAACGCTGACCTTCCCGCCGTACGGCCCCGGTAGACACGCCAGGGGCCCGGCGGGAAGCTGAAAAGGATGCGGACCGATGTGCACGCCCACGTGTGGAGCGAGGCCTACCTCCAGCTCCTGGAGTCCTACGGACGCCGGGACGCCGCCGCGCACCGCGGCCTGGGGGCCGGGGACAGCACTCAGGAGCTGGACGCCCGGTTCGCGATGAACGACGCGGCCGGAATCGACCACCAGATCTTGTCCGTGTCGCCCCAGGGCCCGTACTTCGCGGACGCCGGCCAGGCGGTCACGGCCGCCCGGCACGCCAATGACCACCTCGCCGGCCTGGTCCGCGACTGGCCCGCCCGTTTCTCCGCGTTCGCCGCGCTCCCGCTACCCCACCTGGACCCGTCCCTGGAGGAACTGGCCCGCGCGCTCGGCGCACTCGGCATGGTGGGCGTCGGCGTCACCACCGACGTCCTCGGCCGCAGCCTCGGCGACCCCGCCTTCACCGCGCTCTTCGAGGAACTCGACCGGCGTGGCGGCGTGCTGTCCCTGCACCCCTCCGGCCATGACGCCGGATCACCCCTGATCGCCGCCCACCGGATGCGCTGGATGGTCGGCGCGCCGACGGAGGACACCATCTGCGCGATGCACCTCATCCTGGAAGGGATCCCCCGCCGCTTTCCCCGCCTGCGGATCATCCACTCCCATCTCGGCGGCGCCCTGCCGATGCTGCTGCCCCGCGCCGACGACCACCTCCCCTGGGAGGCCCCGGACGTCGTCGAGAAGCCCACCGAGGCGGCCCGCCGCATGTGGTACGACTCGGTCGCCCACGGCCATGTACCCGCCGTGCGTGCCGCCGCCGAGTCCTACGGCGCCGACCGGCTGCTGCTCGGCACCGACTTCCCCTACCAGAGCGGTCAACAGCTGTGCCGGGCCGTCTCGTTCCTCCAGGAAGCCCTTCCGCCGGAGCGGGCCGAGGAGGTGCTGACAGCGGGGGGCCGGCTGATCCGGCGGGGCGATACGTAGGGCCGGCCCGAGGGATCATGGCCGGGGCGCCACTGTCCCGTCAGCGCTACGCGGCTTCCAGGAGGGCACGGAACCGGCGTCCGAAGAGATAGGCATCGCCCGGCCAGCGCGCCGAGAGATAGCGGCCGTCCTGCACGACGAACGCGGCGGAGTCGTCGGTCGCGGTGCCCCGCGCGGCCAGGACCCTCGGCCCCCGCTCGAAGCGGGCGTCCGGGCCGCCCAACGCGGCCCTGACCTCGTCCTCCACATACGCCGGATACGTACGGTAGTAGCGGCCGAGCCGCCATGCGGTGGCCAGATAGGCCGAGCGCTCCATGTACTTGGGCAGACAGGTCGTCCGCCGGTCCGCCAGCAGGCTGCGGCCGGTGGACGCCTCCCGTGCCCGCGCCGCCACCAGCACGCCGTGGCAGATCGCCCCGACCGGCCGGTCCAGCGCCCAGAACCTGCTGATCTGCTGCTGCAGCACCTCCGAGCCCAGGTACTGCCGCATCCCCGGGGCATGCCCGCCCGGGAGAATCAGCCCGTCGTACTCCTCCGGGGCCAGCTCCGCCCAGCCGACGGTCGCGCTGAACTCCTCGCTCCGGGCGAGTGCTTCGTAGAAACGCCGGGGTTCTTCCGCGGCGCCGAGCTGTCCGAACAGGACACCGGTCAGCAGCCGCGGATCGCATGCGGGCCGGGTGCCGGCCCGTTCGGTGGCGAAGACGACCTGATGGCCGGCGTCGGTGAGCAGCCGCCAGGGCACAGCCACTTCGGTGACATCGAAATCGCGGTCGGGGACCGGCATCAGCACGCGCACCGGGACATCATCGCAGGCCAGTGTTTCCGTCCGGTATCCACTTTGGCATCCCCGGACAACTTTCAACTCGCCTTGAGCACAGGCCGGTTGACTCGCCGTATTGCCCGACGAACGAGCCTGGACCCAGGGTCCGGGCCGAGGACAGGAGTCAGAGATGTCCCGGAAGAAGAGAGTCGGCCGGCGTCAGAAGATCCTCATCTGCGTGAGCGCCGCCGCGATGGTCGGCGGCATCGCCATCGCCACCACGGGCACCAGCCAGGCATCCGTGGCGTGCGACGGACTGGCCACCGCCCTGAGCAACAACGAGAAGTTCATCGCCGACCAGCAGGCGAAGCCGGACGCCCAGTCAGCGGCGCGGATCGCCAACCGCCAAGCCGTGATCAAGGAGATCCAGGTCAAGCAGAAAGCCGCCGGCTGCTCGGGTGGGGAAGGCGGGGGCGACGCCGCGGGCGCTCCGCCGACGGGCAGTGAGCCGCCCGCCTCCAGTGCCCCGCCCGCCTCGGAGGCTCCGCCCGGGTCGGCGGATCCTTCCGCCTCCGATGACGCCTCCGCCTCCGCGGCCCCGCCGGCCGCCGGCGGCGATGTGGTCTGCGCCGGATCGACGGTGACCCTCTCCGGCGAGGGCGGCGCCCCGGCGGCATCCAGCAACCAGTTCCCCACCGGGACCAAACTGAAGGTGACCAACCTGGACAACAACAAGTCGACGACCGTCTCCGTGACGTCGACGTCGGGCAGTTGTGCCCTGCTCAACAACGCGGCATTCGAGCAGGTACGTGAGGAGGGGAAGTTCCTGATCCGCCGCGCCCGCATCGAGCGCGTGGGCTGATCCCGGTCCGGTGGCCGGCAGCGGAGTCGCCTCCTCCGCTGCCGGCCACCCTTGTCTCCGATGTCTCCAGGGCGGCAATCGAAGGTCCGTACGGGCGACCTCACGGCGTGGCCGCTTGTCCGCCGGGGTCCGGCGAGGTGGCCTGGGGCCGCCGGGCGCCACGCGTCGCTGTCAGGCTCCCGCAGGCGATCCCACCGAGCTTTCCCAGGAGACATCGATGCCCGTGAGCCGTCGACGCCGATCCATTCCTGCCACCCTGACCGTGTCCGTGTCCGCGCTCGCCGCCCTGTCCGCGGCCTTGCTCGGCACGCTCTCCACCGGCTCGGCGCACGCCGACGAGCCGCCGGTCGCCGATCAGGGCCTGCTGCTGACCGTGTCCGGATCCGGCAACACCTGGAGCCGGGGGGTGCGGCTCAGCTGCCCGGACATCCACGGCAGACATCCGCACGCGGCCGCCGCCTGCGAGGCGCTGACCTGGGCGCGCGGGAACCTGGACGCACTGCCCGGCGAGCCGCAGGCCTGCACCAGGGAGTTCGACCCGGTCACCGCCACCGCGACCGGCACCTGGCACGGCGTCGTGGTGAACTGGCACAAGGAGTACCCCAATGCCTGCACGATGGACTCCGCGACCGGGCCCTTGTTCCGCTTCTGAGGCGGCGCACCCGCACCGGCGGGCTCAGACCGGCCGCGCCGCGAACACGCCGATCGTCACCAGTGCCAGCACCACCCAGGAGAACCAGAGCCAGCCATTGGCGCCCATCGCCACGGTGTAGGCGGTCGCCACCACCAGTCCGCCCACCGTGCACACGGCCATCGTCCTAGCAGATCCGGGCATACCCGCAACCTCCTCACGGCGGCCCGGGACACCAATGCCACGGGCCGCGGCCATGGGACCATCGTCCCCGGCCGCGGCCCGTACCGCCAGAGTGGCGACCCGCCGTCACTGCCCCCGTGCGTTGAGCGAGGCGAGATAGGCGTTGTAGTCGGCCAGTTCCTTGTCGCCGTCGCGATCGGCGGCCCGGTCCGCGCGCTGCGACTGACGCTCCTCGGACTTGTACCACTGGAAGACCAGGGCGATCAGCACCACCACGGACGGGATCTCACTGAAGGCCCAGGCGATGCCGCCGGCGGCCGACTGGTCGGACAGCGCCTCGATCCCGAGCGAGGACGGCGGGTGCAGGAAGGTGTCCACCATCGGTTCCGTGGCCATCATCAGCGCGATACCGAAGAAGGCGTGGAACGGCATGCCCGCGAACAGCTCCAGCATCCGCATCACATAGCCCGGCCGGTGCGGGCCCGGGTCGACGCCCATGATCGGCCAGAAGAACACCAGGCCGACCGCGAGGAAGTGCACCATCATCCCGATGTGCCCGGCCCGGGACTCCATCAGGAAGTCGAACAGCGGCGAGAAGTAGAGCGCGTAGAGACTCGCGATGAACAGCGGGATGGTGAACGCCGGATGCGTGATGATCCGCATGTAGCGGCTGTGCAGCAGCGCCACCAGCAGTTCGCGCGGTCCCTTGCGGCCGCGCCCGGCGGTCGGCAGCGCGCGCAGTGCCAGCGTCACCGGCGCCCCGAGCAGCAGCAGGATCGGCGAGAGCATGCTGATGACCATGTGCTGGACCATGTGCACGCTGAACATCGCCATGCCGTAGTCGTTGATCCGGGTGCACATCACCAGTGCCACCGTCAGTACGCCCACGGCCCAGGCCACGGTCCGGCCCACCGGCCAGGCATCACCGCGCCGCCGCAGCCGGATCACCGCCCAGCCGTACAGCCCGAGTCCCAGCAGGCAGCCGACGAGAAAGAACGGATCACCACCGAACTCCAGGCCCCGCGCCAGCGTGAACGGCGGCAGATCCATGTTCATGCCGTCCATGCCGTGCCCGCTGTGATCCATCCGCTCGCTCCTGATTCGTACCAATGCTCCGGCGACAAGACTAGAACCGCCCCCGGCACGCGGATCGGCCGGGGGCGGTTCGTACCGCACGAGCTAAAGCACTGAGGCCACCCAGGTCACAGCACGCACTCGGCCTCGTCGTAGCGCTCCGCCGGCACCGTCTTGAGCGTCTCCACGGCCTCGGCCAGCGACACCAGCGTGATGTCGGTGCCGCGCAGTGCCGTCATCATCCCGAAGTCGCCGCGGTGCGCGGCCTCGACGGCGTGCCAGCCGAAGCGGGTGGCGAGCACCCGGTCGTACGCGGTCGGGGTGCCGCCGCGCTGGACGTGCCCGAGTATCACTGGCCGGGCCTCCTTGCCGAGGCGGTCCTCCAGCTCCACGGAGAGCTGCCGGGCGACGCCGGCGAACCGCTCATGGCCGTACATGTCCTTGCTGCCGATGTCGAACGACATGGTGCCCTCGCGCGGCCTGGCGCCCTCGGCGACGACCACGATCGCGAACTTCTTGCCGGCCTCGAACCGCTCGGCGACCCGCGCGGTCAGCTCCTCGATGTCGAAGGGCCGCTCCGGCACCACGATCGCGTGCGCACCGGCCGCCATCCCCGAGTGCAGCGCGATCCAGCCGGTGTGCCGCCCCATCACCTCGACGATCATCACCCGCTGATGGGACTCGGCGGTGGTCTTGAGCCGGTCCAGTGCCTCGGTGGCCACACCCACCGCGGTGTCGAAGCCGAACGTCACGTCCGTGACCGCGATGTCGTTGTCGATGGTCTTCGGTACGCCGACGATCGGCAGCCCGGCGTCCGACAGCAGCCGCGCCGCCTTCAGCGTGCCCTCGCCGCCGATCGGGATGATCGCGTCCAGGCCCAGCTCGGCGACATGGCCACGGGCCCGCTCCACGCCGTCCCGCAGATGCGCGGGCTGCACCCGCGAGGACCCGAGGATGGTGCCGCCGCGCGCCAGGATGCCGCCGACGGCGTCGAGGTCGAGCTTGCGGTAGTCGCACTCCAGCAGGCCCTTCCAGCCGTCGCGGAAGCCGATCACCTCATCGCCGTGATCGGCGGTGGCGCGATGGACGACGGAGCGGATGACGGCGTTCAAGCCGGGGCAGTCGCCGCCGGAGGTGAGTACACCAATACGCATTGCTCGAAAAACCCTCTGCAACTCAACCGGGGGCCCGGACCCCGTCGTCCGGTTGGATCCCGCTCACCCTACAAGCGCAGGGCCGCCGGGAACACGTACGCCCGCAGTGCGGACTGCGGGCGTACGAAAACGGTGGAATTCGGGCGGACGTCGCCGACGGCGAACCGCTCGAAACCGGGACGAAGTGGTATTAAGCAGGCTGAGTCGCCGCGGCGATCCGCTCCTGACGCAACGCCTCGTACCAGCGGTCCTCCACCGGAGGCAGCGCATTGACATCCAGCGCCAGCTTGATCAGCAGATCGGCGATATGCGGATTGCGCGCCATCACCGGCCCGTGCATGTACGTACCGAAGACGGTGTCGTTCCATGCGCCCTCGTAGCCGTCGCCGACGCCGTTGCCCTTGCCGAACCGCACCTTGGCGAACGGCCGGGCGGTCTTGCCCAGGTGCGTCACGCCCTGGTGGTTCTCGAAGCCGGTCAGCGGCGGCAGCCCCAACTGCGGGTCGATATCGGCGAGTACGTCGCCGACACAGCGCTCGGCCTCGCCGCGGGTGCTGACCACGTCGAGCAGCCCCAGGCCCTCCTGCCGCTCCCCGAGGTCATTGATGAACTCGTGCCCCAGGATCTGGTAGCCGGCGCACACCGAGAAGACGATCGCGCCGTTGGAGACCGCGCGGCTCAGCCCGCCGTCGCGGATCAGCCGCTCGGACGCCAGCCGCTGCGGCCGGTCCTCGCCGCCGCCGATCAGATAGATATCGCCGGAGGTGGGAATCTGCTGGTCGGACCGTACGTCCAGGCGCTGGACGTCCAGACCGCGCTGGCGCGCCCGCCGCTCCACCACCAGGGCGTTCCCCTGGTCGCCGTACGTGCTCAGCAGGTCCGGGTAGATCCACACCAGGCGCAGGCTGTTGTCACTCATGCTCGCTCGTCCTTGTCCCTCACGTCGGTGGACCGCACTCAGTTGCCCACGCGCCGGCGCAGGTCCTGGAAGGCCGTGTAGTTGGCGATGACCTCGATGCGGCCGGGCGGTGCCAGCTGCACCGCCTCTTCGAGGTTCTCGCACACCTGGAAGTCCAGGCCCGCGACCTCCAGGCGCACCGCCAGGTCCAGCTTGCGGTCGCCGAGTACGAAGATCGGGTGCCCGGCGAGCCGGGTGTAGTCGACGTCCCACAGCCAGGAGGTGTCCGTGCCGTCCGCGCCGCGGGCGTTCACCGACATGATCACGGGGGTGGGCGGCGGGTCGATCAGCGAGAACGTCTCCAGCCAGCCGGCCGGGTTCTTCGCCAGCAGCAGCCGCAGCTCCCGCTCCATGAAGGTGACCACGTCGTAGCGGCCGGCCACCGCCTGCACCGAGAACATCCGCTCCAGGGCCACCTGCGGCGGCACCCCGAAGGCGGCGGCGACCGCGGCGGACGTGGTGGCGTTCGCCTTGTTGGCACGCCCCGGCAATTGCAGCTTGATCGGCCAGGCGCTGCCGTGCGGGTCGAGAACATGATCGCCGGACAGTGCCCAGCTGGGCGTGGGACGGCGGAATCCGCACTCGGCGCAGAACCAGTCCTCGCCCGGCCGCTGCATCACACCACCGCACGAGGGGCAGGACCAGGCGTCGTCCTTCCACTCCTGCCCGGCCGCGACCCACACCACATTCGCGGACGACGAGGCCGCCCAGACGATCAGCGGGTCGTCCGCGTTGGCGATGATCAGGGCCTTGGAACCGGCCAGGCCCTCGCGCCAGTGCTCGGCCAGCATCCGGGTCTCCGCGGCGCGGTCGAGCTGGTCGCGCGAGAGGTTCAGCAGCGCTATGGCCTTCGGCGTCACATCGCGTGCCACGCCGGCGAGGTACTTCTCGTCCACCTCGATGACGCCGTAACGGGCGTCCGAGCCACCGGCCAGCGCGGAGGTGATGCCCGCCGGCATGTTGGCGCCGAGCGCGTTGGAGACCACCGGGCCACTGGCCCGCAGCGCCTCAGCGATCAGTCGCGTCGTCGTCGTCTTGCCGTTGGTCGCCGACACCAGGATGACGTCCAAGTGCCGGGCCAGCCGCGCCAGCAGGTCGGGGTCGAGCTTGAGCGCCACCCGGCCACCGATCACCGATCCGCTGCCGCGGCCCGCCGCGCGCGATACCGCCGCCGCGGCCTTGCCCGCCGTCACGGCCAGCTTGGCCCGCGGCGACAGCGGGTCCGTGTTGCCTGCCATCGTCCTTGATCCTCCTTGCATCCGGCGCCCGCCTGCCCTGAGGCTGCCGGTGGAACGCTTCCTCCGCAGCCGATGACCGGCCGAGGCTTCGGTCGGGGATCAGCCTATCGAGATCCGGCCCCGGGCCCGAACCCCGCCACCCGTCCGGCGACATCCCGGGCGCGCCGGACCGTACGCTTACCCCCATGCCTCCCCGCACCATCCCCGGCAGTTCCGGCCGGGTCCGCCCGCTGCGCCTGCTCGGCGATCCGGCCCTGACCGAGCCCTGCCGGGAGGTCACCGCCTTCGACGGCGAGCTGGCCCGGCTGGTCGAGGACATGTACGCGACGATGTACGCCGCGCACGGTGTGGGCCTTGCCGCCAATCAGATCGGCGTCCCGCTCCGGGTGTTCGTCTACGACTGCCCCGACGACGAGGAACGCCGCCACCTCGGGCATCTGGTGAACCCCCGGCTCGTCGAGGCCGACGGCCCGGTCGTCCGCGGGCCCGAGGGCTGTCTCTCGCTCCCCGGCATCGAGGCCGGCACTCCGCGCCACGACCACACCGTCGTGACCGGGTTCAGCGTCACCGGCGAGCCCAGGACGGTGACCGGCACCGGCTTCTTCGCCCGCTGCCTCCAGCACGAGTGCGACCACCTCGACGGCGGGCTGTACGTCGACCGCCTCACCGGGCTGCGCCGCCGCCGCGCGCTGCGCGCGGCGGCCAGGGCCCCGTGGGCGGCGACGCAGGCGTCCGGCCGCTGAGCGACCAGCGCCTCCTGCCGTTTCACGGTCCGGTGCTCAGAAGCCCGGACCGTCCGCGCGGTCCTCGACCGCGGCCAGCTGACCCCAGAGCAGATCGGCCAGCTGCGTGACCAACTGCTCGCGCGAACAAGGACGTTCCCGCAGCCACCAGTCACCCGCGCCGTGCATCATGCCGACGATGCCGTGTCCCCATACGCGTGCCGACAGCTCGCCGCCCGGCCCCAGGTCGAGCCGGTCGGTGATCACCTTGGCCAGCTCCTCGCCGAGCCGGCGCAGCAGCGGTGCGGAGTGCCGCCCGACGTCGAAGCCGGACTCCGACGCGGTGTCCTCATCCGACGGATGCATCAGGAAGCGGTACACCTGAGGCCGGGCCTCGATCGCGAGCAGGTACGCGTCGAGGGTGGCCTCGACGCGGTCCCGGCGCAGTACGGGCGCGTCCAGCGCGGTCGCCAGATTGGCCAGCAAGGCATCGGTGTGCCGTACGGCGAGTGCGCGGTACAGCCCGCCCTTGTCGCCGAAGTGCCGGTAGAGGATCGGCTTGGTGATGCCGGCCTCGGCGGCGATGGCGTTCATCGATGCGTCCGGGCCGTCGCGCAGCACAATGCGCTCGGCGGCCTCCAACAGCTCCCGCCGTCTGCGCTCGGTCGCCGTCTGCTGGCGGCCGCTGTGCTTTGTACTTTCCATGGTCGTGCTCCCCACCCTTGTGAATCTGTGGCGCTCGCGCAACGTAACACCCGAACTCCACGGTGAATTCGTCCTCAGGGGAGTTGACATCCCCTACTGGTGAGTAACACACTGCGGGTTACCGCTAGTAACAACGATAGTGCCTGGTAGCAGTGGAGGGGAACATGGCCGAGTTCACCATGGAGCTCAACGACGAGCAGAAGGAAGTCCGTGACTGGGTTCACGGCTTCGCCGCGGACGTCATGCGCCCCGCCGCCGCCGAATGGGACGAGCGCGAGGAGACCCCCTGGCCCGTCATCCAGGAGGCCGCCAAGATCGGCCTGTACTCGCTGGACTTCTACGCCCAGCAATTCTTCGACCCCACCGGCCTCGGCATCCCCATGTCCATGGAGGAGCTGTTCTGGGGCGACGCCGGCATCGGCCTGTCGATCGTGGGCACCGGGCTCGCCGCCGTCGGTGTGCTCGCGAACGGCACCGAGGAGCAGATCGGCACCTGGGTCCCGCAGATGTACGGCGACGCCGGCGATGTCAAGGTCGCCGCCTTCTGCTCGTCGGAACTGGACGCCGGCTCGGATGTCGCCGCGATGCGTACCCGCGCGGTCTACGACGGGGCCAAGGACGAGTGGGTGCTCAACGGCACCAAGACCTGGGCCACCAACGGCGGGATCGCCAACGTCCATGTCGTCGTCGCGGCCGTCGACCCCGAGCTCGGCTCCAAGGGCCATGCCTCGTTCATCGTCCCCCCGAACACCCCCGGCCTCTCCCAGGGGCAGAAGTTCAAGAAGCACGGCATCCGCGCCTCGCACACCGCCGAGGTCGTCCTGGAGGACGTCCGGGTCCCCGGCCACTGCCTGCTCGGCGGCAAGGAGAAGCTCGACGAGCGCCTCGCCCGTGCCCGTGAGAAGGCCAAGAGCGGTGGCGAGCGCGTGAAGAACGCCGCCATGGCCACCTTCGAGGCCTCCCGCCCGGCCGTCGGCGCGATGGCGGTCGGCACCGCCCGCGCGGCCTACGAAGAGGCCCTGGAGTACGCCAAAACCCGCTCCCAGTTCGGCCGCCCGATCATCGACAACCAGGGTGTGGCCTTCCAGCTCGCCGATATGCGCACCCAGATCGATGCCGCCCGCCTGCTGGTCTGGCGCGCCTCGTGGATGGCGGTGGCGGGCAAGCCGTTCACCTCCGCCGAAGGCTCCATGTCCAAGCTCTTCGCCAGCGAGGTCGCCAAAAAGGTCACCGCCCAGGCCGTACAGATCCTCGGCGGCAACGGCTTCACCCGTGAATACCCGGTGGAGCGGATGCACCGTGATGCCGCTATTTACACGATCTTCGAGGGCACCAGCGAAATCCAGCGACTGGTGATTGCCCGCACGGTTTCCGGGATGCCGATCCGCTGATCCGTACGTGCAGTAAAGCGCGCGGAGTTATCAATTGCGTGGGCCCCGCCCGGTCACCGGGCGGGGCCCACGCATGTGCTGGTCGAGCGCCGGAAAATGGATTCCGGAATTCGGCTGTGGGAGATGTCGGGGAGCTCAACTCGACGGTCGGGGCAGGCGACGGGGTGGGGGCGAATTCGCGGTACGGATATGGCCGTGACGCTCGACGGGCCGGTGGGCCGGGCGTGCGCGGCGGCGCCGGCGTGACCGCCCCGGCCTCCGGCGGGCGCACGGGTGCAGACCGCGAACGGTGAAAACCCCGGCGGGTTCGGAGCTTCTGCGCGATGGCCGTCGGGCCCGGCCAACGGCAAGGGCACGACTTATCGGAAATAGCTCATACAACCTTCAACCAGTGGATAGTATTCGGCTTGCCGTGGCCGTGCGATCGTCAGCGCAGGTGACCGCTTCGACGAAGTCGCGGCACATTGCTCGCCACCGCCTTCGTCGAATGGCGACGCTCGAAGAGCGGGTTGGTCACCGTGTGCGGGGCGGGGGAGGGGAATCCCCCGGCGACAACCGCTGACCTCTGTAAGGGAGCCCCACCGCAAGGGAGTTGTGGTGGGGCTCAGCTGTGTTCGCGTGGTGTCGGTCGGGTCAACGCCGGTCACCGGTAGCTGGACGCGTCGCCGCTCGGCCCGCTCGGCCCGCTCGGCCCGCTCGGCCCGCTCGGCCCGCTCGGCCCCTCGCCCCCTTCGTGCCCTGCGCGTCACGCGGGCGTCCACCTCGCCCCTCCTCGTTGCGGGCACCCAGGCATCGGAGGCCCGGCCTCCCCTTGACGGGTGGGTCGCTGCGTTCTACGTTCCTTCCATAAAGCAAAACATTAATTCCATGATGCGGAATTGATCCCCTCCGGCCGTTCGTCGGAGCTTGCCCGTGACAGGTCGACGCAGGAGTACTCGATGCCTCGAATGACAGCCGCTCGCGCCGCGGTGGAGATCCTCAAGCGTGAGGGCGTGACCAACGCCTTCGGAGTGCCGGGTGCCGCGATCAACCCCTTCTACGCAGCGCTCAAGGGCGCGGGCGGGATCGACCACACGCTGGCCCGCCATGTCGAGGGCGCCTCGCACATGGCGGAGGGGTACACCCGGACCCACCCGGGCAACATCGGCGTCTGCATCGGCACCTCCGGCCCGGCCGGCACGGACATGATCACCGGCCTCTACTCCGCGATCGGTGACTCGATCCCGATCCTGTGCATCACCGGCCAGGCCCCGACCGCGGTGATCCAGAAGGAGGACTTCCAGGCCGTCGACATCGCCTCGATCGCCAAGCCGGTCACCAAGGCCGCCACCACGGTCATGGAGGCCGCGCAGGTCCCCGGGGTCTTCCAGCAGGCCTTCCACCTGATGCGCTCCGGGCGGCCCGGCCCGGTCCTGATCGACCTGCCGATCGACGTCCAGCTGACGGAGATCGACTTCGACCCCGAGACCTATGAGCCGCTGCCGGCGTTCAAGCCGACCGCGACCCGTGCCCAGGTCGAGAAGGCCCTCACGCTCCTCAACGAGTCCCGGCGCCCCCTGATCGTCGCCGGTGGCGGCATCATCAACGCCGATGCCTCCGAGCTGCTGGTCGAGTTCGCCGAGCTGACCGGCACCCCGGTCGTCCCCACCCTGATGGGCTGGGGAATCCTGGCCGACGACCATGAGCTCAACGCCGGCATGGTCGGCCTGCAGACCTCGCACCGCTACGGCAACGCGAACTTCCTGGAGTCCGACTTCGTCCTGGGCATCGGCAACCGCTGGGCCAACCGCCACACCGGCAAGCTCGACGTCTACACCCAGGGCCGGAAGTTCGTCCATGTCGACATCGAGCCGACCCAGATCGGCAAGATCTTCGCTCCGGACTACGGGATCGCCTCGGACGCCAAGGCCGCGCTGGAGCTGTTCGTCGAGGTGGCCAAGGAGCTCAAGGCCGCCGGTAAGCTCCCCGACCGCAGTGACTGGGCCGCCTCCACCCAGGTGCGCAAGGCCCAACTCCAGCGCCGTACGCACTTCGACGACATCCCGATGAAGCCGCAGCGTGTCTACGAGGAGATGAACAAGGCCTTCGGTCCGGAGACCCGCTATGTGACCACCATCGGTCTCTCCCAGATCGCCGGCGCGCAGATGCTGCACGTCTACAAGCCGCGCCACTGGATCAACTGCGGACAGGCCGGCCCGCTCGGCTGGACCATCCCGGCCGCGCTGGGTGTGGCCACCGCAGACCCGGAGACGCCGGTCGTCGCCCTCTCCGGTGACTACGACTTCCAGTTCATGCTCGAAGAGCTGGCCGTCGGCGCCCAGCACAAGATCCCCTACGTGCATGTCCTGGTGAACAACGCGTACCTGGGCCTGATCCGTCAGGCACAGCGCAACCTCGACATCAACTTCCAGGTCAACCTGGAGTTCGAGAACATCAACGCGCCGGAACTGGGCGTCTACGGCGTGGACCACGTCAAGGTCGCCGAGGGCCTGGGCTGCAAGGCCATCCGCGTCACCGACCCGAGCGAGCTGGGCGCCGCCTTCGAGGAGGCCAAGAAGCTGGCCGCCGAACACCGCGTCCCGGTCGTGGTCGAGGCGATCCTCGAGCGGATCACCAACATCTCGATGAGCGGTACCGACATCGCCAGTGTCAACGAGTGGGAGGACATCGCGACCGAGCCGGGCCATGCGCCCACCGCGATCAAGCCGCTCAAGGTCTGACGGCGACTCCGGTTTCGCGTGGTGAGCCGGGCGTCCGCGCTCCTCTCGCCCGACTCACCGCCATCCCGTAGATCAGTTCCCACATCCGTTATCCGGAAGGAGTGTCGGCCCTGATGGGTTTCTCGGACACGCGCTTCAACGTCAATCTGTCGATTTTGTTCACCGAGCTTCCGTTGCTGGAGCGGCCGGGGGCCGCGCGGGCGGTGGGTTTCACGGCGGTGGAGCTGTGGTGGCCGTGGGTGGATGCTCCGGTTCCGGAGCGGGCGGAGCTGGAGGCGCTGCGGGCGGCGTTGACGGCGGCGGGTGTGCAGTTGGTGGGGCTGAATTTCTATGCCGGGCAGTTGCCGGGGCCCGACCGTGGTGCGCTGTCGGTGCCGGGTGCGGAGTCGGAGAAGTTCCGGGCGAATGTGCCGGTGGCGGTGGAGTTCGGGCGGTCGCTGGGCTGCACCGCCTTCAACGCCCTCTACGGCAACCGGGTGGAGGGAGTGTCGCCGGCGGAGCAGGACGAGCTGGCGCTGGAGAATCTGGCGTTCGCCGCGCGGGCGGTGGCCGAGGTGGACGGGACGCTGCTGATCGAGGCGCTCAACGCCCCGGAGTCGCCGCACTGCCCCATCGTCTGTGCGCCGAAGGCCGTTGAGGTCGTCGATGCGGTCAACGCGGCGACCGGCCTGGACAATGCCCGCTTCCTGATGGATCTCTACCACCTGTCCAGGAACGGCGAGGACCTGGAGGAGGTCATCGACCGCTACACCGCCAAGACCGCCCACGTGCAGATCGCCGACAGCCCCGGCCGCGGCGCCCCCGGCACCGGCGGCCTCGACCTCGCCGGTCTGCTCGAGCGCCTCCGCAAGGCCGGCTACGACGGCTGGACGGGCCTGGAGTACAAGCCCGGCGACGGCCCCAGCGCCGGCGCCTTCGCCTGGCTGCCCGCCCCCCTGCGCCCCGCCCACTGACCACCACCCTGCCGCCCCCTGTTTTGTTGTGACTGTGAAAGAGGCACCCTGATGAGCAACCTCCCCAAGATCGCGTGGATCGGGCTCGGCATCATGGGCTCCCCCATGGCCGAGAA
>NZ_JBSHAW010000014.1:138637-173449 GCF_053611685.1 Streptomyces sp. NPDC054786 | reverse complement strand
CGGCGGTGCATCCGCCGCGGCACCCCGCAGGTGTGCGTATCCGGTGGCTCAGCCCGCGAGCCCGATGTCCGATTCCTGGTCGGACGGCCTGCCCTCCCGCGGGGCGGGCAGCTTGTTCCCCTGGAGCGGCAGTGCGACCGGGCCGGACTCCGCGGCCGCGGCACGCGGGGACGGGGCGACGGTGCGCTCGTCCTGCGGCAGCGGGGCCGGGGCCGCCTCCTGGCCGAGGAAGACCCGGCGCACCACTCGCTCGGCGGCGTGCCCGTCGTCCCATGCGCAGAACCGCGCACGGAACGCGGCCCGCAGCCCGGCGGCCCGCTCGTCGTTCCAACGGCCGCTGCGGAACGCCTCGATGAGCTCGTCCTCGCTGGTGGCGATCGTGCCCGGGGTGTCGCCCGGCCGGCCCGAGAGCAGGTCGAAGGTGACCCCGCGGGAGCGGACGTAGGTGTCCCAGTCGTCGGCGTAGTTGATGATCGGCCGGTCGAGGTTGGCGTAGTCGAACATGATCGACGAATAGTCGGTGACCAGGGCGTCGGCGGCCAGGCACAGCTCCTCGACGACCGGGTGGCCGGAGACGTCGATCAGCGCACCGGCCTCCTGCAACTGCTGGAGGCCGGGGTCCTGGTCGTAGAAGTAGTGGGTGCGCACCAGCAGCACGAAATCCTCGCCCAGCTCGCGGGAGATCTTCTCCAGATCGAGCCGCGGGACGTAGCCGACCTGGTAGTCGCGCATCGTCGGCGCGTACAGCACGGCCGTCTTGCCGGGGGCGATGCCCAGCCGCTCGCGGATGGCGCAGACGTCCTGGGCCGTGGCCCGGTAGTAGACGTCGTTACGGGGGTATCCGGCGTCCACCGACGCGAAGCCGCAGGGGTAGACGCGCTCCCACTGCTCGGTGGTGTGCTGGTTGGCGGAGAGCGAGAAGTCCCAGCGGTCCGCGCGGGCCAGCAGCTTGCGGAAGCTCATGCCCTTGGCCGCGGCCGGATAGCGCTTCTGGTCGGTGCCCATGGACTTCAGCGGGGTGCCGTGGTGGGTCTGGAGGTGGATCTGGCCCTCGCGCTTGACCACCCCGTCCGCGAAGTTGACGTTGTTGACGAGGTACTTGGCACGGGCCATCACCTCCCAGTAGCGCGGTGAGTTCAGTACGACGTAGTCGATACCGGCCGGGACCTCGCCGGCGTCGGCGAGCTGCTTCTTGACGACCCAGACGCCGTGCACCTGCGGCGCCAGCTCCTTGGCCTTCTCGTAGATCGCCAGCGGATTGCAGGACGGCAGCCGGTTCCAGTACGCGGAGTAGACCGCGAGGTTCTCGTCCAGCGGCTGCCGCATCAGCGCCTGGTAGCGCAGGTCCATGGCCTTGCGCTTGGCCTGTCTGACCCGCTTGCCGGCGTGCTTGCGCACGGTGCGCTGCACCTTGCCGGCGACCTTGAGGCCGGCCAGCGCCGGGTAGACGTCCTTGGCGAGCAGCGCGTACTTGCCGCCGGTCACCCCGCCGGGACGGACGAACCCGGCCGGCACCCGCACGCGGTAGTCGCGGGCGGCGCGGTGGAAGAACTCGGCCTGGGCGTTGTGCGGGAGCCGGCCGGGCTTGTCCAGGACGGTCAGATAGTGGTCGACCATCTTGCGGAACATGTCCGGGCGCCAGCGCGACAGTTCGGGGTGCGCGTCCAGGTAGGTGAAGACCCGGGCGTACTGGTCGAAGACGTCGAAGTGCTTACGGCTGGTGGTGCGCAGGATGTTGCCGCCCTGCCGGCGCTGTCGGTAGTACAGACAGACCCGGTCGAGGACCGCGATCCGCTGTGCGGTGATCAGCGTGCAGAACGTCCAGGGGGCGTCCTCGTAGTAGCCCACCGGGAACGCGAAGCCGTGCTCCTCGATGAAGTCGCGGCGGTAGGCCTTGTTCCAGACGATCTGCAGCAGATCGAGGAGCTGGGGGCGCTCGGCGAGCGGGAAGGACGGCGCGCCGGACTCGTCGAGCAGCTCGGAGAGCGCATTGCGCCGGGTGGAGCCGTCCCAGTAGGTCCGGGTGTAGTCGAAGATCAGGATCTCGGGGTTGTCGGTGGCGGCCAGCCGCTCGGCCAGGGCGCTGAGCGCGCCGGGGACGAGGGTGTCGTCGCTGTCGAGGAAGAGGACGTAGTCTCCGCGGACCTTCTCCAGGCCGGCGTTGCGGGCCCGGCCCAGGCCGACGTTCTCCGGGAGGTGCAGGACCTGGACGCGGTCGTCGCGGGCGGCGTACTCGTCCAGGATGGCGCCGCTGCGGTCGGGTGAGCAGTCGTCGACGGCGATGAGCTCGAAGTCCGCGTCATCCTGCGCCAACACCGAATCCATGCACTCGCGCAGGAAGCCCTGCACTCTGTACACGGGCACGACGATGCTGAAGCGTGGTACGGCGTCGATGCCTATCTCGGACATGCGGTGCTACTCCTCGTGACGAGCTGAGTACAGAACGCAAAAAAGCCTCAAAGGGGTCTTTGCATTGTCAGCCTTCTGACCGCTGTTCACCCAAAAAGGTTGTTCTTCTTCACCTTAAAGTTCTGTGGTCGTCATCAGGGATCTGGTTAAGTAGTGAATTTTCGGGCGGCGGGATCTTCCGGTCCACCGAATACTGAGGGCGTGTCACCCGCCCGTCCGCCCCGTGTATCCCGCCGTCGGCTGCTTCAGGCCACCGGTGGCGGTGTGCTCGCCGCGACAGCGGGCGCGGGCGTATGGGCCTGGCTGTCGGACGACGTTCCCCGTACGGCCGAACCGGCGGGCTCCGGACGGTCGCTGACGAATCCGGCGGACCAGTCCTTCCTGCATGTCATCGCGCATCCCGATGACGGTCTGTACTTCATGAACCCCGATCTGGAGCAGTCCCTGCGCAGCGGGGCGCGGTCGGTCACCGTCTGCCTCACCGGCGGCGAGGCGGACGGCCGTAACGTCAGCCGGCACGCCCACGACCCCGCCCGCGTCCCGAGGGACCGGGCCGCCTTCTCCCGGGCGCGGGCCAACGGGCTGCGCGCCGCACACGCCGCGATGGTCACCGGCGACCCGGCCGCCCGCTGGGACGTCGCGGCGCTCTCCCTGCTGCCCGGCTTCGAGGTGGAGATCCAGACACTGCGTGACGCCCCGCAGCAACAGTTGATCTTCCTGGAGCTGGTGGAGGCCAGGGCCGTCTGGCAGGCCCGTGCGACGAGTCTGCGCGGTCTGTGGCTGGGGGCCACCGGCACCCTCCCCACGCTGCGCCCCGCCGGCACCCCCGTGAAGCGGCAGTTCCACTACACCCGCGACCAGGTCACCCAGACCCTGGTGGCGGTGCTCGACCGGGTCGGGCCCACGGTCGTACGCACCCTGGACCCGAACGCGGTGCACTCCAGGAAGCGCCCGCCGGCCACCCCGGACCGCGACCCCCGGCTGGCCGGGCTGCGCTACTACGACCACCAGGACCACACCGCCTCCGCCTACTTCGCGCAGGCCGCGCTGGCCGCGTACGGGGGCCGCGGCCGTCGGCCGATCGTGGAGAACTACCTCGGCTACGAGGCCGGTGTGCTGCCCCATGACGTCGACCTCGGGACCGCCCGCCGCAAGGCCCGGCTGCTGTCGGTCTACGGCTGGGCCGACCACCGCGCCTGCGGCGACCCGGCCGGCTGCGGCGACCGCAAGGTGGGCGGCTCGGCACTCAACGGCGGCTCACGCAACTGGACCCGCAGCACCCGGCTGCGCGCACCCGGCTCCAACGCCTGGATCCGCCCGGCCGCTGACGGCCGGCTCGCCGCCTTCGCGGTGCTGGGCGGGACGGCGCACTGCTGGACGGAGACCCGTCCGGGCAGCGGGAGCTTCGGTGCGCCGGTGCCGGTCGGCGGTGAGCTGTTGCAGGGTCAGATCCATGTGGTGCGCCGCCCCGACGGTGCGCTCCAGCTGTTCGCCTCCCGCACCGTGCTGCCGGGCCGCAACGCCGCCCACCGCCGTGAGCTGCTGACCGCAGCGCAGACCGGCACCGCTCCGGACGGCGGGCCCGTCTTCGCGCGCTGGGAGTCGCTGGGCTCCCCGGACCCGGACCCGGTCCGGTCGCTGGAGATCGGCTTCCCCGCCGCGGTGGCCACCCCGGACGGCACGGTGCATGTCTTCGTCCGGACCTGGGACGGCAATGTGGCCCACCGCAGTGGCCCGCACGGTGTGCACTGGTCGCGGTGGCAGCGGCTGGAGGGCCCGGTCAGCACCCTGAACGCCTCACCGCGGATCGTCGACGGGCTGGATGCCTGTGTGGACTCCGACGGGCTGATCCATCTAGTCGCGCCGACCGTAGGGACCGTGCAGCACTGGGTGTCCAAGGAGCCCGGGCACCTGCCGCGGCCGGCCGCGGCCACCGGGCTGCCGCAGCCGGCCGGCCCGGTCAGCGTCGTCCCGCTGGCCGACGGCGCGGTGCGGGCCGTTTTCCGGCGGTCGCTCACCGCCCAGGTGCTGATCGCCGAGCGGCAGCGGATGATCGGCACCTGGCGGGTGTCGGCGCGCTGTGCGGCGGTCGGCGGCTACGGGCGGGTGGCGGTGGCGACGGTCGGCAGCGGCGACCGGATGGTGCTCGCGGCGCGCGATGACGCGGGCGAGGTACGGATGGCGATGGCCCAGGACGGCCCCGGGCCCTGGCAGCGGGGCAGGGTGTCGCACTCGGCGGCGGCCGGTGTCGCCCAGGACGCCGTCGGGCGGGCGGTGGTGGTCGCGCTGGGCCTCGACGGCCGGCTGTACTCGGCGCGTCAGACGTCGGTCGGGCAGACCGCCCGGTTCGGGCGCTGGCGGGCTCAGGCGGGCTCGCCGGAGCGGGCCGGCGGCGGGTCGGCCTGAGCGGAGGGATCGGTCCGGGCGGAGGGGCCGGTCCGTACGGGGCCGGTCCGGGCGGGCGGGCGCAGAATGCGCCGGGAGACCAGATAGGTGAACGGGAGCGCGCACAGCGCCGCCGCCAGCGGCGCCACCGCGGTGTTCACCCCGCACCACCCCACCAGCGCCACCAGCCCCACGCTCTGCACCCCGTAGTTGGTGACCTGCGTCAGCGGGAAGAGCAGAAACTTCGTCCAGGTCGGGCGGGTGCGGTAGGTGAAGCAGGTGTTCAGGAAGAACGAGCCGACCATGCTCGTCACAAAGGCGGCGGTGTAGGCCGCGAAGTACGGCAGCAGGCGGTGCAGCGGCAGATAACAGGCGTAGAACGTCAGGGTGTTGACCCCGCCTACGGCGGCGAAGCGCACGATCTCGCCGCCGGGGCCGGGCGTCGGCAGACCGCGCATCAGCCGGCCTGCGAACCGGCGGTGGCGGCGCCCGCCGGGCCGGGGACCGGTGCCGTGGCGGGGACGGCGGTGTTGCTCTCCTTGACCAGGAAGTGCGGCCGCCGCTTGGTCTCGTAGTAGATCCGCCCGATGTACTCGCCGATCAGCCCGAGCATCACCATCTGCAGCCCGCCCAGGCCCACGATGATGGCCACCAGGGTCACATAGCCCGGGGCGGTGACCCCGCCGACAACGGCCGCGCCGATGATCCACAGGGTGTAGACGGCGGCGAGCGCGGCCAGGCCGAGCCCGGCGTAGATGGCCCGCCGCAGCGGGCGGCAGTTGAAGGAGAGCATGCCGTCGATGCCGTAGTTGACCAGTGCGCCGAAGTGCCACTTCGTCTCGCCGGCCTCCCGGGCGGCGTTGCGGTAGTCGAAGGTGACGGTGTCGAAGCCGATCCAGGAGAACAGGCCCTTGGAGAAGCGGTTGTACTCCGGCAGCGAGAGCAGCGCGTCCACGGCCGTGCGCGACAACAGCCGGAAGTCGCCCACACCATCGGTGAGTTCGACATCGACCCACTTGTTGACGGCGCGGTAGTAGAGCCTGCTCAGCGCGGTACGCAGCCGCCGGTCGCCGGTCCGGCTGCGCTTGGCGACGACCTGGTCGTGGCCGAGCTGGTAGAGGTCGAGCATCGTCTCGATGAGCTCGGGCGGATGCTGCAGATCGGCGTCCATGATGATCACCGCGTCGCCGGTGGCCGCCCGGAGGCCGGCCAGTATGGCGGGCTCCTTGCCGAAGTTACGGCTGAAGGAGAGATAGCGGGTGGTGCCGCGGTGCTGCTGGGCGAGGCCGCGCAGCCGGGCCAGGGTGCCGTCGGCGCTGCCGTCGTCCACGTACCACAGCTCGTACTCGACGGCGAGCCCGGCGAGGACCGCGCGGACCGTCTCGTCGAAACGGCTTAACACGGCCTCTTCGTTGTAGCAGGGGACGACGATGGAAAGCTTCATCAGCAGGCCTTTTCGCCGGGTTCAGGGGGCGGCTCAGGCACCGCCCCCTGGGGGTAATTCTACAAATCTGTTGGAATGTCACGATGTAAATAGCGTGGTGGCGTGCAGGCGCCGCCGGCCGGGCACGGCACCGAAGCCGGCCACCGCGGCGATCGCCAGCGCCGCCGCACCGCTCGCCGCAAGCCCCGTGTGCAGGCCCGGCGGCAGATAGGAACACGACAGCCGCCGGGCGCCCCGGCCCAGCGGAACGGCCAGCAGACCGCCGAACGAGTGCGGTTCGTGCAGCGGTCCGCCGTCCACCGAACAGCCCCATCCCGCAACGGCGGGGAGCGCCAGCACCGCGCTGCCCCCGCTGCCCGGACGCAGTCGGGCCGTCAGCCGGTGGCCGTCGGCCGACAGTTGCGCCGGGCCCCGGGCGCGCAGCGCGCTCACCGCCGCCGTCAGCTTGCGTCCGGACAGACAGCCGATCGCCCGCGCGGGGACGTGCTGCGCGCCGTGGCCGGTGAAGCGCACCGACACCGTGCCGTCCGCGGCCACCCGGCCCAGGGTGCCCACCGGGTTGGCGGTGACGTCATGACTGCCGATCGCCGTGGTGTGCCCGCCCAGGCCGCTGACCTCCCCGGAGAACCAGGGCGCATACCAGAGGGCGGTGCTGCCCGGGGTGCACCGTGCGCTGAAGGTGGTCCCCGCGCCGTTCGGGTCCGCGGCCGGCCGGCGCACGGCGGGCAGCAGCCAGCCGCCGCGCTCGGGCAGCGGGGCCGCGCCCCCGGTGGGCGTCAGCGCCGGCACCTGGTAGACGGTGGCGCCCAGCACCCGCTCCTGGCGGGCGAACACGGTCTCCTCGCCGACGGGGCGCGGGAGGGCGCTCCGTACGGTCAGCAGCGGGGCCGGGCGCGCCGGATGCGGGGTGAACAGGGTGCGGCGCTGCGGCACCGGGGACAGATAGCTGCCGACACCCATGAGCGCCCGGCCCACCGGGTCCTCGAAGCTGAGGGTGTGACGGCCCTTCATGTACCAGCCGGCGCCCAGGCCCTGCAGGGTGCGGGCGGTCACCGCGGGCACGAAGCTGCTGTAGTACGAGCCGCCCTCGCCGCCGATCAGCAGCGGGTCGTTGTTGGCGAACTCGTGCGGGCCCGGGTCGGTGCGGAGGTGCGGCCAGCCGGCGCGGGCGAGCAGCCCGTCCCGGGCGGTCAGCGCCGGCCCGGCCAGCGTGATCTTGGGCTGGAACCAGGCGATCTCGTCCCGTGCCTCGGTTACGGAGAGCGCCGTGTACGCCGAGCAGAGCAGGACCGTGCCGGTCAGCGCGGCGCGGACGGCGGCACGGGTACGGGAGGAGTGCGGCATGGTGAGCGCGGCCAGTCCCAGGAGGGTCAGCGCGCCGCCGCCGGCCACCAGGATCCAGGTGGCGGTGCCGACCGCGCCCTCGTCGCGGCAGAGCCAGGCGAGCAGCGCGACCAGCGCGGCGCCCGCGGCCAGTTCGCGGGGCCGCGGGCGGTGCGCCAGGGCGAGCCAGGAGATCATCACGAGGATGCCGCTGAGGACGAAGGCGGCGCGGTACGGGCTGCCGTTGGGCAGCGCGAAACCGTGCCACAGCAGGATCGTCGGCTCCCAGGTGAAGGAGGCGGCGACGGCCGCCGCCAGGGCGTACCAGCCGAGGCGCACCCGGAGCGGTACGGCGCGCACGAACGGGAAGGCGGCCACCAGCAGCAGCCCGGGGACCCCGATGGAGATGTTGGGGACCGGGGCCTCGCCGTGGCCGCCCGGCAGCAGCTGCGCCACCTGGTAGAGCAGCGTCGGCGGGTCGTCGTAGGACACCGCGGGGGCGGGCTGGGCGGCCCGGCTGGCCTGGAGGGTGACGGTCAGCACGGGCGCGGCCAGCAGGATGCCGGTCAGCGCCATCGAGACGGCGCGGGCCAGCGCGTGCAGCCGGTCGCGCCACGGCATCCGGGAGGCCGTCAGCAGCCGCATCACCAGCACCAGCGCCATCGCCAGGGTCGCCATCGCGGCCGTATAGAAGTTGCCCGCCCAGGCGAGGGCCACCAGCAGGGTGCCTGCCACCCAGCGGGTGCGGCGCAGACACCCGTCCGCGGCGATCCCGAGCAGCGGCAGCGCCACCAGGCCCCACATCCACATCGGGTCGGCGAAACCGTCGTTCAGCACCCAGGCGCACAGCCCGTAGCCCACCGACAGCAGCGCCCGCAGCAGCCCGGAGCCCTGCCGCAGCCGGCCCAGGAAGACGGTCATCAGGGCGGCGCCCAGACCGATGCTGAGCAGGGTGACGAGGAAGACCGGCAGATCGGCCAGCGCGCGCGGGAAGAGCCCGACGAGCCAGGAGAACGGGTTCATCAGGTAGGTGAAGAAGTCGGCGAGGAACGGGACGCCGTAGCCGCTGCTCCAGTTGAAGAACAGGTCGCCGCCGGCGGTGCCGTGCATCAGGTCCCACAGCCGGGCGTGGAACGGCACGAACTGATTGCCCAGGTCATTGACGGCGCGTGAGCGCGGGCCGAAGGGGTAGCTGCCGTAAAGGGCGAGCGCGAGGCAGTGCGCCCCCATGGACAGCGCCGCCGCGAGCGAGGGCGCCGTCAGCCGCCCGCGGGTCCTGCGCGCCGCGGCCGGGCGTTCACTTCCGGGAAGGGGCCGGGCAACCTCCAGGGGCTGGACCGCCTCTTGTGGGGTGGCGGGCGTCGGAGCCACCGGCACTCCTCCACGATCGGCGAACGTTCACCCCACGTTATATGTCTACGTAGTCCCTTTTATCCGGCTGGGGCGCCGGGTATGTCGAGGGATTGCTGAAAGAACGGAGGGCACGGTGCCCGTCCCTGACGACCTCGTGACCGCGGCTTCCGCCGGGCCGGACGCCATGACGACACCGACCGTCTCCGTGATCGTGCCGGTGCACAACACCCGGCGCTACCTCGACCGCAGCCTCGGCTCGGTCTTCGCCCAGACGCTGGACCAGCGCCGGATCGAGGTGATCGCGGTCGACGACGGGTCCACCGACGGCAGCGCGGAATGGCTGGCCGAACAGGCCCGCCGGCACCCCCACCTGACCGTGCTGCGCCAGGAGGCCTCGGGCGGCGCGGGCAAACCGCGCAACGCCGGGCTGGACCGTGCCACCGGCGACTACGTCTTCTTCCTCGACTCCGACGACCGGCTCGGCCCCGAGGCGCTGCTCGGGCTCACACGCATGGCCCAGCAGTGCCGCTCGGACGTCGTCTGCGGCCGGATCGTCGGCGCCGACGGCCGCGCCGCCCCCGTCGACCTGCGCACCACCAGCGCACAGGTCTCCGTCTTCGACTCCCCGGTCTACTGGTCGCTGGCCGCCTACAAGCTCTTCCGCCGCGCCTTCCTCGAAAAGCACCGGCTGCGCTTCGTCGAGGGCCGGCTGCTGGCCGAGGACCTGCCGTTCGGCATCGCCGCCCTGCTGCGCGCCGAGGTCGTCTCCGTCCTCGCCGACCACGACTGCTACTACCTGCACGGACGCGACGACAACAGCAACGCCAGCCGTCAGGACATCGACTGGTGCGAGTACCTCGACTACATCGGCACCGTCCTCGACGGCGTCGCGGCCGAGGTCCCGCCCGGCGAACAGCGCGACAAACTGCTGGTCAGGCACTTCCACGGCGAGATACTCATGCCCTTCGGGGCCGCCTACCTCGCCCGCGACCCGGCCGGCCGGCAACGGATGGCCGCCGCCGCCCGCCCCCTCGTCGAGCGCTACCTCACCGACCGCGTGCAGGCCGCACTGCCGCCCGGACTCCGGCTGCGCGCCCACTGTCTGCGCGCCGGGCTCGACGAGGAGCTGACCGCCGTCGTCCGGGCCGACACCGAGCGCCGGCCGGACCCACCGCACCTCGACGGCAACGGCCGGGTGTACGCCGGCTACCCCTACTTCCGCGACCCGCGGCACGCCGTCCCCGACGCCTGCTACGACCTCACCGACCGCGTGATACTGCGCCAGCGGCTGCTCCGCCGGAGCTGGGCGGGCGGCGTACTGCATCTGCGGGGCACCGCCGCCCTTCCCCCGCTCGGCGGCGACACCGTCGAGATCCTGCTGCACCGCAGCGGCGCCACCCACCGGGTCCCGGCCCGGTACGCGGACGGCGCGTGGCAGGCCGCCGTCGACCCCGCGACCGCGGCGGACGGCGGGCCGCTGCCCGACGGCACATGGGGCCTCAAGATCGCGGTCACCGCGTACGGCGCAGCGGATGCGGCGGGGCCCGCCTTGTGCCGCGAGGCCTGGCTGGTCCCGGAGGGCGGGGCGGACGGGGAGGAGTTCGCGCCGCGGATCGTGGGACGGGGCCCGGCCGGCCCGGCCGTCGCCGCGCTCTTCCTCTCCCGACCGCACGGCCATCTCCACCTCGACCTGGACCGCGACGGGGCACGCCGGCCCCTCGGCGACGATCTGCGCGGCGCGGCGGACTGCACCCGCTCCGGGCGGGCCACCCTCAGCGCGCGCCTCACCCTGCCCGGCTGCCCCGTGGACGCCGAGCTGCGGCTGGTCCTCTACGACGCGACGCGCACGGTGGCGCTGCGCACCACGGCCGAACGGGGCGCCGGCGACCACTACACCGTGCGCTCCGTGCTGCGCAGCGGCCCCCCGGGCACCTGGCGGGTGGCCCTGCGGGTGACCGCGGGCCCGCTCCGCCGCGAACTGCCGGTCCGGACGGCCGGCGGCCCGGCCGGCGGGCGGGCACCGCTGACTCTGACCGTGCCCGGCGCCCGTTCCGCGAAGACGCTGCTGCGCCGCTCGCGCGGCTGACGCCGGGACCGGCCCGTTCGGCCACCGCCGAAAACCATTGTGCGATCCGCCCCGCTGGAACAGGCTGACCAACCATCAGGCACCCGCAGGGGTGCACCCGCGACCTTCATCTCGCGGGGCCGCTTGACCAAGGGGGAACGTCTCATGTCCGTATTGAAGCGAGCCGGAATGGCGGCCATGGCCGTCGCGGCGCTTGTCGTCCCGGCGGGCGTGGTGGTCGGCACGGCCGGAACCGCAGCAGCCGCGGGAGGCACCGTCCAGGGCTGTCCCTACGGGGCGGTCTGCATCTACCCGCAGAACGCCGGATGGAACGGCGGCCACCCGTCGCTCTTCTACTACAGCTACGGGGCCCACAACCTCAGCAACCAGGTCGGGACGCACCGCATCTACAACAACCAGTCCGGGGGCGCGACCATGCGGACCTGCACGGGCTACAACGGCACGGGGTGCCAGGGCTACCTCCCGGCCAACAACTACATCGACAAGGACCTCACGCCGATCAACTCGATCACCCTCGAGCGGTAGGGGACCGGGCGGCGTGAGCGCGCCCGGGACGGGCCTCCGGCGGGAGGTCCGCCCCGGGCGCGGCCGTGCCGGGCCGTGGCACATCGTGCGCCGGCCGCCCGGCAGGCGCACGCTGGTAACAGGGGCCCCCGGAGGTGATCGTGATGCTGCAGACGACCGTCGGATGGCATGTCGAGATGGAATTCGAGGAGGACGCCCACCGCACCCGCGCCGCCGCCCTCGTACGGCTTCCCGACGGGAGCGAGGTACGGGCCCACGGATACGCCAGCCGCCACCCCGTCGACTCCAACCAGCCGAGGGTCGGCGAGGAGGTCGCGGGAGCCAGAGCGCTCAACGAACTGGCGATGACCCTGCTGACCAAGGCACATGACGAGATCGACGAGGCCTCGGGCCGGACGTCGCACCCGCTGACCTGACCCGCGCCCCGGCTCCCCGCCGGGCACCCGCACAGTAGGTGCCCGACCGTGACCGAACCGGATTTCGCGAGGACGACCCGGGCGTTCTACGACCGCGTGGCGGACGACTACGCCGACCACTGATCCGGACGGTGCCCGGCGGCCGTACGCGCGCGGCGCGGCCCGCGCTCAGGCCTGCGGGCGGTGGTGCTGCCAGCCCGCCCACGCCGAGGTGATCATGTCGCGCACATCGTGGCGGGCCTTCCAGCCCAGCTCCGCGGTGATCCGGTCGGCGGCCGCGACCACCCGGGCCGGGTCGCCCGCACGACGCGGGGTGACCTCGGCGGTGACGCCCCGGTGCCCGGTGATCTCGGTGATCAGATCGACCATCTCGCGTACCGAAATGCCCTCGCCGCGCCCGATGTTCAGCGTCAGATCGCGCACCGGACCCGGCTCGGCGAGCTTGCGGGCGGCTGCCACATGGGCCTCGGCGAGATCGGCGACATGGATGTAGTCGCGGATGCAGGTGCCGTCGGGGGTGTCGTAGTCATCGCCGAAGATGAGCGGTGCGGCGCCCTCGGTGAGCTTCTCGAAGACCATCGGGACGATGTTGTACACCCCGGTGTCGGCCAGCTCGGGGGCGGCCGTACCGGCGACGTTGAAGTAGCGCAGACAGGCGGTGCTGATGCCGTGCGCCCTGCCCGCCGCACGGGCCATCCACTCGCCGGCGAGCTTGGTCTCGCCGTACGGGTTGATCGGTGTGCAGGGGGTCTCCTCGGTGACCAGCTCGACATCCGGCATGCCGTAGACCGCGGCCGAGGAGGAGAACACCAGCCGGCCGACGCCGCCTGCGGCCATCGCCTCCAGCAGCGTCTGCAGACCGTGCACATTCTCGCGGTAGTAGTGCAGCGGCATCTCGACGGACTCGCCGACCTGCTTCTTGGCGGCCAGATGCACGACATCGGTGACACCGTGCTCGGCGAGGGTGGCATCGAGCAGCCCGCGGTCGAGCGTGGAGCCGACGACGAGGGGGACGTCCTCGGGGATCCGGGCGGCCACGCCCGTCGTCAGATCGTCGAGCACCACGACCGTCTCGCCCGCCTGACGCAGGGCCCGTACGACATGGGCGCCGATGTAGCCGGCACCACCCGTGATCAAGTAAGACATAGCGCCAATCCTAGGTCGGGGTCGAAGAGTGCGGGGAGCGGGCCCGGGGCGGCTCAGCCGCGCAGCCGCCGGGCGGCGATCCGCCATACGCTGCGCAGGCCGGAGGCGACCCGCAGTGACAGGGCGCCGCCGGTCGTCGCATACGGCTGCACCAGCAGCACGGCATGACGGCGGCTGGGCAGCACCCGGCGGCGCAGCCCCGGCCCCAAGGCCCGCAGCGCGGCCCGGAAACCGGCCCCGTCCGCGCAGCTGACCTGTGCCATCAGGTCCCAGGGCTCGGGGTCGGCGGAGTGCCGCCCGCCGCGTTCGGCCAGCGCCGCGAGATCCAGTACGACCTCGGCGGTCCAGCAGGCCTGGGACCCGCCGACGGCCGGGGCCGGGGTGAGGGCCGCGGTGTGGACCGGGCCGCGCCGGTCGTCCCGGCGGCGCCGCAGCTCGATGTCGATGCTCTCCGGCCCCGAAGCGGCCAGCCGCCCGTACAAATCGTGCACCCGCAGCCGCAGCACACCGGGGCCGCCGGCCGTCGGTTCCGCGTCTATGGTCACCGGCAGCCGGTGCATCGGCTTGGTGCCGATCGCGTCCAGCTCGACCTCGGGCAGGTCCGTGGACCACACCGCGCGGCCGTCGGCCTCCGCGTACGGCGGCAGCAGCCGGCCGGGCCGGGCCGCCAGCTGGGTCAGCCGTTCCAGGTCCCGCGGGGCCGGCGACGCCAGCACGACCCGGGCCAGCCACCGGGCCGGGGCACGGGCCGCGCGCAGATCGCCCTCGTCGAAGCCGGCCAGATAGTCGCGGGTCAGCCGCCACCACTCGGCGCGGTAGTCGGCGCCGCGGGTGTGCAGCTCGCGGACGTACATCCGCAGATCGTGGTCGAGGAACTTGGTGTCCGCGGCGTGCGCCAGCGCCTTGTGCCCGGCGTCCTGGAAGATCTGCACGCTGGCGCGGTGCGCCGCGATCCGCGCCTGCCAGTTGGCGACGTCCGTGCGATCCAGCGAGATCGACTGCCGGGCGGCCGAGCGGCGCACATGCCAGACGTAGACCCGGTCGGGGATCGTCGCGACGCGGGGGGCGGCGGCCAGCACCCGCGCGGTGAACACGAAGTCCTCGTAGGTGAAGCGGCCCTCGGGGAAGGTGATGGCGTGCCGGTCGAGGAACGCCCGCTCGTAGAGTTTGTTGACGCACAGCGTGTCCCGGACCAGCTGGGGGCTGGATTCGGGGGAGCTGTGGACGGCCGGCTCGCGGTAGAGGCCAGGCTGCCAGGGGACATCACGGTGCGCGGGCAGCTCACGGCGTACGCAGGCGCCGGCCGCGACCGGGGCGTCATGCTCCAGAGCGGCGGCCAGCAGCGCCCGGGCCGCGCCCGGAGGCAGCACATCGTCGCTGTCGAGGAACATCACGAAGCGTCCGGTGGCCGCGCGCAGACCGTCGTTGCGCGGGGTGCCGCAGCCGCCGCTGTTCTTGTCGCGGTGGATCACCCGGAGACGCGGTTCGGTGTGGGCGAGGGCGTCCAGGGCGGCGCCGGTGCCGTCGGTCGAGGCGTCGTTCACCGCGATCACTTCGGTGACCGTTTCGCCCGGGGGCCCCTGCGCGAGTGCGGAGCGCACCGCATCGCAGACGTGGCCGGCATCGTTGAAGGCGATGACGACGATGCTGACCTGCGCGGATGGCGTGATGGTGGGCCCCGTCAGCGGATCGAGGGCTTCTTTCACAGTCACTGAATCTACATTTCGTGTCGACAGCATCTCTTGGCGCGAGCGGGGTCCGAACCCATTTCTGATGGTTCAGAGGGCGAATCCCGTCGAGCGGTTGCACCCCCCGCTCCGCTTTTCCCGCCCTCTTGCCGTCTTCTTACCCGGCGGGAGCCGGGGCTCGGGGTGTGCAGGCCCGTAAGAGCGCCTGCACATGCTGTAACGACGCGAGTGCCGCACGATGCCGATCCGCACGCCACCACCTTGCGGCGGGCCGGCCCCGCTCACCCCTCCATCAGATCCGCGACCCGGCCCGCCGCACCTCCGTCGTCCCGGTGGCAGAAGGCTTCCCGGAAATCCGCGTACGCGTCCGCGCCCGCGGCGGCGATCGCCTCCAAGTCGCCCAGCGCGTCGATCAGTTCACCCGTCGAGGTGAGCAGTGGGCCCGGCACCCGGGCCTCGAAGTCGAGGGTGAAGCCGCGCAGGGTGTCGCGGTAGTGCGGCAGATCGGGCGTCAGAAACAGCATCGGGCGCCCGGTGTTGGCGAAGTCGGCGGCCAGCGACGAGTAGTCGGTGACCAGCACGTCCGAGGCCAGCAGCAGCTCGGTGGCGTCCGGGTGGGCGGAGACATCGAGGGCGAAGGGGGCGTGATGGGCGGGCAGCCGGTCGGCGACCAGCGGGTGGCTGCGGACCAGCAGGACGTGGTCGTCCGCCAGTTCCTGCCGTGCCAGCTCCAGGTCGAGCGGCAGATGCAGCCGGTGGTGGCCCGCGTCGTAGGCCAGATCGTCGCGCGGCGTCGGCGCGTACAGCACCACTTTCCGGCCGGGCTCGATGCCCAGCCGCTCGCGGACCGCGGCCGCGGTCCGGTCGCGGTCGGCGGCGAAGAAGGCGTCGGTGCGCGGCAGCCCGGTCTCCAGCAGCCGGCCGGAGTAGCCGAGCGCGGAGCGCAGCACCGGGGTGCTGTGCGCATTGGGCGACAGCAGCACGCTCCACTGCCGGCTGACCCGCGGCCGCGGCGCCAGATGGGCCAGCCCCGCGCACAGCGTCCCGGCCAGATCGGCGCCGATCCGCTTGAGCGGGGTGCCGTGCCAGGTCTGGATGATGCGCTGCCCGCCGCGCCGGGTGAACCAGCGGGGCAGATGGGTGTTGGTGACCACCCAGCGGCTGTGCGCCAGCGCGCCGTGCCATTCGGCGCTGCCCACCAGCACCGCACGGGCCGTCTCCGGCACCGCGGTCTGCGCATCGCGGACCGCCCACAGATGCTCCACGTCCATGCCCCGGCGCACCAGCTCCTCGTGCACCGCACGCGGTGAATCCCCGTACGCGCGGCCGCCGAAACTGCTGTAGAGGACGGTGTCGCGCAGCGGACGGGAGCGGTGCAGCGAGTAGTGCTGCTCGCGCAGCATCCGGCGGCGGTAGGGGCCGCGGTCGGTGGCGGGCAGCGCGGGTCCCGCCACCACGAGCGTCTCGTCGTGCCGGTGCCGGTCCAGGGTCAGCGGCTTACCGCGGACCGTACGGGCGGCCGGCAGCCCGTCGAGGAGGGACGGGGTGCAGCGGACCGGGGCGTCCAGCGCGGAGCCGGGCGCGCCCTGCTCGCGCAGATGCAGTGTCCAGCGGCCCTCACGCAGCGGCAGCGGGCCGGCGAGCGACGGCAGCGCGCCCAGCGGCAGCGCGCCGTGGAACCGGCCGTCGTCGTGGGTGGTGGGGAAGGTCAGCTCGGCGTCGTGCTCCCCGTGTTTGAGGACCAGTTCGGTGGCGTGCGGCGCGGCGTCCGGCAGCCCGCCCGCCACCAGCAGGGTGCCGTCGGCGCGCCACATCGCCCGGTCCAGGTACGGCTGCGGGGTGCGGTCGTGCAGGACGAGGTTCCCGGCCGGGCCGGCCGCCACGACCAGCTCGCGGCCGTGCGGGAGCGGATAGGCGACGGGCGCGAGCCCGGGGCCGCAGGCGATCGGGTCGGTGCCGCCGTCGGGCAGTACCACCTCGGGCGCCCAGCTCTCGGTGTGCGCCGGCGGGATCGCCCGTGGCGCGCCGTCCCGGGAGGGCCGGGCGGCGGCCAGCGCGTCGAGACGGATACGGAAGGTGAGCGGCGGGGACGCGAGGCCGGACGCCTCGCCGGCCTCCCGCCTCCCCGCCTCTGTCTCCGTCCCTGTCCCTGTGCCCGTCCCCGCGGAAGGCTCCGTCTCCACCGGGAACGACACCACCGTGCCGGTCCCCTGGTGGGTCAGCCGCAGCGCGGCGGGCGGCGGTCCCGGCGTGGTGACGGTCAGGTCCAGGGCGCCGGCCGCCGCCGCACGGTGGCCGGTCAGCCGCCGGGCCGGGCGGACCACCGACAGCCGCAGCCGCCCGTCCGGGTACCGGGGCGTGATCCGTACCCCGTCGTCCGTGCCGTCCCCGGACCGCTCATGGGTGCCCGGAGCGGCGCCGGAGCCGGTCTCCGCGGCCTGCAGCGCCGCGGCCCGCACCACGCCCGCCGACGCCAGCAGCACCCCGACCGACCAGTCGGCCTCCTCCCAGCGCCCGCCTTTGCGCAGCCGGGCCGGATCGAGCCGCAGCTCGAAGCCCGACCAGTCGTAACAGTGCAGCTCCTGACCGGACTCGGCGGTCGCCTCCGGCATCGCCGCCGCCCGCAGCGGCAGCAGGATCCGGCGCCGCCCGCACGACAGCACCGCCGTCCTGAGGTAGCTGTGCCGGTGCGCGGCGTCCAGATTCCGGATGTAGGCGTAGCCGCGCAGCACCAGCACGCCGTTCCGCCACACCGCTTCCCGGACCCGGGCCCGTACGGGGAAGTCGGCACGGTCCAGGCGGGTCACCCCCGGCGGCAGCTCCAGCGGCGGTGTCAGCGGCAGCACCGCGCGCTTGCGCAGCGGCGGCCCGGCGACGGTGAACCCGGCCGGGTTGCGGGCCTCGTGGGTGAGCAGGGTGAGCAGGTCGGCCAGGCGCCCGGTGCGGATCAGATACCAGCGCATCCGCAGCTCGACCGGGAGCGTGGGGAACAGCCGCGGATCGACACCGGAGAGGAAGTCGCGGGCGCAGTCCAGGAACGCCGTCCGGCACTCCGGCGAGGCCCCCGGCAGCGCGTCGACCAGATCGAGCAGCCCGTCGGTGAGCTGCGAGCGGTCGTAGTCGCGCTGATGGACGCGCAGCCGGGCATGGGCCGGGTCGGCGAGGAAGCGCCGGATGCCGGCCACCGCCGCGAACCGGTCCCGCACGCCCCGGGCGTCGAGTCGCCGGTGGCGGTCGGGCCCTTCCGGCAGCCGCCAGTAACAGACGTGCTCCTGCAGGACGTCGATCGCCCCGGCGAGAAAGAGCGCGGGCAGCGTGACCGCCGCGTCGTGGCACAACTCGCCCTCGGGGAAGGCGAACCGATGCTTGTCCCAGAAGGCGCGGCGGAAGACCTTGTTGCGGGCGAAGTGGTCGGACAACAGGCCGAGGTCTTCGCCGAGGTGGGTGCGCAGCGCGGTGGCACGGGCGGCCGGATGGTGCGCTGACTGGCTGCGGCCGGCCGCACCGAGCCGGTAGACGTTGCCGGTCGCCAGGTCCGCGCCGGACCGGTCCAGCAGGCCGACCAGATCCTCGTACGCGCGCGGCAGCAGCACATCGTCGGCGTCGAGGAAGGCCAGATAGCCGGTGTGCGGATAGGCGTGCCGGGCACCGGTGTTGCGGAGCGCGCCGCAGCCGGGAGCCGAATCGCCTCCGGGATGGTGGACGATCCGGAACCGTGGGTCACGCTCGGCGAAACGGCGGGCGAGCGCGGCGGGAGTGCCCTCCGCGGCGGCGTCGGCGCTCCCGTCCGCGGGCGGGCCGTCATCGACCATCACCACATCCAGATCGGTCAGCGTCTGAGCCGCGACCGACTCCAGGCACTCCTCCACATTCCGCTCGGACCCCTCGATGCGATGGACCGGGACGACGACGGTGAGCCGAGGCTTCATACGCGGACCAAGCCTTTCCGGACGGGCGATGCACAAGACCGGTCCGTTCAACTCGCCCGCGGCGGCACGGTCACCGGATCTGCGCTGAAAGGGTGAGAGGCCTCATCGGCAGTACGTGTGTGCATGATGACGCGCGGTGCGCGAATTCGGCGCGCCGTAGCGCCAGGGCCGTGTCCGATGCCGTAGACCCGTTGCACAGCTTTACGGCGCCCCACGCCGTGTTTCCCCAGGGAAGGTGACCGCGTCCCGATGCCCGGCCGAACCGACAGCTCCGCCGCCACCGACAGCCCCGACGCCGGGCCGCCCGGCAGCGACACCCGGACCGCCCGGCCCGCGCGCCCCACGGGCACCGCGCCCGCCGCCTCCACCGCGCGGCTGCCGGCCGACCGGGGACGCGGCGGCCCGGCGCGGCTGCTGCCCGCCCGGTCCCCGTACCGCAGTCAGCTGCGGCGGATCGGCAGCGGCCGGGTGCTGGAAATCGGCTGCGGGGCCGGCGACACGCTCGCCGACTGCGCGCGCGGCAGCGTCGGGGTGGACCACGACCCGCAGTCCGTGGCGCACTGCCGGCAGCGCGGACTGACCGCCTACACGGCGGACACCTTCCTCGCGAGCCCGCATGCCCGGCCCGGCGCCTTCGACGCCCTGCTGACCGCGCATGTCCTGGAGCATCTGGACGACGAGCAGGTCGAGGGCCTGCTGCGGGCCTACGTCCGGTACGTACGGCCGGGTGGCGGGGTGCTGCTGATCACCGCGCAGGAGGCGGGACACCGGGCCGGCCCCACTCCGGTGCGCTTCACCGACTTCGCCCTGCTGCGCGCCTTCGCCGAGTCCGCCGGCCTGGTCGTACGGCGCACCTACTCCCACCCGCTGCCGCGCCCGGCCGGGATGCTGCTGCGGTCCAACGCGTTCGTCCTGGTGGGGCAGGTGCCCCGCTAGGAAGTGTCATCGGCTCCTTCGGCTCCTCCGGCGCCGGACCGCTTCGGACCGCCCCGGGCGCGGCAGCGCGCGGGCCGGGGCGGAGTGGCGCGGCCCCGGCCCGCGCCGGGTGCCTCAGCGCGTACGGGCCCGCTTGCGGGCCTTCACCAGGGCGCGGGTGACGACCGGCGGCAGCACGTCCAGGGCGACCCGGCGCAGCGTGCTGCGCGAGGGAACCGGCGGGCGCGGGGCCGGGCGGGCCGCGGAGGCCTTCGGCGACTGCGCCGTCGGCCGCTGCGGAGTGCGGGCGGCGGACTTGTGCCGGGAGACCGGGTGCGCGGGCTCCTTGGCGCCCTTGGCGCTCAGCCGGACCAGCGGGGCGCCGTTGACGTACTGCACCTCGTGCCAGATGTCACCGCGCGAGGTGATCCACTCCACCAGCGCCTTCTGCAGCGGCTCGGGATCGCCCCAGGTTCCGTAGAACTTGGTGCCGGTGATGCAGATGGGGCGCAGCCCCTCGTTCGCGACGGCCTGCCAGGTGGCGGCGGCCACCCCCGGGCAGTGTTCGGCACGGTAGTCGTCCATCACCACGACGCCGTGGGCGGTGAGCAGCTTGCGCACCGCGAGGATGTCGCCGTGCACATGCTCGTACAGATGCGAGGCGTCGATATGGGCGAAGCGCACCGAATCCTCGTCGACATGGTCACTGACGACCGAGCTCAGGCCCTGGACGATGGTGGGCAACTCGTCGTGGAAGGCGAGGTAGTTGGCCTCGAACGCGCGGCGGGTCAGCGTCGCATAGGACTTCTTCATCTCCTTGGAGTTGGAGGAGTCCTCGGCGGGGGAGTCGAAGAGGTCGCAGACCGTGAAGCGCTCCTCGTCGCGCAGCCGCGCACCGAGGAAGATGGCGCTCTTGCCCATATAAGCGCCCAGTTCGAGCAGGTCACCCGGCTCCGAACGGTCCTGCTGGTGCGCCAGGAACCAGTCGAAGAGCAGCTGGTCGGCGGTGAAGAACCAGCCTTTGACATCGGACAGCCGGGTAGGGCGCGGGAGCTGTTCGGCACTCTGGTCTGCGATGGGGGCAGTCATGTGCGGTCCGTCTCCAGACGGTCGGGAACGTAGGGCTGAGTACGACGCGTGCGTGGGGGAGTACGTGCGGTATGTGCCGGCGCTGTCTGCCGTGGATGTACCCGGTATGCGGGGATACGTCTGCTGTTGTCGCTAGCTCTGCAGTTATGGACGCGCCCGGCGTCCTGGCCGCTGCGCAGGGGCGCGGCCCCGCGGGGACCGGGGCGCCCTCACTCGATTCGAGAGACGTTCGAGCGACACCCAGGCAGTCTCCACGACGAAGCCCGGTCGCACCATGCGTTTCACGGCAGTGACGTCATCGTAGGCGGAGGAAAATGAACGGGAGATGGCGCGGAGGCGGGGGCCGGCGGACCCCCGCGCGGATCTCACTTCACCGCGCCGGCCATCACCCCGGAGACGAACTGACGCTGGAAGGCGAAGAAGACGATCAGCGGCACCACCATCGACAGAAAAGCGCCGGGCGCCAGCACATCGATGTTGTTGCCGAACTGCCGCACCTCCTGCTGCAGCGCGACCGTGATCGGCGGATTGCCGCTGTCCGCGAAGATCAGCGCGATCAGCATGTCGTTCCACACCCACAGGAACTGGAAGATCCCCAGCGAGGCGATCGCCGGACCGCCCAGCGGCATCACCACGCGGGTGAACAGCCGCAGCTCCCCCGCCCCGTCCAGCCGGGCCGCCTCCAGCAGCTCGCGCGGGATCTCGGCGAAGAAGTTCCGCAGCAGGAACACCGCGAACGGCAGCCCGAAGGCCGTATGGAAGAGGATCACCCCGGCCGTCGTCTCGAAGAGCCCGACCGCACCGAACAGCTTGGCCACCGGGATCAGCGCCACCTGCACGGGCACCACCAGCAGCCCGACGACGACCATGAACCAGCCGTCCCGGCCGGGAAAGTCCATCCAGGCGAACGCATAACCGGCCAGCGAGCCGATGACGACGACCAGCACCGTCGCCGGCACCGTGATCGCCGCCGTGGTCAGCAGCGAGCCCATCACCTTGTCGTTGGACAGCAACTGACTGTAGTTGTCCCAGGTGATCTGGGCCGGCTTGCTGAAGACCTGCCACCAGCCGGACTCGGCGATCTGCTGCGGGCTGCGCAGCGAGGACAGCAGCAGCCCCACCGACGGCATCAGCCAGAACAGGGCCACGAGAACCAGGAAGATCCGCATCGCACCGCCGCCGGTCCTCGCCGCGATCCGGGCGGCGAGCGGCCGCCTGGCCCGTAGGGCACCGGCAGCCCCGGCGCGCTCGGCCGGTACGACACCGTCCACGGTCGTCATCGGCGACGCTCCTTCCGTATGCGCCGGAGATTGACGTACATCACCGGCAGCACGAGCAGCAGCAGAAACACGGCGATCGCGCTGCCCAGGCCCTCGTCGACATCGGTACCGAACGACGACTGGAAGAGCTGGAGCGCCAGTACATTGGCGGATCTGATGCTGGAGCCCGGCGCGATGATGTACACCAGGTCGAAGATCTTCAACACATTGATCATGAGAGTGACCAGCACGACCACCAGAACCGGCGCCAGCAGCGGCACCGTGATCCGGCGGAAGACCTGCCACTCGCCCGCGCCGTCCACCCGCGCCGCCTCCAGCAGCTCACGCGGAACACCCGCCAGCCCCGCCGCGATCAGCACCATCGCGAAACCGGCCCACATCCAGACGTAGGAGCCGATGATGGCCGGGGTGACCAGCGCCGGGCCGAGCCAGTCGACGCCGTTGTAGGCCTCGGCGAAATTGGCCGCGGGCAGCCGGAGCCGGGCGCCGTCGGCCCGGCCGGACGGCAGCGCATAGGTGCCGTCCGCCGCCGTCGTCGCCGAGGCGACCACCCGGCCGCCCCTGACCGCCTCGACCGTCAGCCCGGCCAGCGCCTTCTCGTTGCCGTCGAGGGCATTGGGGCGGCCGCCGCCACCGCGGGTGAAGTCCAGCCAGACGGTGCCGGTGACCACGCCCGGCCGGGGCCTGGCGGCCGCCGCGGGCCGTGCGCCGCGCAGATCGTCCGGCCGGACGGCGACCAGCGGCAGATTCACCGGGGACCCCGCCCGTACGGCCGAGCGCGTGGTGAACGCACCGCCGTCGGACGGTGCGAGGGCGGCTCGGGGCCGCGGTTTGGCGCCGGGGAACGGCGCCGGGTCGGAGAACGTGTCATGGATGCCGACCCACACCGCGTCGGCGACCCCGCGCTCCGGGTCCTGGTCGTAGACCAGCCGGAAGATGATGCCGGCCGCCAGCATCGAGATCGCCATCGGCATGAACACGATCAGCTTGAAGGCGGTGCCCCACCGGATCCGCTCGGTCAGCACCGCGAAGATCAGCCCCAGCACCGTCGAGACCGTCGGCGCCACCACGACCCAGATGATGTTGTTCCTCAGCGCCGTACGGATGCCCTCGTCCGAGAACAGCGCACCGTAATTGCCCAGCCCCACAAAGCCGTTGCCGGACGCGTCGAACAGGCTGCGGTAGACGGAGAAGACGATCGGGTAGACGACCAGCGCGCCGAGCAGCAACAACGCCGGCAGCAGAAACACCGCGGCGGTCCATGGGCGGGTGCCCGGAACACGGCCGCGCCGCCTGCCGCCACCACGCCGACCGCGCTCGCTGCTGTCACTGACCTTGCTGACCTGTACGGCGCTCATCGTGACGGTCCCCCGGTCCCGGTCGAGGCGGTCGGCGGCAGCCGCTCAGTGCCCGAACGACTTCGCGGCGTCCTTCTCCAACTGCGCCTGGGTGCCCACGATGTCCTTGGGGCTCTTCAGGAAGTCCTGCAGGTCCTCCCACTCGCCCTGCCCCGGCTTGCCGCCGAAGGAGGCGGGCGCCTGATCGGACATGTCGAAGCGGAAATCGTCGCCCGCCGCGATCAGCGCCCCGGCGATCTCGCGCATCACACCGTTGGCGTACGCCGCCTGGTCGAGCTCCTTGTTGGGCGAGACGAACCCGCCCGCCTGCGCCCAGATCTTGGCGGCATCCGTCGACGCCAGGAACGTCAGCAACGCCTGCGAGGCCTTGGTGTCCTTGAGAGCCACCGCCACATCGCCGCCGGTCACCACCGGGGACTTGGCGCCCACCGCGGGGAACGGGAAGACCTTGGCGTCCGTGCCGACCTTGGCCTTGGTCTGGGTGATGTTGGCCGCCGCGAAGTCCGCCGAGGAGACCATCGCGGCCTTGGGGGTGTCGCCGCTGAAGGTCTGGGTCACCGAGGTCGGGAAGTCCGTCTGCAGCGCACCGGAGTTGCCGCCCGCGAGCAGGTCCCTACGGCCGAAGAGCTGACCGAGCGTGGCCAGCGCCTTCTTGACGGAGGCATCGGTCCACTTGATCTTGTGCTGCGCCAGCTGGTCGTACTTCTCCGGCCCCGCCTGGGAGAGATAGATGTTCTCGAACCAGTCGGTCAGCGTCCAGCCGTCCGAACCGCCCACCGAGACCGGCTCCACGCCCGACTCGGAGAGCGTCTGCGCCGTCTTGAGGAAGTCCTGCCAGGTCTTCGGCTCCTTGGCGCCGGCGTTGTCGAACGCCTGGGCGTTGTACCAGACCAGCGACTTGTTGCTGGCCTTGAAGTAGACGCCGTACCGGGTGCCCTTGTGGGCGCCGAGATCCTGCCAGCCCTTGGTGTAGTTCTTGGCGAGCTGCGCCTTGGCGGCCGTACCGAGCGGCTTGAGCCAGCCCTTCCCGGCGAACTCGTTGAGCACACCGACCTGCTGCAGCATCGCGACGTCCGGCGGCCCGCCGCCGGCGATCTTGGAGCCGATGAAGCCGGCCATGTCGTCGCCGCTGGGCACGAAGTCGACCGTGGCGCCGGTGCGCTTTTCGAACTCGTCCAGCACCTTGACGAAGTTCTCCCGCTCGGGGCCCGTCCAGACCGCGGTGACCTGCAGCTTCTGGCCCTTGAGCTGGGGGAGTTGCACGGTGGGGGCGGTGCTGCCGCCCTTGCTGCCACCACTGCCGCTGTCCTTCGTGCCGCCGCCGCTGCCACACGCGGCCAGCGTCAGGGCGAGCGCCGTGGCCGCCGCCACAGCGGTGGTGGCGCGTACAGCCGTGCGGTCGAGTCCTCTGCGCATCCCCGTAGCCCCTTATCGCTGCGCCTGCCGTGCCGGTTGCGAAGGGGGCCGTGTCACGTCCTGCCGCGGCGCCCCTGCCGTGCCGTTCGCGTCGTGCCGTGCGGTGGTGCGTGATCGCGCTGCGCCTCGTCGTGCTCTGCGGTGTGCGGTGGTGCTCTGCGGTGTGCGACAGTCCTACGCCCTGGCCACGGGGTCCGCAATACCGCGTTCGGTGTCAACTGGCCTTTCGTGACGGTGCTGTTATGGGCGACGCGCCGGGGTCCACACCAGGCGGCGCACCCGGGTTCACACCAGGGGCGGGGCGGAGGGTGCGCCCGAGGACTGTGCGGCTCGCTGCAGCGCGCTGGCCAGCAGGGCCAGGTCCGTCGGGCCGTTGCCGAGCTCGCGCAGCGGGCGGCGGGCCGGCGGGTCGCCCATCCGCTGCCACTCCAGCGGCACGACCGTCGGCCGGAGCGTGGACGTCCGGGGTATCCGGCCGGTCACCCGGCCCGCCTGGAACGGTGTCGAGGAGCCGTCGGCCGCGCGGTGCAGCCGTCCGCGGCCCGTGGGCACCGGCTCGGACGGATCACCGATGGCGCCCAACTGGACACGCAGACCGGCCCGTTCGCTGGTCGCGGTCTCCGCCGTACGGTCCGGATGGCCGGTGGCGGCTATCAGATGGACCCCGAGCGCCGCTCCGTCCCGGGCCACCGCCTCCAGGGCACGCACCACGGAACCGGCGGCCGGCCGGCCCGTGCTGCCCAGTGCCGGCGCCACCAGGGCGTCGAAGTCGTCGACGAGCACGAAGAGCCGGGGCATCGGCGCGGCCGCTTCGGTGTCGCCTTCCGGGGCCGCCGGGCCGGCGGGCGGATTGCTGCGTGCGCGCAGTCGCAGGGTTCCGGTCGTCGACGGGTTCGCCGCTGCGCCGCCGTCCGTTCCACTATCACGGCAACGATTACGGTGAGTAATCGGTTCCTGCTCTCCGTCACCGCTCTCGGCCGGGCGCCGGGGGGCGACGATCCGGGGGGCCGGCAGATGCTTGGCCCGCCACTCGGCGAACGGGGTGCCGGCCAGTATTTCCGCCCGCCGCTTCAGCTCGGAGGACAGCGCCTGGGCGAACTCCCGCATCCGGACCGGGTCCGAGGAGGCGAGATAGGTCGTGACATGCGGCAGGTCCGTACAGACCCGCAGCCCCTCGCCGCGCTCGCTGCCGCCGCCGTCCACCAGCACCAGCGACAGCAGGTCCGGGCGGTCGGCGGCCGCCAGCGAGGCGGCCAGCGAACGCAGCAGTTCGGTCTTGCCGGTGGCCGCCGCGCCTTCCAGGACGAGATGTGAGCCGTCGGCGGCGAGATCGGCGCACAGCGGGCCGTGCGGTCCGGCACCCAGCACCGCGGCGGTGCCCGGCCGGTCGGTGTCCAGCGCGGCGGCCCAACGGGCCATCAGGGATGCCGGGGTGGCGCGGGCGAGCCCCAACTCGTCCAGCAGCCGCGCCGTATCGGGCAGCGGGACGGCCGCGCGAGGCGCCCTCCCGCTCCCGGAAGCGGCCGCCGCATCGGTCTCGCGCAGCGGCGCCAGCGCCCGCGCGAACCGCTCGGCCCAGGCGCCGGAGACCGCATCCACCGTCGCGACCGTGCCGTTGGGCCCGGAGCCCGGCTGGACGACGCGCAGCGCCGTGGCGACATCGCCGCTGAGCACCGCGACGGCCCCGCACTCACCGAAGGCCGGCGACGCCGCCCGGGCCGCTTCGTACGTCGCGGCCAGCGGGAAGGCGGGGGAGGCGGCCGGGGTCTCCGCCAGACACAGCAGATGGATACCGGCGGCCGGGCCGCCCGCGGCGAGCCGGGCGGTGGTCTCGCGCAGCGCGGAGCTGCCGGGGTCGCCGTCCACGACCACGAGCGTGTACGGGCCCTGGTGGCGGGCGGCGGCGGAGGCGATCTCCGCCCGTTCGGCGCCGGCCCAGCCGGGGCCCAGCGGTCCGTCGTCGAGCCGGCGCACCAGCTCGGACGTACGGGCCGCGGCCTGGTCCTTGTCGTACGCGAGCAGCAGCCGGCAGTCCTGGCCGTGGGCCGGGCGGACCTGCGGCAGCCAGCCGAGCCAGGACCAGTCCGCCACCCGCTCCTCGGCGGGGCGCGTCCGGTCGGTGCTGATCAGAACGAGGTCGAGGGTGCCGGGGGAGTGCAGGGCGGTGAGCTGGGCGAGGGTGCCGCGGGCCAGCCCGGTCAGCCGCGCGCGCGGCCCGGCGAGGCCGAGGGAGCCCGCCCGGCGCAGATCGACGGTGACCGGTACGGCGGCCCGGCCGCCGTGCCGGGCGGCCGTCCCCAGCCGGACGGTCAGTGCGTCGGGGTGGTCCGGGCCGCGCTCCCAGAGCCGGGGCCCCGGGCCCAGCGCGGTGAGCAGGACCGCGGCGGCATCCGGCCAGCGTTCGTCCGGGGCCGGTCCGGCGTGCGTTTCGGGTGCCGGGGCGGCCTCGGCGGCATCCGTGAAGGCTGCCGTGGCGGCGCCGGCCGGTTCGTACTCCGGCGCGAAGGTGTCGTCCGGCCGTTCCACCGCGGGCCGGCCGCCGGCCAGCCGCCGCGCCCAGGCGCCGATGCCGCCCCGCCGCCCGCTTTTACGGGCCCCCTCATCGGCCGGTGCCAAGGACTGCTGCCCGCCGTGTGTCCGGTCCTGTGCACCGGCGGGCAGGCCGTCGGTGCGCTCCCGGACCCCGGGACCGAAGCCGTCCGCCGGGCCGCCGTCGGTGGTGCGGTCGTAGACATGGCCCGTGGCGGCCGGGAAGGGCGCGGCGGCGCCGCCGCGCGGGGAGTCGTGGCCGGGGGCGTCGTACCGGGCCGGGGTGCCGCGCAGGGGCGTGTCCCGCCGCCGCGTCGAGCCCGCGGACTGCGCGGAGGCCGGGGCCGGTACGGGAGCGGTTGCGCCGCCGGCCACCCGGGAGTGGGCCCCGGCTCCTGCGTACGCCCCTTCCGCGGCGGATGTGGCTCCGCGCGGACCCGGTGCCGCCCCGAAGTCTCCGTAACTCTCCGTCCGGTCCGCCGCCTCCGCGTCCGGGCCCGCGCCGGCCGTCCCCGGGGCGATCCGCAGATGTCCCTCGCCGTCCGGGGCGGTCGGCAGGGCGGGGTCCGGGGCGCCGGGCGCGGCCTGGAGGCGCAGGGCGGATTCGCCGATGCGCAGCAGGGCGCCGGGCCGCAGGGGCGCGGGGCGTTCGCCGAGGTCGGTGCCGTCCACGGCGGTGCCGTTCGTGGAGCGCAGGTCGGCCACGTACACCGAGCCGTCCGGCTCGACGGTCACGGCGCAGTGCAGCCGGGAGACATCGGGGTCGTCGAGGGGGACATCGGCGTCGGCGGAGCGGCCGATGCGGATCTGGCCGCCGTGCAGCAGATGCACCCCGCCGGCATCGGGGCCGGAGATGACGCGCAGGCGGGCGGAGCCGTGCGGCAGGCCGTGAGCGGGGGCGGGGCCCGGGCTCTGGAGGGAGAGCACCGCGCCGTCGATCAACGGGGGTTCGCCGATCGCCGCGCGCTGCGGATCGAGGCGCTCGGTCCCGGCGTACAGCACCACGGGGCCGCTGCCGCTCCCCGAGCCGCCGACGTCCGCGCCGGAGCCCGCCACGGAGGCCGCGAGCGAGCCCGCCACCGCCGCCAGCGCGGTCCCGGCCGGGGCCGTCACGAGCACATCGCAGGTCCGTGTGGTGTGGCCGCTGCGCGGCCCGAGGACGGTCAGCCGGATCTGCATCGCCGTCAACGGTCCCTTCTGCCGGGATCCGGCAGGGGGCCCGCTCACTCCCCCCACCACACCCGAGCACGTCGGCACGTACAAGTCCCAAGTGCACGTCGCGACAAAGACCGCGAGCCCCCACCGCATCGTGCTGGGTGCATCCTCGCACCTGCCACTGACAACACGCCCGCCGACCGCCATTCAGTGATCTTGATTGGTCTTCTAAGGGCGAAAAAGTGCCTGCTTGCGTGCCGTGCCCGGCCGGATTTCGACCGCCATGGTCAGCTCGGAACGGTCCCCGGCAGGGTGCTGCGGGCGGTGCCGTGCCCGGCCGGACGCGGCAGGCAACCATCCGTTCCCGAACTGCGTCTTCCCCACAAGCCCATCCCGGGCCGCCGGACCGAAAAGTTTGTACGACGGCACTACAGTGGGTCGGACGGCCGCGCGGAGTTGATCAGCTGACCCGGCGGGCCGGGTAAGAGAACCACCACGACCAGGGAGCGCATGACGTGCGGCCGGTAGGCAGCAAGTATCTGCTCGAGGAGCCGCTGGGACGCGGTGCCACGGGCACCGTCTGGCGTGCCCGCCAGCGGGAGGCGGCGGGCGCCGAGGCCGCCGTGGCAGGAGAGCCCGGCGAGACGGTCGCGATCAAGGTCCTCAAGGAGGAACTGGCGCACGACCCGGACGTGGTGATGCGCTTCCTGCGGGAGCGCTCCGTCCTGCTGCGGCTCACCCACCCCAACATCGTCCGCACCCGCGACCTCGTCGTCGAGGGTGATCTGCTCGCCCTGGTCATGGACCTGGTCGACGGCCCCGACCTGCACCGCTATCTGCGCGACAGCGGCCCCTTCAGCCCGGTGGCCGCCGCGCTGCTCACCGCCCAGATCGCCGATGCGCTGGCCGCCAGCCATGCCGACGGCGTGGTGCACCGCGACCTCAAGCCCGCCAACGTCCTGCTCGCCGGGTCGGACGGCAGCAGCGAGATGCACCCGATGCTGACCGACTTCGGTATCGCCCGCCTCGCCGACTCCCCGGGCCTGACCCGCACCCACGAATTCGTCGGCACTCCCGCCTATGTGGCGCCGGAGTCCGCCGAGGGCCGCCCGCAGACCTCCGCCGTGGACATCTACGGCGCCGGCATCCTGCTGTACGAGCTGGTCACGGGCCGCCCGCCGTTCGCCGGGTCGACCGCGCTGGAGGTGCTGCACCGCCACCTCAGCGAGGAGCCGCGCCGCCCCGGCACGCTCCCCGAGCCGCTGTGGACGGTGATAGAGCGCTGCCTGAGCAAGCGCCCCGAGCAGCGGCCCAGCGCCGAGAACCTCGCCCGGGCGCTGCGCACCGTGGCCTCCGGTATCGGGGTGCACGCCACCCCGGCCGCGGCCGAGGCCGCGCTCGGCGTCGCCGCGCTGCTCGCCCCCGACCCCGCGCCCGCGACCGTCCCCGGAACGGGCGCCGACGGCAGCCAGGGCGCCGGCGGCGACGCCGACCCCACCCAGGTGCTGCCCTCGGGCGCCGGTTCCTACGACCCGGCCGCGGCGACCAGCGTGCTGCCCTCCACGGGAGGACCGGGCCGCCCCGGCGGACCGGGCGCCGACCCGACCCGCGCGATGCCGCCGATGCCCATGGGCGCACCGGCCGGCGGACCGCAGGAGGGCGACGGCCCCCATCCGTGGGAGTCCCAGATGCGGGCCGCACGGGACCGCAACGAGCAGACCCAGGTGCAGTATCTGGACCCCGCCGAGGACCCGCTGCGCCGGCGTCCGCAGCGCCAGGCCGCTCCCCAGCAGCCGCAGCAGTACCGCAGGCAGCCCGCTCCGGCGCCGTACGCCCAGCAGCAGCCGCAGGCCCCCCAGCGCCGCCAGGAGCCGCCGCCGCAGCGCTACGAACCGCAGCGGCCGCCCGCCCAGGAGCCCCGGCCCCGGCGTGAGCCCCGCCAGCGCAGCGCCAACCCGATGAAGATCCCTGGCCTCGGCTGTCTCAAGGGCTGCCTGGTCACGCTGATCCTGCTGTTCGTGGCGGCGTGGCTGGTCTGGGAGCTGACCCCGCTCCAGGAGTGGATCGGCACGACCCGGGGCTTCTTCGCCCAGGTCGGGCACGTCTTCCACAGCGTGCAGCGATTCGTGCAGAAACTCGGCGGCTGACGCCGGCCGTCCGCGGGCTCATCCGGCCCGCGGGCGCCCCGGAACCCGTTCCGGGCGGTCATCGACGGGCCCGCGCCACCTGTTCGCAGGCGGCCGGGCCCGCGCCGTTTCTCCGGTCCTGACGCGCCGGTCCCCGGTGCGCCGGTGCCTCACTTCGCCGACACATCGGACAGGCGCGGGAACCAACCCGGTGGATTTGTCGACTCCTGACGGACAATTTCGCTCACAGAAGTGAAGGTTGCCACGTTCCGGGGCACTGAACCCCCTGGCACCCGCGTAGCTTTGACGCCAACCTCAGCCCCCGCAGGACGCTCGGGGGCCCGACACGTCGGAGCAGTCTTGGCACGGAAGATCGGCAGCCGGTACACCGCTCACCAGATCCTGGGGCGCGGCAGTGCCGGCACGGTATGGCTGGGCGAGGGCCCCGAAGGGGCCGTGGCCATCAAGCTGTTGCGTGAGGATCTCGCCTCCGACCAGGAACTCGTGGGCCGCTTCGTTCAGGAGCGGGCGGCGCTGCTGAGCCTGGACCACCCACATGTCGTCGGCGTCCGTGATCTCGTCGTCGACGGCAACGACCTGGCGCTGGTCATGGACCTCGTACGGGGCACCGACCTGCGCACCCGTCTGGAGCGCGAACGCCGGCTGGCCCCGGAGGCCGCCGTCGCGATCGCCGCCGATGTCGCCGACGGGCTCGTCGCGGCGCACGCCGCCCGGATCGTGCACCGTGACGTCAAGCCCGAGAACGTCCTGTTGGACATGCAGGGTCCGCTCGGCCCTGGCGGTGCGCACCCCGCCCTGCTCACCGACTTCGGCATCGCCCGGCTCGTCGACTCGCCGCGCAGGACCCTTCCCCAGCCCCCGGCCGGGGGGACCGCCGTCTCGCTTCGCTCGACCAAGGTCATCGGCACCCCCGACTACCTCGCCCCGGAGATCATCGAGGGCCTTCCGCCGCGCGCCTCCGTGGACGTCTATGCGCTGGCGACCGTCCTGTACGAGCTGTTGGCCGGGTTCACGCCGTTCGGCGGCGGGCACCCCGGGGCGGTGCTGCGCCGCCATGTGACCGAGAGCGTGGCGCCGCTGCCCGGCATCCCCGACGAGCTGTGGCAGCTGCTGCTGCAGTGCCTGGCCAAGGCGCCGGCCTCCCGGCTGCGCGCCCCGGAGCTCGCCGCCCGGCTGCGCGAGCTGCTGCCCGGCCTGTCCGGTATCCCGCCGTTGGACATCGACGAGCCGGAGGACGAGCAGCCGGAGGACGAGCAGGAGAGCACCGCCGTATCCCGCGACGAGCCGTACTACCCGTCGGCGCCCCCGGGGGAGGCCACCCCGCCGCGCGGCGCCGTCCCGCTCGTCCAGGGCGCGGTCCCCGACTCCAACCGGGAGACGCACACCAGCATGCGGGTCCCCGGCCCGGACGAGCTGGCGGGCGGCGCACACGGCACCGCCCGTACCCCGCGGGCCGCCGGTGAGCGCCGGGCCGGCTCGGCGCGGCACCGCTCGTCGCCGGACGCGCTGCGCCGCCGCCGGATCAAGCTCGGCGCGGCCGCCGCCGCGGTGGTCGTGGCGGCCGGTCTGGGCGGCTGGCTGGCCTCGGGCGACGACTCGGCGGGGGACGCCACACCGGGTGTCCACCAGTCGGAACCCGATACCCCGTGACGGCTCCGCCGTGCGGTCGCCGGGCCCGGGACACGGCCCTGCGGCCCCGGTGCCGGCCGGTGCACGGGTCTGCCTACGACCTGCAGGGGGATCCGCCGCCCGTGGTTCCGGGCGGGTCCGACCTGCCGGGGCCGGGTCACGCTGACGGCGGCAGCCGTTAGGCTGGGTGCGTGGCAGTCGTCGATGTATCCGAAGAGCTGAAGTCCCTCTCCTCGACCATGGGGTCGATCGAGGCCGTCCTGGACCTCGACAAGATGAGGGCCGATGTCGCCGTGCTCGAGGAGCAGGCCGCGGCGCCGTCCCTGTGGGACGACCCGGAGAACGCACAGAAGATCACCAGTCGGCTGTCCTACCTTCAGGGCCAGCTGCGCAAGGCCGAGGAGCTGCGCGGCCGGGTCGACGACGTCGAGGTGCTCTTCGAGCTCGCCGAGGCCGAGGGCGACGAGGACGCCAGGGCCGAGGCCGAGACCGAGCTGACCTCCGTCCGCAAGGCGGTCGACGAGCTGGAGGTCCGCACCCTCCTGTCCGGCGAGTACGACTCCCGTGAGGCGCTCGTCAACATCCGCGCCGAGGCCGGTGGCGTGGACGCCGCCGACTTCGCCGAGAAGCTGCAGCGGATGTATCTGCGCTGGGCCGAGCGGCACGGCTACAAGACCGAGCTCTACGAGACCTCGTACGCGGAAGAGGCCGGCATCAAGTCGACCACCTTCGCCGTCCAGGTCCCGTACGCCTACGGCACGCTCTCCGTCGAGCAGGGCACGCACCGCCTGGTGCGCATCTCGCCGTTCGACAACCAGGGCCGCCGCCAGACGTCGTTCGCCGGTGTCGAGGTGCTCCCGGTCGTCGAGAAGACCGACCACATCGAGATCGACGAGTCCGATCTGCGGATCGATGTGTACCGCTCCTCGGGCCCCGGCGGCCAGGGCGTCAACACCACCGACTCCGCGGTCCGGCTGACGCACCTCCCGACCGGCATCGTCGTCTCCTGTCAGAACGAGCGCTCGCAGATCCAGAACAAGGCGTCCGCGATGAACGTCCTCCAGGCCAAGCTCCTTGAGCGCCGCCGCCAGGAGGAGCAGGCGAAGATGGACGCGCTCAAGGGCGACGGCGGCAATTCCTGGGGCAACCAGATGCGTTCGTACGTCCTGCACCCGTACCAGATGGTCAAGGACCTGCGGACCGAGTTCGAGGTCGGCAACCCCACCGGTGTGCTGGACGGCGACATCGACGGCTTCCTGGAGGCCGGGATCCGCTGGCGCAAGCAGCAGGAGAAGTAACGGGTTCGGCCCCTTCTGAAAGCGAAACAACTGCCTCCTTCGGGGAGGCAGTTGTTTTTGCTGTGGCGGTTTGGTCACAGTCGTATGTCCAGGTACCGCCCACTGCTTGGCAATTCGGGCATCAGGACTTTATTCGACCTTGACGAGGATGGCCGAACTGGGAAGGCTGAGCGCGGCATGCGTATGTCTGGGGCGCGTGTAGGAACGGGGAATTGAGTGGCCTGCCCGCAGTGCCGGGCCGAAGCTCGCGAACCCCGGCATTGCTCGTCGCCCCGTACAGCGGTGTTCCCATGACGAGTTCAGCTACTGGGGGTAGCAGTACATGACGAAGAAGACGCGGCTGCGCGTAGCGCGCATTGCGGCCGGCGCAGTGATTGCGGCCGGTGCGTCGCTCACCGCCGCCGGAGCTGCTTCCGCGGCCAGCCCGGGTGAGGCCCAGGGCCAGGACGGCGGCATCATCGGCGGGATCATCGGCGGGATCATCGGCGGCGGTGACTCCGGTGGTGACACCGGTGGTGACACCTCGACCGGTGGTGACTCCTCGACCGGTGGTGACGTGACCGGCGGTGAGATCGGCGGCGACACCTCGACCGGTGGTGACGTGACCGGCGGTGAGATCGGTGGTGACTCCTCGACCGGTGGCGAGACCACCGGCGGCGACACGACCGGTGGCGACACCACGGGTGGTGACACCACCACCGGCGGTGACACGACCGGTGGCGACACCACGGGTGGTGACACCACCACGGGCGGTGACACGACCGGTGGTCACACCACGGGTGGTCAGACCGGCGGCGACACCACCGGCGGTCACAGCACCGGTGGTCAGACCGGTGGCGACACGACCGGCGGTCCCAGCACCGGTGGTCAGACCGGCGGCGACAGCACCGGCACCGGTACCGACAACGAGGGCTCCAAGCCGATCGAGCAGCCCGGCCAGGGCAAGGAGCAGATCGCTGACACGCCTGGCAAGGCAAAGCAGCAGGCCAAGGGCGGTGAGCTGGCGGAGACCGGTTCCTCCGGCACCACCTTCCTGCTCATCGGCGCCGGGACGATGATCGCGGGCGGTGTCGGCTTCCGTCTGCTGCCCCGTCTGATCAACAAGAACGGTGGCGGCGCCGCAGCGGCCTGACGCCGACGCGGTACAGCTATAGGGGGGCCCGGGACGCGCTTGCGTCCCGGGCCCCGCGGCGTTTGGGTTACCCCCGCACGCCCCGTAAGCCGAGTACGCGGGTGACAAAGGCAGGGTGATCAGGAAAAACACAGCGAAAAACCCGAAAAAAACCCCCCCC
>NZ_JBSHAW010000014.1:0-138627 GCF_053611685.1 Streptomyces sp. NPDC054786 | reverse complement strand
GGGGCCCCCCCGGGGCGTGCCGCCGCCGCGTAACATTTTTGGGGGGCCCGGGGCCGCGGTGGCGCCCCGCGCCCCTCGGCTTTGGCGTGACCGCCGCAGCCGAGTAAAGCCTCGTACGGGTGTCAGACGGCCTGGTGGAGCAGTACACCCAGCGCGATCAGCACGATCATCAGCGCCACCAGCATCGCCGGGCTGAGCTGGGCGAAGATACCGCCCGCTTGCTGCTGAAGACGTTCTCTGCTCGCCCGGCAGACGGGGCAGCGGCCCTCGCTCACAGGGGCCGCGCAGTTGGCGCACACCAGTCGGTCGTACGTCATGCGACCTCCTTCTCCACTGCACCAACGCACCGGAAGGTGCATTGGTTCCCTCTCCCACTGTGCCAGCTCATGGCCGGAACGGCGCGTCCCGCGAGATTGTGCGCCTTTTGTCCCGTAGGTGCCGTGAATAAACGCACCAACCCCCTACGCCGACTGCGCCGCCGTGCGAGGTTCGCGTATGGTCACGCACACCGACGGGCGCCGCAACTCGGCAACCGTGCCCCTATTCAGGTCGACCGTGGTGCATCAGTGATCCGATTCGACAACGTCTCCAAGACCTACCCGAAGCAGAACCGCCCTGCACTCAGGGACGTCTCGCTCGAGATCGAGCGCGGTGAGTTCGTCTTCCTGGTGGGCTCCTCGGGCTCCGGTAAGTCCACCTTCCTGAGGCTGCTGCTGCGCGAGGAGCGCACCAGCCACGGCCATGTGCATGTGCTCGGCAAGGACCTCGGGAAGCTCTCCAACTGGAAGGTCCCGCAGATGCGGCGCCAGGTGGGCACGGTCTTCCAGGACTTCCGGCTGCTCCCCAACAAGACCGTGGGAGAGAATGTCGCCTTCGCCCTCGAGGTGATCGGCAAGCCGCGCGGCCAGATCCGCAAGACGGTTCCCGAGGTCCTCGAACTCGTCGGCCTCGGCGGCAAAGAGGACCGTATGCCGGGTGAACTCTCCGGTGGTGAGCAGCAGCGCGTCGCCATCGCCCGGGCCTTCGTCAACCGCCCCATGCTGCTCATCGCGGACGAGCCCACCGGCAACCTCGACCCGCAGACCTCGGTCGGCATCATGAAGCTGCTGGACCGGATCAACCGGACCGGTACGACGGTGGTCATGGCCACCCACGACCAGCAGATCGTCGACCAGATGCGTAAGCGGGTCATGGAACTAGAGAAGGGCCGGCTCGTACGCGACCAGTCGCGCGGCGTGTACGGCTACCAGCACTGAAAGGACGCCATGCGCGCCCAGTTCGTCCTGTCGGAGATCGGCGTCGGTCTCCGCCGTAACCTCACGATGACATTCGCCGTCATCGTCTCCGTAGCCCTCTCGCTGGGCCTGTTCGGCGCCTCGCTGCTGATGCGCGACCAGGTCAGCACCATGAAGGGCTACTGGTACGACAAGGTCAACGTCTCCATCTTCTTCTGCAACAAGAACGACGCCGACTCCGGCGCCAACTGCGCCAAGGGTGCGGCCACCCAGCAGCAGAAGAACGACATCAAGGCGGAGCTCGACCGGCTGCCGATCGTGCAGAAGCCGGTGACGTACGAGTCCAGCGACCAGGCGTACAAGCACTACAAGGAGCAGTTCGGCGACACCCCCGTTGCCGGGCTGGTGACCCCCGACCAGCTTCCGGAGTCCTTCCGCGTCAAGCTCAAGGACCCGACGAAGTACGCCGTCATCAAGTCGGCGTTCTCCGAGCGGCCCGGCGTCCAGGAGGTACAGGACCAACGGGACACCGTTGAGCCGCTGTTCAACCTCCTCAACGGCATGAACATCGCCGCGCTGGTCGTGATGGGGCTGATGCTCATCGTTGCGCTGATGCTGATCGTCAACACCGTGCGGGTGTCGGCGTTCAGCCGGAGACGAGAGACCGGGATCATGCGGCTGGTGGGAGCGTCCAGCTTCTACATCCAGATGCCGTTCATCCTGGAAGCCGCCATCGCGGGCCTGCTCGGCGCCGCTTTCGCCTGTGTGCTGATCGTCGGCGGCAAGTACGTCCTCATCAACAACTGGCTGGCGAAGAAGATCCAGGTGATCAACTTCATCGGCTGGGACTCGGTGGCGGCGGTCCTCCCGCTGGTCCTCCTGATCGGGCTGCTGATGCCCGCGCTCGCCGCGTTCTTCGCGTTGCGCAAGTACCTCAAGGTGTGAGCTTTGCCAAGGGGCGCCGTACGGTCAACTTGCCGTACGGCGCCCTTTTGTCCCCTAGACTCACCGGCATGTCGGGCCCGTGTTCGTACGACAGGCCCCGCCGCATTCGCCGCGGGGCGGCCCTGACGTTGTTCCTCGCGAGTGTCCTCGCCACCGGCGCGGCGACCGGCACGTGGAGCGACCGGGCGGAGGGCGCGGCGGAGCGGACCGCCGCGGACCGTACGGCGTTCGGCGCGCGTGCTCCCGAATCCGCCACCGCGGACCGCGAGGCCGTCGAGCGGGCCGCTTCCGACGCCGTCGCGGACGGCAAGTCCGGTGCGCAGGCCGCCGCCGACGCCGTCAGCCGCAGCGGCGACCGCTGGTCGACGATCTACAGCGCGGACGAGTTCAAGGACTTCCAGGCGCAGTTGGACGGCGCCTACGTCGGTGTCGGGCTCTGGGTGCGGCAGGTGCCGCACGGCCGGATCGAGGTGTCCCGGGTCCAGCCCGGCGGGCCCGCCGCACGGGCCGGTATCGCCGTGGGCGACCGGCTGCGCGCCATCGACGGCCGCCCGTCCCGGGGCGCACCGGTCACCGAGGTCGTCGGCCGGCTGCGCGGTGCCGCCCCCGGCGGCTCCCACGGCCCCGCCGCCGCTGCCGGCACTCCCGTGACGCTGGACCTGCAGCGCGGCACCCGTCGCTGGACGGCCACCCTGCACCGCACCCGTCTGAGATCCCGGAACGTCGTCATCGACCGGCCGGCCGGTGCGCACGGCCCGACCCGCGTCAAGATCGCCGCGTTCGCCAAGGGCACCGGCGCCGCGGTCCGCCGGGCGGTGCGCAGCGCCTCCCCGCACGGCGGCATGCTGCTCGATCTGCGCGGCAACACCGGCGGCCTGGTCACCGAGGCCGTGGCCACCGCCTCCGCCTTCCTGAACGGCGGTCTCGTCGCGACGTATGACGTTCGCGGCAGCCAGCGCGCGCTGTACGCCCGGCGCGGCGGCAACACCCACCTCCCCCTGGTCGTCCTCGTCGACGGCGGCACGATGAGCGCCGCCGAGCTGCTGTCCGGCGCCCTCCAGGACCGCGGGCGGGCGCTCGTGGTGGGTTCCCGGACCTTCGGCAAGGGCTCGGTGCAGATGCCCAGCGAACTGCCGGACGGGTCGGTCGCCGAGCTGACCGTCGGGCACTACCGCACCCCGTCGGGCCGGAACGTCGACGGCGCCGGCCTCACCCCCGACGTCGTCGTCGGGAGCGGTGCGGAGAATCGGGCCCGCACAGTATTGAGTGGCCTCGGGGGCGGTGCGTAGTGCGAAAATGGCCGCACTATGGCTAAGGACAAGGGCAAGGACAAGGACCCCGGGCGCAAGCTCGTGGCGCAGCACAAGAAGGCGCGGCACGACTACCACATTCTGGACACCTATGAGTGTGGCCTGGTGCTGACCGGCACCGAGGTGAAGTCGCTGCGGCAGGGCCGGGCGTCGCTGGTGGACGGTTTCATCCAGATCGACCGGGGCGAGGCCTGGCTGCACAACGTACATATCCCCGAATACGCCCAGGGCACCTGGACGAACCACAGCGCGCGGCGCAAGCGGAAGCTGCTGATGCACCGCGTCGAGATCGACAAGCTGGAGTCCAAGAGCCAGGAGTCGGGGCACACGATCGTGCCGCTGGCCCTCTATTTCAAGGACGGCCGGGCCAAGGTCGAGATCGCTCTGGCCAAGGGCAAGAAGGAGTACGACAAGCGGCAGACGCTCCGCGAGCAGCAGGACCGCCGGGAGACGGACCGCGCGGTCTCGGCGGCGCGGCGCCGGCAGCGGTCCTGATCTGCCCCGACGGACCGGTTCCGGCCCGCCCGGCCGGGGAATACGCTGGCACCGGCACGCGTTGTTCACGTACGATGGCATCACACCCCCGCGAGGGGTGTAGGTACCACCTTGATAAATCAACATGGGGATGATCGGTTTCGACAGCGGATGTCGAAGCAGGGGAAGCGAGTCGAGGAAGCGGCAATGATCTCGTAAACCATATGTCGCAACCAATAATCGCCAACACCAAGCGCGATTCCTTCGCCCTCGCTGCCTAAGTAGCGACTTGCGAAGTGTCAGCCCGGGGCTGTTCCCGACCCGGATCCTGGCATCGACTAGGGAACTAAACTTCTAGACCCGGTCACGGGGTTTAGAAGGAAATCAAACAGTGACTGAGCCCGTCGGAGACTTGTTCGCGTGATCTCCGGGGCCGAGAAAATCGCAGCGAACTGCACTCGGAGAAGCCCTGTTTCTGCACCGTTGGACGCGGGTTCGATTCCCGCCATCTCCACTCATCCCATGTGAGGCCCAGGCCCCGTCTGTCCGAGAGGACAGGCGGGGCCTGAGTCGTTTCCGCCCGAGTGCGTTTCGTGGCGCGGCCCGGTCGTGGAGATCTTCCCCCGGCGGCTGCGGCACCCGGACCCGATCAGCTGACGGGCGCCGGCGGGCGGTCCGGGCGACGGCGTGCCGTTGGCAGGGTGACGGTCAGCGCGAGGGCTGCCGCCGCCGCGGGAACCCCGTAGGCCGCGCCCGCACCGCCCAGGTGCTCGACCGCCCAGCCGCCGCTCGCCGATCCGGCCGCGATACCGCCCAGCAGCGCGGTCACGGCGAGCGTCATGCCCTCGTTCAGCTGACCGGGCGGCGTCAGCGACTGGACGAGTCCCATGCCGGTGACCATGGTCGGCGCGGTTGCCGTACCGGCCAGGAGGAGCGCGACGGCCAGCGTCGCCGGGCTCCCCGTCGCGGCCGCGAGCAGCGGGAGCAGCATCAGGGCCGCCATCGCCGCGGTGCAGGCGAGGAAGCGGTGGCCGGCGCGGCCCGTGGGGCGCAGCAGGCCGTAGAGCAGCCCCGCCGCGCAGGAGCCCGCCGCCTGCAGGGCGAGCAGTCCGCCCGCCGCGGTCCGTACGCCGTGCCCGTCGGCGAAGGCGATCGTCACGACCTCCAGGGAGCCGAAGACCGCGCCGGTGGCGAGGAAGATCACCAGGAGCGGCGGCAGCCCCGGCAGGCGCAGGGGGGAGCGGGGCCGGCCGGTGGCCGGTGGCGGCGCTACGGGGGGTTCGGTGCGGCGCTGGGCCGCGAAGAGCAGCACTCCGGTCAGCAGCAGCGCCGCGGCCACCGCCGTGCCCGCCTCCGGGAAGAGCACGGTGCACAGCAGCGTGGCGAGCACCGGCCCGAGCATGAAACACAGCTCGTCCGCGGCCTGTTCGAAGGAGTTGGCGGTGTGCCGGGCGGCCGGGTCGTCGCGGAACAGGTGCGCCCAGCGGGCGCGGGACATCCCGCCGGTGTTGGGAGTGGTGGCGGTGGCGGCGTAGGAGGCGAAGAGGGTCCAATCGGGCGCCCCGTGGTGGACGCACAGGAGGAGCGAGAGCGAGCCGAGGACGGCGACCGCGGTCGCCGGGACCGCGGTACGGGACTGTCCGTGGCGGTCGACCATCCGGGCGGTCCACGGCCCGACCAGCGCCGTTGCCGCCAGCCCGGTCGCGGTGACCGCTCCGGCCAGCGCGTAGGAGCCACGCGAGCCGGCGATCATCAGCACCGCGCTGACGCTGAGCATCCCCATGGGCAGCCGCGCCAGCAGGTTGGCGGCCGTGAAGGCGCGGGTGCCCGGGACGGCGAAAATCCGGCCGTAGGGGGCGAGGGCGCGGAAGCGGGCACGCCGCGGGGCCGGGCGTACGGGCGATGGGGGTCCCCCCGGTCGAGCGGAGCCGAGGGTGGGGGAGGTGACCGGCCGGGCGGCGAGGAAGAGGATCATGCCTCTACGGTCGCGGCCGCGCCCGCCGCCCGTCCAACACCTGATCAGCGCCCCTTCACGCGCTGGTGTTGTCAATGCGCATCGGCCCTCCGCATGCCTCGCGGAAACCGCTGCTGCCAGGATGACCCGATGCCGTACGACATCGATCCGCGTCTGCTCCGCGCCTTCCTCGTCGTCGCCGAGGAGCTGCACTTCACCCGGGCCGCCGCCCGGATGTACGTCGCCCAGCAGGCGCTGAGCCGCGACATCCGGCGCCTGGAGCGGGAGCTGGGCGCCGCGCTGTTCCTGCGGACCACCCGCCAGGTCACCCTGACCGCGGACGGGGCGCACCTCCTGCCGTACGCACGGCGGGTGTTGACCGCGTACGACGAGCTGGCCGCCGCGTTCCGGGCCGCGCCCGAGCGGCCGCTGCTGGTCGATGTGGGCGTCCCGATCGGTACCGCTCACGGGGTGCTGGAGGCGGCCAGGGACCGGGTGCCGGACAGCTGTGAGCTGGTGGCCCGCTTCCACAGCGGGCTGACGGGTGCGGCGGCCGAGGTGGCGGCCGGGCGGCTCGATGTCTCCTTCGGCCGGATCGCGGCGCTGCCGCCCGGCGTACGGGCCGGTCTGGAACATCAGCCGGTCCGGCTGGAGCCGATGGCCGTCCTGCTGCGCGAGGACCATCCGCTGGCCGCACGGCCCGCCGTCGCCCTCGCGGAACTGGCCGGCGAGACGCTCTACGCGGCCGCCGGCAACCCGCGGACCGCGGAGTGGACGGACCTGGCCGAGCGGCTCTTCGCGGGGCGCGGCATCGCGACGGCCGAGCCGTTCCCGGAGATCGAGGGCTCGCAGGAGTTCGTACGCGTGGTGCGCAAGCGGGGGTGGTCGGTGCTGGCGAGCGTGGAGTTCATCGAGGTGCCGGGGATGGTGCTGCGGCCGCTCGTCGACCCCGTACCGCTCTCACCGGTCTCGATGGTGTGGCGGCGGGGGCTGCGGCATCCGGGGCTGGACGCGTTGCGGGCGGCGGCCCGCGAACTGGCCGACCGGAACGCCTGGTTGACGCCGCCGGGGAGCGCGTGGTGGCTCCCGGAGGAGGATGCGCGGGTGATGGGCGTACGCCGGTGACCACCGGGCGTCCGCGGCGGCGCGGGCAAGAATGTTCGGCGCCGAGGCAACCGCCAACGCGCGAAATGTTTCCTTAACGGCAGGGAATTCTGTGCCGAACGAACAGGGGGAGCCGTGCGACGGCGTTCACTTCTCGCGGTGGTGGCGGCCGCGCTGACCTTGACCGTCACAGCGGGCCTGGCCCTGACCGGCTGCGGCTCCTCGCGGATGGCGGCGCTGCACGCCAACTGCACGACCAAGGGCCTGCGCTGGCAGCTCACCGTCCTGAAGAAGAAGCCGCACACCGAGCAGCGTGAGGCCCGGCTGACCATCGCCAACACCGGTGCGGGCCCCTGTGTGTTCCAAGGCTTCCCCCTCTTCGAGGTCCATGTCGGCAAGGGGCCCGAGTCGGATGCCGAAGGGCATGGCAAGGCCCTGCCGATAGACCTGGGGCGCGGCGGGACGGTCCTGGCGGCCCTGCGCTACAGGGACTGCCCCGGGAGCACACCGTCGAGCGCCGCGATGGTCAGCAACGACAAGGCCGTGGTGGCCGCGCCGCGCGACTACCGGGGCGCGCAGCTGGTCGAGGCACGGGACGAGAAGGGCAAGCGCCTGCGGATGACCCTCTGCGCGGACCGGATATGGATGGACCCGCCGCGGGAAGCGGCCGAGTAGCCCCGGTTACGGGGCCGTTGTGGCGGCAGCAGCGCTACGTGCGGTGTACGAGGTGAACGAGGCCCAGGCGCCCGGCGAGAAGTCGAGGTGCGGGCCCCGGGGGTCCTTGGAGTCGCGGACGTGGATGGTGGTGGGGTGGGTGGCGATCTCTACGCAGGCGCCGCCCTGTTCGCTGCTGTGGCTGGACTTGCGCCAGTCGTAGGCGACTTCGAGGCACGCGCCGCCTTCGTCACTGCTGTAGCTGGACTTGAACCACGTCAGATGGGTCATCGCTCTCCTAGCAGCCGGTCCAGCAGGCCCAGGGTTTCCTCTGCGTTGAGGGCCTGCATTCGCAGCATTCCATACTTCTGGGTGAGGACGCTGACGTCGTCGAGGTCGTCATAGAGCTCGCTGCTGCGGTGGATTTCGGTGTAGGCGAGGTGCTGATGGTCCTGGGTTTCCAGGAGCACGAAAGGACCGGCGAGTCCGGCGTGATGCTCACGGTTCAACGGCAGGACCTGAATCGAGACGCCGGTGAGTTCCGCGCAAGTCCGCAGGTGGGAAATCTGCCCCCGCATGACGTCGCGTCCCCCGAGATTGCTCAGAACGGTGGCCTCGGAGATGACGAAGCTGGCGATGACGGTATGCGCCTTGTGCAGGATCTGCTGGCGATCCAGACGTGCGGTGACGCGACGCTCGACCACTTCTTCGCTGAGGTGCGGGATATTGCTTCGGAATGTGGCACGCGCGTAGTCCTCGGTCTGCAACAAGCCAGGAACGACACCGTTCTCGTACCAGCCGAGCGAGAGAGCCTCCCGCTCATGCGCCATGAAGTCCTCCGCCCAGATCGGATACTTCTCCTTCGGCGGCAGCTTCGCGACCCCCGCCGCCAGCGCCCCGCCCGTGTTCAGGAGCTGGTCGAACTCGGTCGCCAGATGCGGCATCAGGGCACGCCTGCCCTGCTCGATGGAGGCGATGGTCTCCTCGGAGGCGGTGGTGCGGTCTCCGAGGCTGCGCTGGGTGAGGCCGGCATTGATGCGGAACAGCGCTAATTGGGCGCCGATGACTTCCATGGCTGCGGAGTGTCGGTTCTTTGGCTTGGTTCGCGGCTGCATGGCGTTGCACTCCCCGTACTTCGATGCCGGTGACCGTGCGTGCGCCCGTACTCACCACGTGTACGGGTTCGCTCAGCGTGCAGCGTAGTTACGCACTGCGACCGTCGTCGCATGAACGCAGAGACTCAACTCCCCTTTCCGCGCGAGCGGTTCTACCGGCGCGAGCGGCGGTCGGTGCCGCTCGCGCGGGAGTTCGTGCGGGCGGCGCTGGTGGAGTGGGGCGTCGGGGAGCGGAGGCCCGGCAAGGTCGTCCGGTGTGAGTTCGTCCTGTGACGAGGTGCGCGGCCCGCCCGCCCTCACCGGCCCCCGCTCCCTCGCGTGAGTGCAAGGTTTCGTCCGCGTCACCGGGCGGCACGGTACGGAAACCCGTCGTCCCTAGCGTCAGGGAGCAGGACCTGACCCCTGGAGGCGCCATGACGGCCGCGGCAGCCAAGACCCGTAGCGACAGCCCTGATGACATCCCTGCCGAGACTCTCGCCGAGAAACCTGACGGCGGCCGTAGTGGCGGCCGGGTGCGCAGGGGCGGGCGGTGGATCGAGCACTGGGACCCGGAGGACGAGGGCTTCTGGCGGGAGACGGGGGAGCGGATCGCGCGGCGGAACCTCGCCTTCTCCGTGCTCTCCGAGCACATCGGGTTCTCCATCTGGAGCCTGTGGTCGGTGATGGTGCTGTTCATGGGGCCCGAGTACGGGATCGATCCGGCCGGGAAGTTCTTCCTGGTGGCGATGCCGACGCTGGTGGGCGGGGTGCTGCGGGTGCCGTACACCTTCGCGGTGGCGCGGTTCGGCGGGCGCAACTGGACGGTGCTGAGCGCGGCGATGCTGCTGGTGCCGGTCGCGGTGGCGGCGGTGGTGATGGAGCCGGGTACCTCGTACAGCACGTTCCTGCTGGTCGCGGCGCTGGCGGGGGTCGGCGGCGGGAACTTCGCCTCATCGATGACCAACATCAACTCCTTCTATCCGCTGCGGAAGAAGGGGTGGGCGCTGGGGCTGAACGCCGGTGGCGGCAACATCGGGGTGCCGGTGATCCAGCTGCTGGGGCTGCTGGTGATCGGGACGGCGGGGGCCGCGCATCCGCGGATCGTGCTGGCCGTCTATGTGCCGCTGATCGTCCTCGCGGCGGTGCTCGCGGCGCTGTTCATGGACAACCTCGCGCCGGTGACGAACGACACCGGGGCGGCCCTCGACGCCGCCAGGGAGCCGCACACCTGGGTGATGTCGCTGCTGTACATCGGCACCTTCGGGTCGTTCATCGGCTACAGCTTCGCCTTCGGCCTGGTACTGCAGAACCAGTTCGCGCGCACGCCCCTCCAGGCCGCGTCGCTGACGTTCATCGGGCCGCTGCTGGGCTCGCTGATCCGGCCGGTCGGCGGGCGGCTGGCGGACCGGTTCGGCGGCGCCCGGATCACGCTGGGGAACTTCGCGGCGATGGGCCTGGCCACGGGGGTGGTGATCTACGCCTCGGCGGTGCGGTCGCTGCCGGTGTTCCTCGTCGGGTTCATCGCGCTGTTCGTGCTGACGGGGCTCGGCAACGGCTCCACCTACAAGATGATCCCGGGGATCTTCCAGGCCCAGGCGCTGCGGCGCGGGCTGGCGGGGGAGGAGGCCGCGGTATACGGACGGCGGCTGTCGGGGGCGGCGATGGGGCTGATCGGGGCGGTGGGCGCCCTCGGCGGGCTGGCCATCAATCTGGCCTTCCGGCAGTCGTTCCTGGTGGCCGGGTCGGGCACCCCGGCGTTTGTGTCGTTCCTGGTCTGCTACGTGGTGTGCGGGGCGGTGACCTGGGGCGTATATCTGCGTCCCGCGGTGCGCGGGCGGCGTACGGCACACGCGGCGGACGGGGCGGAGGCGGCGGCCGTGGAAGGGGAGCGGAGCCCGGTGTACGCGGAGGTGTGAGCGGCGGGACGGGTGCGGGGGACCGGTCCGAGCCGGGCCGCCGCGCCCTGTTCCTGCGCCCTGTTCCTGCGCCGTGTCGGCGGCAGGGGGCGGGAGCGGGCATGCGGCCCGCCGTAACCGTGGGGAAATACTGGAGGACCGGGGTCGTCACGTGCCGTTGGCACCTTGACACCCTGGAACTTCGTGCCGCCCGAGCCGCGGCGGTACGGAAGCACGAGGCAGTACACCACTCTGGGCGGAGCGGGACGACCATGCACGATCAGCAGCAGGAGCACGGAGAGCACGAGCGGACGGCGCCGGAACCGGCCGTACGGCCGCTGGACGGGTTCACCGTCGGGGTGACCGCGGCCCGGCGCGCGGAGGAGCTGGGCGCCCTGCTGGAGCGGCGCGGCGCGCAGGTGATGCATGCGCCCGCGCTGCGTATCGTCCCGCTGCCGGACGACACCGAGCTGCTCGCGGTGACCCGGGACCTGATCGACCGGGCGCCCGATGTCGTCGTGGCCACCACCGCCATCGGCTTCCGCGGCTGGGTCGAGGCCGCGGAGGGCTGGGGCCTGGGCGAGGCGCTGCTGGACCGGCTGGCCGGGGTGGAGCTGCTGGCGCGCGGGCCCAAGGTGCGCGGTGCGATCCGGGCCGCCGGGCTGACCGAGAAGTGGTCGCCGGCCTCCGAGTCGATGGCCGAGGTGCTGGACCGGCTGCTGGAAGAGGGCGTCTCCGGGCGCCGGGTGGCCGTACAGCTGCACGGGGAGCCGCTGCCGGGCTTCGTCGAGGCGTTGCGGGCCGGCGGTGCGGAGGTGGTCGGCGTCCCCGTGTACCGCTGGATGCCGCCGGAGGACATCGGGCCGGTCGACCGGCTGCTGGACGCGGTGATCTCCCGCGCCGTGGACGCGGTGACCTTCACCAGCGCGCCGGCCGCCGCGTCGCTGCTGCGCCGGGCCCAGGAGCGCGGGATCCGCGCGGAGCTGCTGGCGGCGCTGCGGCAGGAGGTGCTGCCGGTGTGCGTGGGGCCGGTGACCGCGCTGCCGCTCCAGGCGGAGGACATCCCCACGCTTCAGCCGGAGCGCTTCCGGCTGGGGCCGCTGGTGCAGCTGCTGTGCCGTGAACTCCCGGGCCGGGTGCGGCCGCTGCCGGTGGCCGGGCGGCGGCTGGAGATCCGCGGGCACGCCGTCGTGGTGGAAGGCGCGCTGCGGCCGGTGCCGCCGGCCGGGATGGCGCTGCTGCGCGCGCTGGCGCGCCGCCCCGGCTGGGTGGTCTCCCGTGCGGAGCTGTTGCGCGCACTGCCGGGGGCGGGCCGGGACGAGCATGCGGTGGAGACCGCGATGGCCCGGCTGCGGGGGGCGCTGGGCGCGCCGAAGCTGATCCAGACGGTCGTCAAGCGCGGCTATCGGCTGTCGCTCGACCCGCATGCGGACACGGACAAGTACGGCGGGGAGTAGCGGCCTCGCGCGGACCCGGGGCCGGAGCCGGACCCGGGGCCGGGGCCGGTCCGGCGGGGAGCCGCGGCCTCGCGGGCGGGGCAGTGGGGGCCGGTCCGGCGGCTCGGGGGCGGCGCGGCGCCCTACGCGGGGTTGTTCACACGGATCTTGGACTGGCCGTGCGGCCGCTTCTCCCAGTCCGCCATGAAGCGGGCCTCCAGGCCGTGCGCGCGGGCCAGCCGCAGCAGGGTCTCGGTCCGGTAGTAGAAGTCCTCGCGCAGCACCTGGTGTTCGGCGCCCTCGGTGCGGTCGAAGGTGAAGTCGAAGAAGCCGCCGGGTGCCAGGATCCGGCCGACGTGCGCGAGGCACTCGTCAATGACGCCGAGCGGTGAGTGCGAGAAGACGCTGTGCGCGTGGACGACGTCGAAGTGGGCGGACGGCAGGAAGTCCAGCGTCAGGTTCTGGGTGATCGTCAAGTGCGGAAGCTTGTCCTGGAGCTCGTAGGTCGTCAGCGTCTGCTTCGCGGATATCAGGATGTCCGGCGAGATGTCGATGCCGTAGTAGTTGCCGGTGTCCAGATGGGCGATGAAGCGCCAGCCGGCGCGCAGATTACCGCAGCCGATGTCCAGCATCCGGTGGCCGGGCTTCAGCCCGTGCTCGGTCAGGTAGTCGAACTGCATCTCGCCCAGCGCCAGCCAGCGTTCATGGCTGCGGCTGCCGACCGCGGCCTCCGGGTTGCGGCCGGTGTCCGAGGACATCACCGCCCGGTAGTACGCGACATGGTCGGGGTGCTTGAAACGGAGCCATGTGTCGCGGGCGGTGCGCTTGGCGTACGGGGCGATCCGGGCCGGGTTGCGGACCGCGTAACCGATCTTGTGGGTCAGGCCGGCGCGGTTCGTGAGCAGGGACTTGCGCGACATGGAGACCTTCGTCCTGGAGGGGCAAGGAGCGCTACGACATGCGGCGGGCCGGGGCGCGAGGGCCCGCGGACCGCCGCGCCGCGGACTATACATGAGATGTATACACGCAGCGTCTACGTACGAGGTTCCTGTGCGGTGCATGCGTGGAGTGATCGCCTCCGGAGGGTTCCGGCGGGCCCCCGGGGCGGGCACTCTGGGAGCACACACGTTTGGTCCCTAAGGAGTGACAGGCACATGGCGTCGCCTTGCGACCTGCGGTTCGACTGCGGGCGGATCTGCCTGGACCTGGCGGCCACGACCGACGGTGCCCCCGCCGAACGGCTCACCGGCCCCGACCAGTTGCGGGCGTGGCTGGTCGGAGCGGGGCTGGTGCCGCGCGGCACCCCGCTGGACGGCGTGGACGGCAGCTGGGTCGGCCGCTTCCGCGCACTGCGCGAGCTGCTGCGCCGTGTGGTGCACGAAGAGCTGCGGGGCCGGGCGGACGACGCCGATCTGGCGCTGCTCAACTCCGCGGCCGGGTCCGGGCAGCCGCCCGCCCTGTGCGCGGTACGCACCGCCGACGGCACCCTCGCCGGTGCCCTCCCCGGCCCGCCCGACTGCGCCGGGCTGCTGGCCGCGGTGGCCCGGGACGCGATCGGGCTGCTGACCGACGAGGTGACCCGCGCGCAGCTGCGGCAGTGCGCGGGCGAGAGCTGCACCCTGGTGTATCTGGACACATCGCGCGGCCGGCGCCGCCGCTGGTGCTCCAGCGAGGTGTGCGGCAACCGGGAGCGGGTGGCCCGGCACCGGAGGCGGACGACGGTGCGCAGGGAGCAGGACGGAAGCGCTGGTCAGGGTGCCGTGACCGGCGCCGAAAAATTTTCCGCCGAACTCTGAGTAACCCGTCCGTCCCGTCCGTACTCCTCACCGCAAGTCCGATTCATGGCAGGGTCCCCCGGCGATCTTGGGCGATCTGGGCTATCGACCCGGGAGTTGGAGTGCGTAAGGATGCCGTCGTGGCAGACAGGACGACACCTGACGAGGAGCTCATGCGAGCCCTCTATGACGATCATGCGGGCCCGCTACTCGCCTTCGTCCTGCGATTGGTGGCGGGCGACCGGCACCGCGCGGAGGACGTGGTGCAGGAGACGCTGGTGCGCGCCTGGCGCAACGCCGACCAGTTGCAACGGGCGACCGGCTCGATACGCCCCTGGCTGGTGACCGTCGCACGGCGGATCGTCATCGACGGGCACCGCAGCCGTAAGGCTCGGCCCCAAGAGGTCGACCCGACCCCTCTGGAGACGATGCCCGCCGCCGATGTGATCGACCGGGCACTGCGCCTGATGACGATCTCCGAGGCGCTGAGCGACCTGAGCCAGGCCCACCGAGAGGCCCTCGTCGAGACGTACTTCAAGGAACGTACGGTCAACGAGGCAGCGGAGGTGCTGCGCGTACCGGCCGGGACCGTGCGGTCCCGGGTGTTCTACGCGCTGCGCTCCCTGAGACTCTCGCTCGAGGAACGAGGAGTGACGGAGTGAACCCGCCCACGCAGCCGGACCGGCACACCGACGTCGGCGCCTACGCGCTGGGCGTCCTGGACGCTGCCGACGCCGACCGGTTCGAGGCGCATCTCGTCGGCTGTCACCAGTGCGCGGCCGAGCTCGAAGAACTCATGGGCCTGTCGCCGGTACTGGCCGAGTTCAAGCAGTCCGCGCCCACCCCGCAGACGATCACGGCCGTCCCCGGCCCGGGGCTGCTGGACGGACTGCTCGACGAGGTCGCCGTCACCCGGCGCGGCCGTGCCCGGCGACGGCTGTTCCTGGTCGCCGCGGCCGCCGTGCTGATCGTCGGCGGGCCGCTCGCCGCCCTCACCCTGAAGCCCCAGGGCTCCGAGGAGAAGCCGACGCCGCCGCTGGCGAACGCCGTCCGGGCCCAGTACGCGGCGGGCGAGAAGGCGAGCTCCGTCGACCCGGACACCAAGGTCTCGGCGGGCGTCTCGATGGCGGCCCGGCCCTGGGGCACCCAGGTCGTCCTGGAACTCGCCAACGTCAAGGGGCCGCTCACCTGCGACCTGGTCGCCGTCGGCAAGGACGGCAAACGGCAGACCATCACCACCTGGGCGGTGCCCAAGGGGGGCTACGGCGTCCCGGGCGGCGCCGCGAAGTGGAACCGCGAGCCGCTGTACGCGGCGGGCGGCGCGGGCTTCAACCGCGGCGACATCGACCACTTCGAGGTCACCACGCTGGACGGCAAGCAGCTGGCGAAGGTGAACGTCTGAGCGGTGCGGGCAGGCGCCCCGGGCCGGGTACGGCACGGGGCGCCCGTCAAGGACCGCCATGCTTCCGATCGGCAATCCCTTCGGCCGGGTCACGCCCGACGTAAAGGGTTGAGTCAACATCCGACCAAACTCGCCCGACTTTGTCCCTTTCACCAGGTGCGCGCGGTGCCTGGTTCGCGTACGGTTGACGGCTGCCCTACGCACAGCAGAAGGGGGCCTGGGTGGCCGCGCACAACGCCACGCACGCACCGGATCACGCTTCGGATTCCGTTCGCGACCGTGAGATCGAATCCGAGCAGACGCATCTGGACCGCGTCTACCGGCGCCTCGAGGAGAAGATCCACGAGGCAGAGTTCCTGATGAACGACGCCGCCCAACGCGGCCAGGTCGGCACGCCCGGCGCACTCGCCGAACGTGACGCCCAGGTCTTCCAGGCCGGCGTCCATCTCCACCGCCTGAATTCCGAGTACGAGGACTTCCTCTTCGGCCGGATCGACCTGCTCCTCGGCAAGGACGGCAAGAAGGGCCCGGACGGCGCCTTCACCTCCGTCGAGCCCGCCGACGGTGCGATCGAGGACAACCGCGCCGCGATCGCCGAGACGCTGCACATCGGCCGCCTCGGCGTCCTCGACGCGGACTACTCCCCGCTGGTCATCGACTGGCGGGCGCCGGCCGCCGCGCCCTTCTACCGGGCCACCCCGGTCGCGCCGGGCCGGGTCGTGCGCCGACGGGTGATCCGTTCCAAGGGCCGCAAGGTCCTCGGCGTCGAGGACGATCTGATGCGCCCGGAGGTCACCGCCACGCTGGACGGCGAGGAGCTGCCGGCGATCGGTGACGGTGCGCTGATGGCCGCGCTGGGCCGGGCCCGCAGCCACACCATGCGGGACATCGTCGCCTCCATCCAGGCCGAGCAGGACATGGTGATCCGGGCCCCCGCCGCCTCCGTCACCGAGGTCGAGGGCGGCCCCGGCACGGGCAAGACCGCGGTCGCGCTGCACCGCGCCGCCTACCTCCTCTACCAGGACCGGCGCCGCTACGCGGGCGGCATCCTGATCGTCTCCCCGACGCCGCTGCTGGTCGCCTACACCGAAGGCGTCCTGCCGTCGCTCGGCGAGGAGGGCCAGGTCGCCATCCGGGCGCTCGGCTCGCTGGTGGACGGCGCCGAGGCGACCGCATACGACCCGCCCGCGGTGGCCCGTATCAAGGGCTCCTCCCGGATGCAGAAGCTGCTGCGCAAGGCGGCACGCGGGGCGCTGGAGCTGGCGGCCCCCGCGGCCGCGGCGCCGGAACGCTCCCCCCGGGCGGGCGAGGACGCCCAGCTCTCCCTGGAGGACCTCTTCACCGCGCCCGCCGAGAACGGCGCCGACGACGGGGAACGCAAGGGCCGCCGCACCCGCTCCAGACCCTCCCGCCCCGCCCCGGCCGCACCCGCCCGGCTGCGGGTGGTGGCCTTCGGCGGCCGGATCGAGCTGGACGCCGACGAGCTGCACGCCATCCGGCAGTCCGCGCTCGGCGGCACCGCACCGGTCAATCTGCTGCGCCCGCGCGCCCGCCGGCTGATCCTGGACGCCCTGTGGGCCAAGTCCGGCGCCACCCGCCGCTACACGGACCCCGAACTGGCCGCCGAGGCCCGCGAGGGCTTCGACGAGGACATCACCACCGAGCCCGACTTCCAGGAGTTCCTGGACGCCTGGTGGCCCGAGCTGACCCCGCGCGGGGTCCTCGCCGCGATGGCCGACGAGCGCCTGCTGGGCCGTTGGGCGCGCCGGATCCTCCATCAGCGCGAGGTGCGCCAACTGGCCCGCTCCCTGCGGCGGTTGGACGACACGGGGCACGGTCCGCTGTCGGTGCACGATGTCGCGCTGCTGGACGAGCTGCAGCTGGTTCTCGGCGCCCCGATGCGCCCGCCCCGTCCGCGCGAGGCCGATCCGCTGGCCCATCTGACGGGCCTGGAGGAGCTCTCGACCTACACGGAGCGCAACGGCGGCGGCCGCAGCCGGCGCGAACGGCTGGAGGAGGAGCGCACCGACTACGCCCATGTCATCGTCGACGAGGCGCAGGACCTGACGCCGATGCAGTGGCGGATGGTCGGCCGCCGCGGCCGGCATGCGACCTGGACGGTCGTCGGGGACCCCGCGCAGTCCTCGTGGTCCGACCCGGACGAGGCCGCCGTCGCCCGTGACGAGGCGCTCGGTACCCGCCCGCGCCGCCGCTTCACGCTCACCGTGAACTATCGCAACCCCGCGGAGATCGCCGAACTGGCCGCCAAGGTGCTGGCGCTGGCGATGCCCGGTATGCAGTCGCCGAAGGCGGTCCGCTCCACGGGCCTTCAGCCGCGCTTCGCGCTCGTCGCGGACGGGGACCGCGAGGCCCGGTCCGCCGACGACGCGGCGCTGGCGCAGGCCACGGTGGCCGAGGCCGAGCGGCTGCTGGGCGAGGTGGACGGCACGGTCGGCGTCGTGGTGGCCATGAACCGTCGGGCGCAGGCCCGCCGTTGGCTGGCCCCGCTCGGCGACCGGGTGGTGGCACTGGGCTCCCTGGAGGCCAAGGGGCTGGAGTACGACGCCACGCTGGTGGTCTCGCCGGCCGAGATCGCCGATGAGTCCCCGGCCGGACTGCGGGTCCTGTACGTGGCGCTGACCCGGGCCACCCGGCAGCTGACCGTGCTGTCGGCCGGGCGGGACGAGCCGGACGCGGCCGGGGTGCCGGATCTGCTGCGGGACTGACCGGCCGCCGGGCTGTTCCGGCACCCGTACGGCGGGCGCAGCCGCGCGCTGCGCGCCGCCGTACGAGGGGTCTTGAAATCGGCCCCGCGGGACGGGATTCGCTTCCGGGGTTGGTTTGTTAGCCTGGGTGACGGCACCGGCCCGATCCAAGCCCCCGGGCCCAACCATCGTCGCTACGAGCGACCACTTGCCGCGAGGCGAGCATGGCGGGTCGGTGTCATGGACCAGACGAAGAGGCCCACATCACTTGGTGATGTGGGCCTCTTTGCTGTGGGCGTGGATTCTCGTATGGTGGAAATTGTTTTCCGTAGGAGCAGGCACTCGCGAACAAAATGTTCGCAATGCGGGGCGGCTACCGCATACTCCGCGGTAGGTGCGACGATCGGACGGCAATCCAGCGACACGGTGAAAGCAGAGGAAGTCGGCCATGGCAACGGCGCCCAGCGTCTCCTACTCGATGACGGTCCGGCTGGAGGTGCCCGCGAGCGGAACCGCGGTCTCCCAGCTCACCACGGCCGTAGAGTCCCACGGAGGCTCGGTGACCGGCCTCGACGTCACGGCGTCCGGACACGAGAAGCTCCGCATCGACGTCACCATCGCGGCGACCTCCACGGCCCACGCCGACGAGATCGTCGAGCAGCTGCGCCACATCGAGGGCGTCTCGCTCGGCAAGGTCTCCGACCGTACGTTCCTGATGCACCTCGGCGGCAAGATCGAGATGTCGTCGAAGCACCCCATCCGCAACCGTGACGACCTGTCGATGATCTACACCCCCGGTGTCGCCCGGGTCTGCCAGGCCATCGCCGACAACCCCGAGGACGCCCGCCGGCTGACGATCAAGCGCAACAGCGTCGCGGTCGTCACGGACGGCTCCGCCGTGCTGGGCCTGGGCAACATCGGCCCCAAGGCCGCGCTGCCCGTCATGGAGGGCAAGGCGGCCCTCTTCAAGCGCTTCGCCGGCATCGACGCCTGGCCGCTGTGCCTGGACACCCAGGACACCGACGCCATCGTGGAGATCGTCAAGGCCATCGCCCCCGGCTTCGCCGGCATCAACCTGGAGGACATCTCCGCCCCCCGCTGCTTCGAGATCGAGGCGCGGCTGCGCGAGGCCCTGGACATCCCGGTCTTCCACGACGACCAGCACGGCACCGCCATCGTGGTGCTCGCCGCGCTCACCAACGCGCTGCGCGTCGTGGGCAAGAAGGTCGAGAACGTCCGGGTCGTGATGTCCGGCGCCGGTGCGGCCGGTACCGCCATCCTCAAGCTGCTGATCGCGGCCGGCGTCCAGCACGCCGTCGTCGCCGACATCCACGGTGTGGTGCACGCCGGCCGCACCGACCTGGTCGACGCCGACCCGGACTCGCCGCTGCGCTGGATCGCCGACAACACCAACCCCGAGGGCGTCACCGGCACCCTCAAGGAGGCCGTGGTCGGCGCGGACGTCTTCATCGGGGTCTCCGCGCCCAACGTCCTGGACGGCGAGGACGTCTCGAAGATGGCCGAGGGCGCGATCGTGTTCGCACTCGCCAACCCCGACCCGGAGGTCGACCCGGCCGTCGCCCGGCAGACCGCCGCCGTCGTGGCCACCGGCCGCTCCGACTTCCCGAACCAGATCAACAACGTCCTGGTGTTCCCCGGCGTCTTCCGCGGCCTGCTGGACGCCCACTCCCGTACGGTGAACACCGAGATGATGCTGGCCGCGGCCGGCGCCCTCGCGGACGTCGTCCTGGAGGACGAGGTCAACCCGAACTACATCATCCCCAGCGTCTTCAACGAGAAGGTCGCGGGCGCGGTGGCCGGAGCGGTCCGGGAAGCGGCGAAGAGCGGCGACCCGGCTGTGACGGCTGCCACGGCGGTCTGAGTACGGCGCGTCGCTGGACACGCCGTCGTTGGGGCCCCCATAGGGTGGCGGGCAGCAAGCGACCGCCGCCCTGTGGGGCCGGCCCGGAGCGGGAATGATACGGAGCGTCACCACTACGAGGCAGTGGCGCTTTTCGTGTGACCCTCCTGGGTGCCGGATTGGCTTTACCGCCGCAGGTGGGGGCAGGATGCGTAATCGGGCGCGAGGGTCTGGCACCAGACCCGGGTCCGGGGACTGTCCGAGGACCCTGGCAGCATCGGCTTCGATCTCACGCCTCATTGGCAAGAAGAACACGGGAGTACAAACATGAACCGCAGTGAGCTGGTGGCCGCTCTGGCCGATCGCGCCGAGGTGACCCGCAAGGACGCCGACGCCGTTCTGGCCGCCCTCGCCGAGGTGACCGGCGAGGTCGTCGCCAAGGGCGACGAGAAGGTCACCATCCCCGGCTTCCTGACCTTCGAGCGCACCCACCGTGCCGCTCGCACCGCGCGCAACCCGCAGACCGGCGACCCGATCCAGATCCCGGCCGGCTACAGCGTGAAGGTCTCCGCGGGCTCCAAGCTCAAGGAAGCCGCCAAGGGTAAGTAACACCCCCTAGCACGGCACAAAAGGCGGTCATCCCTTCCAGGGATGGCCGCCTTTCCGTGCGCCACGGGGGGTGTTGCGGCCCCGGGGAACGGTCTGCGCCCGTCTGGGGCCGCCTGTGCCCGCCGGGATCAGACGGACCGGGTGAACGGGAAGTCCGCCAGGTCCACGTCCTCCAGAGAGGCCGCCACGGCCGTGCGGGGGCCCGCAACGATGCCCGGCACGCTCGGTACGGCCAGCAGCCGGCAGCCCGCGGCCAGCGCCGCAGCGGCGCCCGTAGGGGTGTCCTCGACGGCCAGACAGTCCGCGGGGTCGACCCCGAGGCCGGCCGCGGCGACCAGATACGGGTCGGGGTGCGGCTTGCCGCGCGGCGCCTCGCCCGAGGTGACCGACAGCGCGAAGCGGTGCGCGCCGAGCGTGCGCAGCACCAGATCGGCGACATGCCGTTCGGAGGCGGTGACCAGGGCGGCCGGTATGCCCAGTGCCCGCGCCCGGTCCAGCAGCCGCAGCGCACCCGGCTGGACGGTGACGCCGGCCGCGACCTCGGCGGTGAAGTCCCGGTCCAGCCGGGCAGCCGTCCGGGTGACGTCGCAGCCCACCCCGTACTCGCGCACCAGACGCTCGGCGGCGTCGTCCACCGGCGCCCCGGCGAAGTCCGCCAGCACCTCGTCCGTGGCCGCGAGACCCTGCTCCCGCAGGAAGCCGGCCACCGTGTCCAGCCACTGGTGCTCGGTGTCGACGAGGGTGCCGTCCATGTCGCACAGCAGGGCCGCGGGGAGCACGGGGGCGGGCGGGGGGATCACGGGCATGGGCGGGCTCGCTGTTCGCTGGTAAGGGCGTAAGGGCGTGAGGGCGTGAGGGGCTGAGGGGCGCGGGGGCGGCGGTGCCGGGTCAGTCGGCCGGGGTGCGGGCCAGCGGGTTGGCCTGGGTGGAGTTGCGGACGGTGAAGACCACCGCGCCGGGGCGGTAGCGGTCGTCGGAGGTCTCGACCGGGCGGCCCTCCGCAGTGGTGGTGGTGCGGCGTACGCGCAGCAACGGGCTGCCCCGTCGCACCCGCAACTCCCGGGCGTCCACGGTGCCCGCCGCGAGGGCGTCCAAGTGGTGCTCACCGTGGGCGAAAACCAGACCGCGGGAGTCCAGGAGCGCCTGGGTGACCGACTCGCAGTCGGCCGGCAGCTCCTCGACCGCATCGGCGATCCAGCCCGCGTAGACCGTGCGCTCCAGCAACACCGGCTCGCCGTCCAGGGTCCGCAGCCGCAGCACCCGCAGCACCTCGGCGCCCGGCGCCAGTTGCAGCAGCGCGGCCTCTTCCACGGAGGCCGTGCCGCGGATGCTCTCGTGTACCCGGCCGCCGGGGGTGTGGCCGCCCGCGTGCGCCCACTGGGCGAAGCTGCGCAGCTCGGTGAAGCTCTGGCTGGGCGCGGTGCTCAGCACGAGGTGCCGGGCGCCCTGGCGGGAGCCGATCAGTCCTTCGGCGAGCAGCGCGGCCAGCGCCTGGCGGACCGTGCCGCGCGAGACGCCGTGGGTGGCGGCGAGTTCGGTCTCCGAGGGCAGTGCGCTGCCCACGGGGAGCCGCCCCTCGGTGATCGCCCGGCGCAGCGCCTCGGCGATCTGCTGGTGGCGTCGGGTCAACAGGACTCCTCGCGGCCTGGTCAGGACGTGGCCGGCGGGACGGATCCGTACCTGCCGGAAGGGTCGGAACGAGCGGGTCAGCTGTGCACAGAGATAGATATCCACGCCGTCACGGGGTATGCGTCTAACCACTGCGCCAAGCTCTAAACCTTTTCCATTATAACGCTTATGACCTGCGGTTTTTATGTGCCAGGGGTTTGTCTGGGACTCATCTTGCGGTTATTTTGACGGGGCTTACTGACGGCGGCTTGTCCATACAGGTGGTGGGCCAAAGATCCAGGAGTAACCAGTGAAGCCACCCCGACCGGCCGGTACGCGCCGGGCACTCGCCGGCGGCGTTGCGGTCCTCGTGGCCGGCGCGGCCACCGGCGGCTGCGGCTACGCCCCGGCCGCCGTCACCAGCAAGGCGGCCACCGCGCGGTCGGCCGCGGACCTCGGCGGCATGGACGCACTCGTCAAGGCCGCCAAGAAGGAAGGCCGGCTCAACGTCTACGCGCTGGCCCCCGATTGGGCGAACTACGGCGAGATGATCAAGACCTTCGAGCGGAAGTACGGCATCGAGGTCAACAACGAGAACCCCGGCGGCACCAGCCAGCTCGCCCTCGGCGCCGCCGACAAGCGCCGCGGCCAGGACCGTGCCGTCGACGCCCTCGACCTGGGCACCGCGTTCATGCGCAACGCCCAGGGCAAGCGGCTGCTCGCGCCGTACGAGGTGACCGGCTGGCGGGACATCCCCCGCGCGCAGAAACAGGCCGACGGCTCGTACCTCAACAACTACGGCGGCTATATCTCCATCGGCTGCGACGCCAAGGCCGTCAAGAAGTGCCCCAAGACCTTCGCCGAGCTGCTGCAGCCGCAGTACCGGAACAAGGTCGCGCTCAACGGCAACCCGGCGGAGTCGTCCTCGGCGTTCTCCGCGATCTTCGCCGCCGCGCTCGCCAACGGCGGCTCCTTCGATGACGTCCGGCCCGGCCTCGACTTCTTCAAGAAGCTCAAACAGAGCGGCAACTTCGTGCCGGTCGACTCCTCGCCGGCCACCATCCGCAAGGGCGAGACCCCGATCTCCCTCGACTGGGACTACCTCAACCTCGGCTACCGCAAGGAACTCACCGCCAAGGGCGTCGACTGGCAGGTCACCGTGCCCTCCGACGGCCAGTACTCCCAGTACTACAACCAGGGCGTCAACGCCTACGCCCCGCACCCCGCCGCCGCCCGGCTGTGGCTGGAATTCCTCTACAGCCCCCAGGGCCAGAACATCTGGCTGCGGGGCTACTCCCGGCCCGCCCTCCTCGACCGGATGGAGAAGGACGGCACCGCCGACAAGAAGGCCGCCGCCCGCCTCCCCGAGGTCCACGGCACCCCCCGGTTCCCCACACCGGAACAGGAGGACGCCGCCAAGGTGGCCATCAACGAGGGCTGGGGCAAGGCCGTCGGCTGACCCCCGCTCACCCCCTCCCCGCCCCTTGGAGACCTCCCGCGAATGAGTGACCGACCCACGACGGCCGCCGGCCCGCCCGGCCGCCCGCGCCGCAGAACCGGCCGCCGCCACTGGCCGGCCGTCCTCCCCTTCTTCGTCTTCCTCGCGCTCTGCTTCGGCCTGCCGGCCGGCGCCCTGGTCCACGGCGCCTTCACCGCCACCGATCCGGCCACCGGCCACAGCCACGCCACCCTCGAAAATGTCCGCCAGTCGCTCAAGGGCATCTACGCCACCGGCCTCGGCGGCAGCGTCCAACTCTCTTTGATCTGCGCGCTGCTGGCGACGCTCTTCGGCACCCTCATCGCGCAGGCCGTCGTCGCCTCCAGGCGTCCCGCCCTGCGCCGCGCGGTGGTCGCCGCCTCCGGGGTGCTCGCCAACTTCTCCGGCGCCCCGCTCGCCTTCGCCTTCGTCGCGACACTCGGCACCACCGGCACCCTCACCCGGCTGCTGTCCCTCGGCGACACCGGGTTCAGCCTCTACACCACCGCCGGACTGGTGCTGGCCTACCTCTACTTCATGATCCCGCTGATGGTGGTGACCGTGCTGCCGGCGCTCGACGGGCTGCGCACCCAGTGGCGGGAGGCCGCCGCCTCCTGCGGCGCCACCCGCGGCCAGTTCTGGCGGCACATCGGCCTCCCCGTCCTGCTGCCCTCACTGCTCGGCGGCGCGGTACTGCTCTTCGGCACCGCCTTCGCCTCGCACGCCACCGCCGCCGTCATGGTCGGCAGTTCGGTGCCGCTGATCACCGTGCAGATCTCCAACGCACTGGCCGGAAACGTCCTGGTCGGCCAGGAGAACCTGGCCCTCGCCATGAGCCTCAACATGGTCGTCATCGCGCTGCTGGTGATGGCCGTGCAGATACCGCTGCAGCGCAGGAGCGCCCGATGGCTGGGATGACCACCGCCGCGCAGCCGTCCGTGGCACCGCCCTCGGACCGCACCCCCGAGCAGCGCCAGGTACCCCCCGCCCGCGGCCGCCGCCCCTACGGGCGCCTCGCCGTCCTCCTCCTGGCGTTCCTCTACTTCGCCCTCCCCGTCGCCGCCTCCCTCTGGTTCACCGTCGACGACCCCGTCAAGGGCTTCTCCCTCGACGTCTACACCGGCCACCTGGTCTCCGGCGACATGCTGGGCAGCCTGCTGCTCTCCGTCGAACTGGGCCTGGCCACCGTCGCGCTGGGCCTGCTGCTGGTCGTCCCCGCCATGGTCGTCGTCCATCTCCGGCTGCCGCGGCTGCGCCCGCTCGTCGAGATCCTGTGCATGACGCCGCTGGTCGTCCCGCCGATCGCGCTGGTCGCCGGCGTCAACACGGTGCTGTCGTGGGCGCCCGGCCTGGCGAGGACGCCCTTCTACCAGACCCTGATGGTCATCCAGAACGAGAACTTCCCGCTCGTCCTCGTCCTGCTCTACACCGTCATGTCGCTGCCGTTCCTCTACCGCTCGCTGGACGCCGGACTGCGCGCCGTCGACCTCAAGACGCTGGTCGAGGCCTCCCGCAGCCTGGGCGCCGGACGGCTCACCACCCTGGCGCGGGTGGTCGTGCCCAATCTGCGGCCCGCCGTCGTCAGCGGCGCGGTCCTCAGCCTGGCCATGGTGCTCGGCGAGTACACCGTCGCCTCCGTGCTCGGCTACCGGCCGTTCGCCGTGTGGATGGTGGAGGTCGGCAACGAGGAGGCCGAACTCGCCGGTGCCGCCGCCATGCTGAGCCTCTTCCTCACCTGGGGCCTGCTGCTTCTGCTCACCCTCTTGGCGGGCGGCCGGACCCGCCGTACCCGCCGGCAAAGGAAGACGTCATGACCGTACCCGTACAACTCAAGGGGCTCCGCCGGCGGTTCGGCTCGACCACCGCGCTGGACGGCCTGGACCTGGACGTCGCGCCCGGCGAGATGGTCGCCCTGCTCGGCCCGTCCGGCTGCGGCAAGACCACCGCGCTGCGCATCATCGCGGGCTTCGAGACCGCCGACGGCGGCGAGCTCACCATGGACGGCCAGGACGTCACCGGCCTCCCCGCGCACCGCCGCGACATCGGCATGGTCTTCCAGTCCTACAGCCTCTTCCCCAACATGACGGCCGCCCAGAACATCGCCTACGGCCTGCGGGTCCGCAAGGCCACCGCGGCCGAACGCACCGCCCGCGCCACGGAGTTGCTGGAACTGGTCGGCCTGCCCGGCCGCGAGGACGACTATCCGCACCAGCTCTCCGGCGGCCAGCAGCAGCGCGTCGCCCTCGCCCGCGCCCTCGCCGTCCGCCCGCGCGTACTCCTCCTGGACGAGCCGCTGTCCGCGCTCGACGCCAAGGTGCGGCTCAGCCTCCGCGAGGAGATCCGCCGCATCCAGCTCGAACTCGGCATCACCACCGTCTTCGTCACCCACGACCAGGAAGAGGCGCTGTCCATGGCGGACCGCGTCGCCGTGATGCAGGGCGGGCGGCTCGAACAGTGCGCCGCACCCGCCGAGTTGTACGAGCGCCCGGCGACGCCGTTCGTCGCGGAGTTCGTGGGCACCATGAACCGCCTGCCCGGCACCGTCCGGGACGGTGGGGTGGTGGAACTGTTCGGCCGCCGCCTGCCGGTCCACGGGGCGGCACCGGGCGGCACCGAGGGCCGTACGGTCGACGTACTGCTCCGGCCGGAAGGTCTTGTCATCCGTACGGACGCGGGCGCGGAGGGGATGTCCGCGACCGTACGGGTGGCGACCTTCCTCGGCGCCACCACCCGTCTCCATCTGACCACCGAGACCGGCGTCCAGCTCAAGGCCGATGTGCCCAGCTGGGAGGCAGGCGAGCTGACCCCGGGCGCACGGTGCACGGTCAGCCCGCACGAGAAGCCGGTGCTGGTGGCGGAGGGCTGAGCGGGGCTTCATTCGGGGGGAGTCCCGCTCGGCCCCTACGGGGTGTCGGGGGAGCGGTGGAAAGCCGCTCCCCCGGCGCTCAGTTGGGCAGTGCGCCGTTCGGCAGCTCGACGTCGGCACCCAGTTCCACGAGCTTCTCCATGAAGTTCTCGTAGCCGCGGTTGATCAGGTCGATGCCGTGCACCCGGGAGGTGCCCTGCGCCGCCAGCGCCGCGATCAGATACGAGAAGCCGCCGCGCAGGTCGGGGATGACCAGGTCGGAGCCCTGCAGCTTGGTCGGTCCGGAAACGACCGCGGAGTGCAGGAAGTTGCGCTGTCCGAAGCGGCAGGCGGAGCCGCCCAGGCACTCCCGGTAGAGCTGGATGTGCGCGCCCATCTGGTTGAGCGCGGACGTGAAGCCGAGCCGGGACTCGTAGACCGTCTCGTGCACGATCGACAGGCCCGACGCCTGGGTCAGCGCGACGACCAGCGGCTGCTGCCAGTCGGTCTGGAAACCCGGGTGGACGTCGGTCTCCAGGGCGATGGCGTTGAGCAGGCCGCCCGGGTGCCAGAAACGGATGCCCTCGTCCTCGATCTCGAAGGCGCCGCCGACCCTGCGGAAGGTGTTGAGGAAGGTCATCATCGACCGCTGCTGCGCGCCGCGGACGTAGATGTTGCCCTCGGTGGCCAGCGCCGCGGACGCCCAGGAGGCCGCCTCCAGGCGGTCCGGGAGGGCGCGGTGGGTGTAGCCGTCGAGTTTGTCGACACCGGTGATCCGGATCGTCCGGTCGGTGTCCATGGAGATGATCGCGCCCATCTTCTGCAGCACGCAGATGAGGTCCTCGATCTCCGGCTCCACGGCGGCGTTCGACAGCTCGGTGACGCCCTCGGCCAGCACGGCGGTCAGCAGCACCTGCTCGGTGGAGCCGACCGACGGGTACGGCAGCCGGATCTTGGTGCCGCGCAGCCGCTGCGGGGCCTCCAGGTACTGCCCGTCGGCGCGCTTCTCGATCGTCGCGCCGAACTGGCGCAGCACGTCGAAGTGGAAGTCGACCGGCCGGCCGCCGATGTCGCAGCCGCCCAGGCCGGGGATGAAGGCGTGGCCGAGGCGGTGCAGCAGCGGGCCGCAGAACAGGATCGGAATCCGTGAGGAGCCGGCGTGCGCATCGATGTCGGCGACGTTGGCGCTTTCGACGTGTGACGGGTCGAGGATCAGCTCGCCCGGCTCATCACCCGGGCGGACCGTGACGCCGTGCAGCTGCAGCAGCCCGCGCACCACACGTACGTCGCGGATATCGGGCACGTTGCGCAGCCGGCTGGGGCCGCTGCCGAGGAGGGCGGCGACCATGGCCTTCGGCACAAGGTTCTTCGCGCCGCGAACCCGGATCTCGCCCTCGAGCGGGGTGCCGCCGTGGACAAGCAGTACGTCGTCAGTAGAGACGGTCATGGATCTCGCGTTCCTGGAGACGGGCAGGGCCAGCTGAAATGGTAAGGGCGGGCGGGGGTGAGTCCGTAGACCCGTGCAGTCTCGGAGCATGTAATGGCTTTGTCACAACACGCTCCGCTACGATCCGCCTTTGATCTGTAATCGACCTTTGGCTGAATTTGCCAGGGAATGTCTTGAATGGCCTATCCGGCCCCGACGTTGTGCGCCGGTGCTGCCGCCGTACGCCCTGCCCTGCTCTCGCCCGGGTCCGGGCGTTGACTCCCCGCTTCGGGCAGAAGTGCGGGATCATGTGGCCATGACCGAGGTGTCCTCGCTCACAGGGCGGCTTCTTGTCGCGACGCCCGCGCTCGCCGATCCGAACTTCGACCGCGCGGTGGTGCTGCTCCTCGACCACGACGAGGAGGGCTCCCTCGGCGTGGTCCTCAACCGTCCCACGCCGGTCGGCGTCGCGGACATCCTCGCGCCCTGGGCCGCACTGGCCGGCGAGCCCGGGGTGGTCTTCCAGGGCGGCCCGGTATCGCTGGACTCGGCGCTCGGGGTGGCCGTGGTGCCCGGCGGGCTGTCCGGCGAGGGCGGAATCCCGTCCGTGGACAGCGGCGCCAGGGCCAAGGGCGACGGCGCGGAGATGGCCGGCGTACCGGCCGCGGACCGGGCGGAAGTGCAGTCGGGTGACGAGCCGCTGGGCTGGCGCAGAGTGCACGGCGCGATCGGCCTGGTCGATCTGGAGGCCCCTCCGGAACTCCTCGCGGCGGTCCTCGGCAGTCTGCGGATCTTCGCCGGGTATGCGGGCTGGGGTCCGGGCCAGCTGGAGGACGAACTGGTCGACGGTGCGTGGTACGTCGTCGAGTCCGAGCCCGGCGATGTCTCCTCGCCCGACCCGGAGCAGCTGTGGCGCGCGGTGCTGCGGCGGCAGCGCAACGAGCTCGCGATGGTGGCGACATATCCGGACGATCCGTCGCTGAACTGACCCTCGCCGGGTTGCGATTCGGGTGGGTGCCGGGTCGGTGCCGGAGGGGTTCATGGCCTGCGCCTGGCCTGTGCCTGAGGGGGCCGGCCGGGTCCCGGGCGGGCCGGCGGACGGCGGGCGCGCGGTGGGCCCGGATTTTGTTGACGACTTGATTATTGTGACGGCTTCGTCATGGGGAATTGTCAGTCCCCGTCGCTATGGTTCGAGATGACAGGGGACGGTGCGCGGACACGTCGGCGGGTCCGCGCCGGACAAGCGGGGGAGGGGCCATGCACAGGCCGAGCGTGCCCGAGGACCTGGACCATCCACAGCGCCTGTGGGCGCGCGCCGCGACGCTGGCGGTAGTGGCGGCCGCCATGGACGACGGGGACGAATTCTCCTGGGGTGACCTGGGATTGCAGTGCTGGAACAGCGGCGGAAGCTACTGGTGGCGGCTGAAATTGTTCGAGGACGGCCGGGCCCTGCTGTGCGGCCAGGATTCGGACGGCAGCCATACGCGCATCGGCGGCCGGCAGATCGACTTCCTGGACGGCGGCCCCGCATGGCTGCCCTGGGAGCGGTTGCGGGAGGACGCCGAGGGCAATCTCTTCGGGTTCGTCTACTGGTGGCAGGACGGCGCCTGGGCCCGTGCGCCGTACCCCGAGAAGATGCCGGACGACGGCCTGGAGACGGCCATGAGCTGGGTCGCGCCCGGTGACGACGCGGTCAAGGAGATCGCCGAGGACCTCGTGGCCCGCACGGAGACCGAGGTCGACGCCATGGCGGCGGTCCGTGCCTTCCTGGCCGCCGCCGAGGCCCGCGTGGTCGGCGCCCAGGACATCACCACGCTGCTGGACACGGTCTGCGGCCAGGACTGCTGGTACGAGGTCCGCCCGGACGCCGCGCTGGCCTTCGCCACGGAGCTGGGCCTGACGTCCGGGGACCGGGGCGGGATGGCGGTGGCTTCCTAGGGCGTGCCCGCCATGGGGGCACGACGCCCGCGAGCCGCCGGGCAGGCCCTGAGGGGAGGCGTCCGCCCTGGGAGCAGTGCGCCGGCCGGGGCCCGCCGGCGGGCCGCACGGAGCGGGCGCGGCGCCGTACGCACTGCCCTGGGTGGCAGCCGCCGTGGCGGCTGCGGGTCCTGCCCTTCACCTGGCGGGCGGGCCAACGCTCCCGGGTTGCCGCGGGCGTGAGTACCCTTGGCTGTTATGAGCACTCTTGAGCCCGAGCGCGGGGCAGGTACGGGGACCCTCGTAGAGCCGACACCACAGGTGTCGCACGGCGACGGCGACCACGAGCGCTTCGCCCACTATGTCCAGAAGGACAAGATCATGGCGAGCGCGCTCGACGGGACCCCCGTCGTGGCGCTGTGCGGCAAGGTCTGGGTCCCGGGTCGAGACCCGAAGAAGTACCCGGTCTGCCCCATGTGCAAGGAGATCTTCGAGTCCATGGGCGCCGGTGGCGACAAGGACAAGGGCGGCAAGGACGGCGGCAAGAAGTAGCAGCCGCACGCCGTGACGCCCGGCCGGCCACTGCCGGTTGCGGGCGCACGAGGGCAGCAGAGCCGAGGAGCCGCAGGACGTAGCCGTCCGCCGGGGCATGGCCTCGTCCGGCGGGACTCAACCGTCCGCCGGGACATGGCGTCGTCCGTCGAGACGTAGCCATGTAGCCGTCCGTGACGCGGTGGGTGGTGGTGGTGTCTCGCCCCGCAGCCTTGAATACGGGCCTTGGTCCCTCGCGGGCCGGGCCCGTCGGCGTTCCCGGCCGGGCGGGCGAACCAGCATGAACCGGGACGAACCTGGGTGGTCCGGGGTCAGTTGCCGTACCCGGACCGGGTGAACGGCCGACGTCCTGCGCCGGGGCGCACAACCACCCGTGATCTTCCGGGAATTGCGCGGCACGAGTCACCACCGCCCTCTGCGGCCGATCGCCTCCGCCCCTACCCGCCACCACGGCACACCCTGGGCGCCACGTCTCCCTCCCCACAGGCCGGGCCCCCGCCAAGCCCGCCCCGCCCGCGCCACCCGGCTGAGCCACCGTCGCCTGATGCGGCCGGTCTTCTTCCCCTCCAACCGGACGGGAATGGCTTCCACCGGACGAGAACGGCCAGGGCGGGACCACGGCGGGGCGGGATCATGGCAGCATCGGCCGTGATGACCACCCCCGTGCTGGTCGTCTTCTCTTCCTGGACTTCTTCTCTTCTTCGTACTCGTACAGGCCGACCGGTCCTGGGCCGGGCGGCGTGGTGAAGGACGGACGGCATGCCGGACACAGACATCACCCCCACGACACCGGGCGGCGGCCTGGTCCCGGCGCCGCTGAGCATCGACGGGCCCTACCGCAGCGCGGTCCGCCTCGGCGAGGGCACCGCGCTGGCGGCCGGCCCCGGTACCGAGGACACCGCGCGCTGGCTGCGCACCACCCTCGGCGCGGCCTTCGGCCTCCCGCTGCCGCCCGGCTCCGACGAGGCGACGGACACCCTCGCGCTCGTCGTCGACCCCGCCCTCCCCGCGGAGGGCTACCGGCTGGAGGCCGCACCCCGTTGGGGAGTACGGATCACCGGCGGCGGCCCGGCCGGCGTCTTCTGGGGAGCGCAGACCCTGCGCCAGCTCCTCGGCCCGCACGCCTTCCGCCGGGCGCCGCTCGCCCCCGGGCGCGCGGCCGTCCTGCCGCAGCAGACCATCGAGGACGGCCCCCGCTTCGCCTGGCGCGGCATGCTGCTCGATGTCGCACGGCACTTCCTGCCCAAGGACGGTGTGCTGCGTTACCTCGACCTGCTCGCCGCCCACAAGCTCAATGTCCTGCACCTCCACCTCACCGACGACCAGGGCTGGCGGATCGAGATCGCGCGCTATCCGAAGCTGACCGAGACCGGCGGCTGGCGGGAGCGCACCAAACTCGGCCACCGGGCCTCTCCCCTCTGGGACGAGCGCCCGCACGGCGGCTACTACACCCAGGACGACCTCCGCGAGATCGTCGCCTACGCCGCCCAGCGGCATATCACCGTCGTCCCCGAGATCGACATTCCCGGACACTCGCAGGCCGCCATCGCCGCGTACCCGGAACTCGGCAATACGGACGTCATCGACACCACTTCCCTGAAGGTCTGGGACACCTGGGGCGTCAACCCCAACGTGCTGGCGCCCACCGACCACACCCTGCGGTTCTACGAGCAGGTGCTCGAAGAGGTCCTCGCGCTCTTCCCCTCGCCGTTCGTGCACATCGGGGGAGACGAGTGCCCCAAGGACCAGTGGAAGGCGTCCGCCACGGCCCAGGCACGGATCGCCGAGCTGTCGCTGTCCGGCGAGGACGAGCTGCAGAGCTGGTTCATCCGGCACTTCGACCGCTGGCTCGCCGACCGCGGGCGGCGGCTGATCGGCTGGGACGAAATCCTGGAAGGCGGACTGGCCGAGGGCGCCGCGGTCTCCTCGTGGCGCGGCTACGCGGGGGGTATCGCCGCGGCCAAATCCGGCCATGACGTGGTGATGTGCCCCGAACAGCAGGTGTACTTGGACCACCGTCAGCATCACTCCCCGGACGAGCCGGTGCCGATCGGCTTCGTACGGACCCTGGAGGACATCTACCGCTTCGAGCCGGTACCGCCGGAGCTGACCGCCGACCAGGCCGGGCACGTCCTGGGCACCCAGGCCAATGCCTGGACCGAGGTCATGGACAGTCAGCAGCGCCTCGACTACCAGGTGTTTCCGCGGCTGGCCGCCTTCGCCGAGGTCGCCTGGTCGCGGCTGCCCGCACCGGCCGACCGCGACTACCAGGACTTCACCCGGCGGATGGCTGTCCACTACGCCCGCCTCGACGCCCTCGGCGTCGACTACCGCCCGCCCGGCGGCCCCCTCCCCTGGCAGAAACGGCCCGGCGTGCTCGGACGCCCGATCGACGGGGCGCCCCCAAACGTGTGAGCCCCCGGGCAAGGAGGGCGCTCGTGCGGCCGGACCCTGGGACGGTGGTGCGGTACGGCGGATACCCCGCACCGCGTAGTGCCGTACCGGGCATCGCCGTACCGGCGGTGTGCGCCCCGCCGGACGCTTCCGCCGATGCGCCACACCGCAGTTCCCGCACGGCCGACGGCGGACGAAACGGGACCAGCACCCTGTTCGGGGACGGAGCGCCGGTTCGCGGACCCTCGCGCCGGGGGCCCGGGAAGATGTGCCAGAGTTGCCACGTCCGGGCTGTGAGCACGTACCGTACGGCGGAGCGGAACTGCCGGGACACCGGGGAAGGGGCAGCTGGCTTGACCACGCACGCACCGCAGGCGTCGCACACGGTGACGTTGCCGGCCTCGCTCGACGAGGCGGTGGCGGCGCTCACCGCCATGCCCGCCGCCGTTCCCGTCGCGGGCGGCACCGACCTCATGGCGGCGGTCAACGCCGGACTCCTCAGACCCGCAGCCCTGGTGGGCCTCGGCCGCATCAGTGAGATCCGCGGCTGGCAGTACCTGGACGGCCATGCGCTGCTCGGCGCCGGCCTCACCCTCGCCCGTATGGGGCGCCCCGACTTCGCCGCCCTGATCCCGGGCCTCGCCGCCGCCGCCCGCGCGGCCGGCCCGCCGCAGGTCCGCAACGCCGGCACCCTCGGCGGCAACATCGTGACCTCCGCGCCCACCGGCGACACCCTCCCGGTGCTCGCCGCCCTCGAAGCCACGGTGATCATCGCCGGTCCCGGGGGCAGCCGTCGCGAGATCCCGGTCAGCCACCTCCTGGCCGGCCGGGAGATGCTGAACCCCGGCGAACTCGTCGGCTTCGTACGGGTGCCGCTGCTGCACGCCCCGCAGACCTTCCTCAAGGCCACCGGCCGCACCGGGCCCGGCCGGGCCACCGCCTCCGTGTCGCTCGTCCTGGACCCGGCCAGACGCGGCGTGCGCTGCGCGGTGGGGGCGGTCGCCGCCATGCCGCTGCGTCCCCTGGAGGCCGAGCAGTGGGTGGCCTCGCTCATCGACTGGGACGGCGAACGCGGCCTGGTGCCCGAGGCGCTGACGGCCTTCGGTGACTATGTCGCGGCCGCCTGCATCCCGGACCCGGCGCCGCCCGAGGACGGTTCGGAACCGGCCACCCTGCCGCCCGCCGCACTCCATTTGCGCCGTACGGTGGCAGCCCTGGCCCGCCGTGCACTGGGGAGGGCGCTCTCATGAGCGAGCGCAGCATGGGGGTCCCCCCGGTCGGAGACCGGGGGATCATCATCGAAAGGTGCGCGCCTCGCGACTGCGAGGCCGAGCGAAGTGAGGGCTCGGCATGAGCGACGCAGACAACCGCCATCCGTACCAGCCGCACCCCGAACAGGGCTGGCAGCCGCTGCCGCAGGGTGGCGAGTACGAGTCGGAGGCGACGGCCTTCGTGCAGCTCCCGGAGGGCTTCACCACCGGGGTCTACCGAGGCGGATCACCCCGGTACGGCACCCCGGGTGCCGAGCCGCTCGCCGCACCCGGTCACGGCTACACCCCGCCGGCCTCCTTCACGCCGCACGCCCCCGCGCCGCCGGTCGCGGACGCGGGCGCCGACCCGGCGGCCACCGGCCAGTGGACGATGCCCTTCGCGGACCCCTCGGCCGGATACGCCGACCCGTCCGCCGGATACCCGGCCCAGGCGGAGTACGCGGCCCACCACGGCTCCCCCGAGGGCTACCACGGTGACGCGCCCGAGGCGGCCCGGTCGTGGCACGGCGACCCGGTGGACTGGCCCGTCGCGGGCAGTCCGGAGGCGGGCGGTCCCGGAACCTGGTCGGTCCCCGCGGCGGCGGACGACGGCCTGGAGGAATCCGGCGAATACCTGGTCGGCGACGACCGGCTGACGGGGCATACGGCACCAACGGGAAGCCATTCGGGCCATCCGGGCCACCCGGGTCATTCGGTTCATCCCGGGCATCCCGGCCTTACCGGGCCCGGTGGCGCCGCCGGCTACCAGGACGGCGAGTACCCCGGCGCCGGTGCGTACGACGACGCGGGGACGGACACCGGCGAGGCCGCCCGTACCGGGCACTGGAACTTCACCACCGGGCTGACCGCCACGAGCGGGGCGGAAACGCACCCCATGGCGCCGCAGGACGTCTCGCACGGCGGGGCGGCGCACGATCACTTCCGCGCCGCCGCTGACGACCCCTATGCGCGCGAGCGCGGCCTCCCGGCCCGCGGCGCCGCGCCGGACGCCGAACTGCCCCGCGCCGGGGGCCCGTCGGGTGGCGACCCGTACGGGACGGGCGCGGGTGCCCTGAACGGCGAGGCGACCGGGCACTGGTCGCTGCCGGCCGACGCGCTGGCCCAGTGGCCGCCTGCCGCGGAGGCGGCGCAGCCGCCGCACGACGGGGCACCGCAGCAGCAGGAGGCAGCGGAGCGGCCCGACGGAACGTCGGACGCGCCCGGCACGGGCAGGTGGACCATCCCGGTGGCCGAAGGCGAACAGCCGGAAGAATCCGGCGAGTTCGCGCTCACCGACGCGACCGGGCCCGTGACGTCCACCGCGTCGGGTGCCGACGGCTTTGCGGACGCTCCGCCGGAGCGCGTCGAGCACACCGGCCCCACGGGCCCCGACGGCCTCGCGGACCCGGAGGCTGCCGGGCACAGCGGCGAGGGCGCCGGGACCGGCGAGACCGCCGACGAGGACGGCGCCGGCCGCGCGCGGTCCACCGGCGGCGCCGGCCCCACCCGTACCGGGGCTCCCGACGGAACCGAGGGCTCCGCCGGCCCGGACGACCCCACCGAGCCCGACGACACGTTCGCGGCCGCCTCCGGCCTTGCGGGCGACCCCGGCACCGATGACCACGACGAACACCCCGCCGCCTCCTACGTCCTGCGGGTGAACGGCATCGACCGGCCGGTCACCGACGCCTGGATCGGCGAGTCGCTGCTCTACGTGCTGCGCGAGCGGCTCGGTCTGGCCGGCGCCAAGGACGGCTGCTCACAGGGCGAGTGCGGGGCCTGCTCCGTCCAGGTGGACGGGCGACTGGTGGCGTCCTGCCTGGTGCCCGCGGTCACCACGGCGGGCAGTGAGGTCCGTACGGTCGAGGGGCTCGCGGAGAACGGTGTGCCCTCCGACGTGCAGTGCGCGCTCGCCGAGTCCGGTGCGGTGCAGTGCGGCTTCTGCGTACCGGGGATGGCGATGACCGTCCACGACCTCCTGGAGGGCAACCACGCCCCCAGCGAGCTGGAGACCCGTAAGGCGCTGTGCGGCAACCTCTGCCGCTGCTCCGGCTACCGGGGTGTGCTGGACGCCGTCGACGAGGTCGTCAAGGCCCGTGCGCAGGCCGCGGAGGCGGCCTACGGCCCGGCGGACGACCCGGACGGGGCGGCACCGGCGGACACCGCCCGCATTCCCCACCAGGCGGGCCCCGCCGACCCCATGGGTCGCGCCCCGCACGACCAGGATCCGCACACGGGAGGCTCCGCATGAGCGAGCGCAGCATGGGGGTCCCCCTGGCCGGAGGCCGGGGGAGCATGAGGGAGCGGTGCGCGCCGAGCGGATGCGAGGCCGGGCGAAGCGAGGTTTCGGCATGAGTGGCACGTCCGATGGCGCAGGTGCCGTCACCGCGACCCCCGCGGCGGGCGTCCAGATCCCCGTCGAGCAGCCGGCCCACGGCCTGGGCGTGTCCCTGCCGCCCGCCGACGCACCGGCCAAGGCCGAGGGCACCTTCCCGTACGCCGCCGACCTCTGGGCCGAAGGGCTGCTGTGGGCCGCGGTGCTGCGCTCACCGCACCCGCGCGCGCGGATCCTGTCCATCGACACCAAGCACGCCGCGGAGATGCCGGGCGTGCGCGTCATCGTCACGCACGAGGACGTCCCCGGCGACTCGGGGCACGGCCGGGGCACCGCCGACCGCCCGGTTTTCGCCAAGGACGAGGTCCGCCACCACGGCGAACCGATCGCCGCGGTGGCCGCCGACCACCCCGACACGGCGCGGCTCGCCGCCGCCGCCATCGCCGTCGAGTACGAGGTCCAGGACGCGGTCACCGACCCCCAACTGGCCTTCGAAGCGGAGCCGTTGCACCCGGACGGCAACCTCATCCGGCACATCCCGCTCCGCTTCGGTGACCCCGATGCCCTGGGCGAGGTGATGGTCGAGGGGCTCTACCGGATCGGCCGCCAGGACCCGGCGCCCATCGGGGCCGAGGCCGGGCTCGCGGTGCCGCGCCCCGATGGCGGCGTGGAGATCTACACCGCCTCCACGGACCCGCACACCGACCGTGATCTGGCCGCCGCCTCCTTCGGTCTTGAACCGGACCAGGTCAAGGTCGTGGTGACCGGTGTGCCCGGCGCCACCGCCGACCGCGAGGACCCCGGCATCCAGCTGCCGCTCGGCCTGCTGGCGCTGCGTACGGGTTGCCCCGTCAAGCTCGCCGCGACCCGTGAGGAGTCCTTCCTCGCGCACGCCCACCGCCACCCCACGCTGCTGCGCTACCGCCACCATGCGGACGCCGACGGCAAGTTGGTCAAGGTGGAGGCCCAGATCCTGATGGACGCCGGTGCGTACGCGGACACCTCCGCCGACGCCCTGGCCGCGGCCGTGTCCTTCTCCTGCGGCCCGTATGTCGTCCCGCACGCCGTCGTCGACGGCTGGGCGGTGCGCACCAACAACCCGCCGTCCGGCCATGTGCGCGGCGAGGGCGCCTTGCAGGTCTGTGCCGCCTACGAGGGCCAGATGGACAAGCTGGCCGCCCGGTTGGGACTGGAGCCCGACGAGATCCGGCTGCGCAACGTCATGACCACCGGGGATCTGCTGCCCACGGGGCAGACGGTGACCTGCCCGGCCCCGGTTGCCGAACTCCTGCACGCCGTCAAGGAAGCGCCGCTTCCCGAGCTGCCCAAGGATGCGCCCGAAGCGGAGTGGCTGCTGCCGGGCGGCCCCGAGGGCGCGGGCGAACCGGGCGCGGTGCGCCGGGGTGTCGGCTACGCGCTGGGCATGGTGCACATGCTCGGCGCTGAGGGCACCGACGAGGTCTCCACCGCCACCGTCAAGGTCAGCGGCTCGGTGGCCACCGTCATCTGCGCCGCCGTCGAGACCGGATCCGGGTTCTCCACCCTGGCGCGGCAGATCGTGCAGGAGACGCTCGGCATCGACGAGGTGCACGTCGCGGGCGTCGACACCGACCAGCCGCCGGCCGGACCGGCCTGCCACGGGCGGCACACCTGGGTCTCCGGCGGCGCCGTCGAGCGCGCCGCCAAGATGGTCCGTACGCAGCTGCTGCAGCCGCTGGCCCACAAGTTCGGGATGTCCACCGAGCTGCTGCAGATCAACGACGGCAAGATCACTTCCTACGACGGGGTGCTCAGCACCACCGTCGCCGAGGCGCTGGACGGCAAGGAACTGTGGGCCACCGCCCAGTGCCGGCCGCATCCGACGGAGCCGCTGGACGAGGGCGGTCAGGGCGATGCGTTCGTCGGCCTCGCCTTCTGCGCGATCCGCTGTGTCGCCGACGTCGACATCGAGCTCGGCACCATCCGGGTCGTGGAGATGACCGTCGCCCAGGACGTGGGCCGGGTGCTCAACCCCCGCCAGCTGCGCGCCCGTATCGAGGCCGGTGTCACCCAGGGCCTGGGCGCCGCCCTGATGGAGAACCTGCGCACCACCCGTGGCCAGGTCCGCCACCCCGACCTGACCGGCTATGCACTGCCGACCGCCCTGGACGCCCCGGACATCCGCATCGTCAAGCTCGTCGAGGAACGGGACGTGGTCGCCCCCTTCGGCGCCAAGCCCGTCAGCGCGATCCCGGTCGTCACCTCACCGGCCGCCGTGGCCTCCGCGGTCCGCGCCGCCACCGGCCGCCCCATCGGCCGCCTCCCGATCCGCCCGCAGGCGGCGGTGGCGCAGGTGGCGCAGGTGGCGCAGGTGGCGCAGCAGTAAGGGCGGTGGGAGGGGGGCTGCGGCTGCGGCTGCGGCTGTGGCTGTGGTTGTGGGTGCGGCTGGCGACGCGGGCGAGGCCGGGGATCCCACCGCTTCGTGGCCGTGCTGCTCACCGACCGGTGAGGGGCTGGGGAGCGGTGCGGCGGCCCGAGCCCCCCGGGGCCATCGGCGGCGTGGGTGCTCCGCCGGGCCGAGGGGTGTGCCACATGCGTCCGGAGGCGGTCCCCACGGGGGTTGGGGCCGCCTCCGGACGTACAGCGCGGTCATCGTGCGTGGCGCGAGACCATGCGGTGCATCGAGGCCGTGGCGGGAATCGAACCCACGTAACTCGCTTTGCAGGCGAGTCCCTAAACCACTCGGGCACACGGCCGGGTGCTGTGCTGCTCCCGACTGTAGGCCGCGTGGTGGGGTGGCCGGCAAGGGTGCGGGGCGGGGTGCCATGAAGCTGCAATACGGGGCAACGCGGGGCAACATGCCGTTCATGAAGCGGGGCGGAGCCGCGGACGCAGGCCTCCGGCGGGGGGTGTCTCACACCGAGTGCAGGAACTCCTCCAACACCGGCCCGAACAGCTCCGGTGCATCCACCCACGGGTAGTGGCCCACCTCGTGCAGCGGCCGTACCCGTGCGTCGGAGAACGACTCGGCCACCAGCTCGCCCGCTCGCATACCCGTCACCCCGTCGCGATCACCGGTCACCACCAGCACCGGGCAGCTCACCTCACCCAGCCCGGACACCAGCGCCGCTCGCAGCTGCTCGTCCACGCCCTGCCAGAACCCGGCCCGCGGTACCGGCCCCAACTGCTCGCCCTCCGTGGCGGCATGGGCCCGCTGCGGCTCCTCCCACCGCCCGTAGGCGAGCGGCGCCGCGGCCAGCAGCAGCGCCCGTACTTCGTCCATGTCGGATGCTTCGGCCAGTTGCTGGACCGCTGCCGAAGCCTGCGGCCACCACTTCTCGTGGGACCGCGAGGCGAAGATCTCCTGTGCGTCGTCGGGGAGTTCGCCCTGCAGCCGGGAGCCGGGGCAGATCAGGGCCAGCCGGGTCAGCCGCTGCGGGTACCCCGCCGCGAACGCCTGGGCGACCGCGGCCCCCGCGTCGTGCGCGAGCAGGGCGAACCGCTCCAGGCCCAGGTGCGCGCGGAGTGCCTCGACATCCTCGGCGAGCTGCGGGAAGGCGTAACGGGACGGATCGGCGGCGGCCGGGGAGGCACCCGTGCCGCGGCTGTCCGGAATGATCAGCTGCCGGTGTGCGCTCATCCCGCCGAGGTCGCCCAGATACGCGGCATCCCGTCCGGGCCCGCCGGCCAGACACACCAGGGGCGGCAGGGGCGAGTCGGCCGGGCCGAGCACGCGGTAGTGGAGCTCGGCATCGTCGTACGTACGGAAGTGGGGCATAAGGACAGCTTGCCCGACGCGCTGTAATGAATGGGGGCCCGCGACGACGAGCGGTCGTGTCCGGCCGGCCTGTGCCGCGTAGGGCCGGCCCGACCCGCGCCCTACGACCCACGGCCGACCCGGTCCCCGTCTCCCGACAGGGGCACCGCCGTCGTACGGCCCTTACGCTGGCCCGATGACCGCTGACCGCCCCCGCGGAAATGACCCTGGCACCGATACGGGCCACGGCACCGACACGGGCCACGGCACCGACCCCGGCCTCGCCACCACCGGCCACCCCGCCCGGCCCGCCGACCTCGCCCCCGACGCCGACCCGTACGGCAGCGGCGGGATCCTCGGCCGGACCCACCGGGCGCTCACCCTCGGCATCATCTCCGTCGTCTCGGTCGTCGCCTTCGAGGCGAGTGCCGTGAACACCGCGATGCCGGCCGCCGCCCGCGCGCTGGACGGCATCGGTCTGTACGCCTTCGCGTTCTCGGCCTACTTCACGGCGAGCCTGTTCGCGATGGCGCTCTCGGGCGAGTGGTGCGACCGGCACGGTCCGCTCGCACCGCTGTTCAGCGGGATCGCCGCGTTCGGGGCGGGGCTGCTGGTCGCGGGCGGCGCCCAGAGCATGGGGATGTTCGTCGCGGGCCGCGGGGTGCAGGGCATCGGCGGCGGGCTGGTGGTGGTGTCGCTGTATGTGGTCGTCGGCCGCGCCTATCCCGAACGGCTGCGTCCGTCGATCATGGCGTCGTTCTCGGCGGCCTGGGTGGTGCCGGTGATCGTCGGTCCGCTGGTCGCCGGGACCGTCACCGAACAGCTCGGCTGGCGCTGGGTCTTCCTCGCCATCCCCGTACTGATACTGCTGCCGCTCGCGGTGATGCTGCCCGCGCTGCGCAAGCTGCCCCGTACGCGGCCGGGCCCGAGCGGCGGCGCGCGGCAGGTGCTGGGCAACCGGCGCTGTCTGCTGGCGCTGGCCGTGGCCGTGGGCGCCTGCCTGCTGCAGTACGCGGGCCAGCATCCGACCTGGTTCGCGCTGCTGCCCGCGGCCGCCGGACTGGCCCTGCTGGTGCCGGGCATCGTGCGGCTGCTGCCCCGCGGCACGTTCCGCGCGGCGCGTGGTCTGCCGAGCGTCGTGCTGATGCGCGGTCTGGCCGCCGGGGCGCTGGTCGCCGCCGAGAGCTTCATCCCGCTGATGCTGGTCACCCAGCGGGGGCTGTCCGCCACCCTCGCCGGCCTCTCCCTCACCGGCGGCGGAGTGACCTGGGCGCTCGGCTCGTACGTCCAGAGCCGGCCGCGTCTGGAGCCGTACCGGGAGCGGCTGATGGGCCTGGGCATGGTTCTCCTGGCGGCGGCCATCGTGACGGTGCCGCTGGCGCTGGTCGACGGCGTGCCGGCCGCGATCGTCGCGGCGGCGTGGACGGTCGGCGGGTTCGGTATGGGCCTGAACATCGCCAGCGGAGGTGTGCTGCTGCTGAAGCTCTCCCGTCCGCAGGAGGCGGGCAGCAACTCCGCCTCCCTGCAGATGTCGGACGCGCTGGGAAATGTCACCTTCGTCGGTGTCGGCGGCGTGCTGTTCGTGGCCTTCGGCGGCGGCTCGATCGCGGTGAACGGGCCCGCGGCGACGGCCGGCGGCGGCTCGGCGAGCCATCCGGCGGCCTTCGCGGCCGTGTTCGCGGCGATGGCGGTGGTGGCGTTGGCCGGCGCCGGTGTCACAAGCCGGTTGCGACCCGATCGCGGCTGAGACAGCGGCGCCGCCGCCCGCACCACCCGTCCCACCAGGGAAACCACCGTCATCCGGGGCCGGATGGCGAATGTGACCTCGGTCCCACCCCGGGGCGACCCGGTGCCGTAACCCCGAAGCGTGAAGTGGCGCACGGGTAGGCTGACGCGGTTGCCGATCGCCGAGTTCAGCCGACGGAGACCGTGACTACCTCCACCAGCGCCACCAATAACCATCACCTGTCCCCGGCTTTCCCGGGACGGGCCCCTTGGGGAACCGCGAACAAGCTGCGTGCCTGGCAGCAGGCGGCCATGGACCGCTATCTCCAGACCCAGCCGAGAGACTTCCTCGCCGTCGCGACGCCCGGAGCCGGCAAGACGACGTTCGCGCTCACGCTCGCCTCGTGGCTGCTGCACCACCACGTCGTGCAGCAGGTGACGGTCGTCGCACCGACCGAGCATCTGAAGAAGCAGTGGGCGGAGGCGGCGGCACGGATAGGGATCAAGCTCGACCCGGAGTACAGCGCGGGGCCCCTGGGCCGCGAGTACCACGGCGTCGCGATCACCTATGCCGGTGTGGGCGTACGGCCCATGCTGCACCGCAACCGGATCGAGCAGCGCAAGACGCTGGTGATCCTCGACGAGATCCACCACGCCGGTGACTCGAAGTCATGGGGCGAGGCGTGCCTGGAGGCGTTCGAGCCCGCCACCCGGCGGCTCACGCTGACCGGTACGCCCTTCCGGTCCGACACCAACCCGATTCCGTTCGTGACGTACGAGGAGGGGAACGACGGCATCCGGCGCTCCTCCGCCGACTACACCTACGGATACGGCAACGCGCTCGGCGACGGCGTCGTCCGGCCGGTCATCTTCCTCTCCTACAGCGGCAACATGCGCTGGCGGACGAAGGCGGGCGACGAGATCGCGGCCCGGCTCGGCGAGCCGATGACCAAGGACGCGGTCTCGCAGGCCTGGCGTACCGCGCTGGATCCGCGCGGCGAGTGGATGCCCAATGTGCTGCGCGCCGCCGATCAGCGGCTGAGCGAGGTCCGTAAGTCCATCCCGGACGCCGGGGCGCTGGTGATCGCCTCCGACCAGGAGCAGGCGCGGGCCTACGCCAAGCTGATCCGGGAGATCACCGGGGAGGGCGCCACCCTCGTGCTGTCCGACGACTCCGGGGCGTCAGAGCGCATCGATGACTTCGCGTACTCCCAGGACCGGTGGATGGTCGCGGTCCGGATGGTGTCCGAGGGGGTGGACGTGCCGCGGCTGGCGGTCGGGGTGTACGCCACCACGATCTCGACGCCGCTGTTCTTCGCGCAGGCCGTGGGGCGGTTCGTGCGGTCCCGTAAGCGCGGCGAGACCGCCTCCGTCTTCCTGCCCACCGTTCCGATGCTGCTCGGCTTCGCCAACGAGATGGAGGTCGAGCGCGACCACGTCCTGGACAAGCCGAAGAAGGACGGGGAGGAAGACCCGTACGCCGAATCCGAGCAGGAGATGGAGGAGGCGAACAAGGAGCAGGACGAGGACACCGGCGAGCAGGAGCAGTTCTCGTTCGAGGCGCTGGAGTCGGAGGCGGTCTTCGACCGGGTGCTCTACGACGGTGCCGAGTTCGGTATGCAGGCCCACGCGGGCAGCGAGGAGGAGCAGGACTACCTCGGCATCCCCGGGCTGCTGGAGCCCGACCAGGTGCAGATGCTGCTCCAGAAGCGGCAGGCCCGGCAGATCGCCCACAGCAAGAAGCGGCCGGATGCGGAGGCGGATCTGCTGGAGCTGCCGGCCGAGCGGCGGCCCGTGGTCACGCACAAGGAGCTGCTGGAGCTCAGAAAGCAGCTGAACACGCTGGTGGGGGCGTATGTCCACCAGAGCGGAAAGCCGCACGGCGTGATCCACACCGAGCTGCGGCGGGTGTGCGGCGGGCCGCCGAGCGCGGAGGCCACCGCCGGGCAGCTGGGTGAGCGGATCAAGAAGGTACGGGAGTGGGCCACGCGGATGCGGTGAGCCCGCCCGTGGCCCGTGGGGGCGGTGTGCCGGCTGAGCGGCGCGCCGCCCCCGTCGTCATTTCCGGTACGGCGTGCCGGAGCCGGCCAGGCACGGCGCTTGCGCGCATACCGCCCGGACGGGTCTTTAGCCCTACCTGAAACACAACGGGACCTTCTGGACGGACGTACGGGGATATTCCGGGCTGTGGAGCCCGGATTCTGGACGGACTCTTCCGCTCACCGGACTGGCTCGCTACTGTCCCGGTCACGCACACGCCCCGTGGCAGCGCCGCCGCGGAGCGCAGCCGGTGCCATGCGGCCGGCGGCCTCTAGCGCGCGCTGCTCCGGGACACGCAGCGCGTCGCGTCCGAGTGCCGCCACTCACCCAGGAGGCGTCGTGACCGCAGAGACCTCCCAGACCCTCGACCGAGGGCTGCGCGTCCTCAAACTGCTTGCCGACACCGACCACGGGCTGACCGTCACCGAGCTCTCCAACAAGCTCGGCGTCAACCGCACCGTGGTCTACCGTCTGCTGGCCACGCTGGAACAGCACGCCCTGGTGCGCCGTGACATAGGCGGCCGGGCCCGGGTCGGCCTGGGCGTGCTGCGCCTGGGCCGGCAGGTACATCCGCTGGTCAGGGAGGCCGCACTGCCCGCGCTGCGGTCGCTGGCCGAGGACGTGGGGGCCACCGCGCACCTCACCCTCGTCGACGGCACCGAAGCGCTGGCCGTCGCCGTCGTCGAGCCGACCTGGACCGACTACCACGTGGCCTACCGGGCGGGATTCCGTCATCCGCTGGACCGGGGGGCCGCCGGGCGGGCGATCCTCAAGGCCCGGCAGGGCCGCATCCAGGACGCCGGACTCGCCCTGACGCACGGGGAGTTGGAGGCCGGCGCGAGCGGCGCGGCGGCACCGCTGCTCGGGGTGAGCGGCATCGAGGGAAGCGTGGGCGTGGTGATGCTCGCGGACACCGTCTCCGAGCGGATCGGACCGCGGGTGGTCGACGCGGCCCGGGAGGTGGCGGAAGCGCTGCGCTGAGACCGAGGGTGCGGTCGAGGGGCGCGGGGTGTGAAGGGGCGGTGGCTGTGTGGTGAGGCCGCAGCGCCTTGAGGCCCTGGTGGGGCGGGGGTCAATTAGGGTGGCGGAGTGTCCTCACGCACCCGAGCCCTGGCGGCCTGCACCGCCCTCGTTCTCGCCCTCCTCCTCACCGCGGTCCTCGCCCCGCTGCCGTATTCGGTCGCCTATCCGGGCATGACGGCGAATGTCCTCGGTGACGACAAGGGCAAGCCGGTGATCTCCATCACCGGCGCCGGGACCCGTAAGACGAGCGGGCAGCTGCGGATGACCTCAATCGTTGCCACCGGCCCGGACGCCTCCGTCCATCTGCCGGACATCCTCCAGGGCTGGTTCCGTAAGGACGAGGCCGTGATGCCGCGGGAGGCGGTCTACCCGGTGGGCAACAACACCGAGGAGATCGCCGAGCACAACGCGCAGCAGATGGAGGAGTCCCAGGGCACCGCCACCAGCGCCGCGCTCGGGCAGCTCGGCAAGTCGGCCAAGGACATCAAGGTCAAGCTGAGCCTGGCGGACGTCGGCGGCCCGAGCGCCGGGCTGATGTTCGCCCTCGGCATCGTCGACAAGCTGGCCGGCGACGGTGCCGGCCATGATCTGACCGGCGGGCGCACCATCGCCGGTACGGGGACCATCACGGCCGGCGGGAAGGTCGGCGCGGTGGGCGGGGTCCCGCTGAAGACGCAGGCCGCGCACCGGGACGGCGCCTCGGTCTTCCTGGTCCCGCGCAAGGAGTGCACGGACGCGCGGACGGAGCTGCCGAAGGGGATGCGGCTGATCCCGGTCACGACGCTCGACGGCGCGGTGGACGCCCTGAAGGCCCTGCAGACCGGCGGCAGCGTTCCCCGCTGCTGAGCCTGCCCCACGGCTCCCGGGGCAGGCCCCGCCCCGTGCCTCACCCCTCCTTGATGAACCCCTCCCGGATCAGCCAGTCCTTGGCGACCTCGTGCGGGTCCTGGCCGTCCACATCGACCTTGCGGTTCAGCTCCTGGGCGACGGTGTTGTTCAGGGCCTTGGTGACCGGGGCCAGGACCTCGGCCATCGCCGGGTACTTCTTGAGGGCCGCCGCGTTGATCTCGGGCGCGACGTTGTAGTTGGGGAAGAAGTGCTTGTCGTCGGCCAGGACGTGCAGATGCATCGCCTTGATGCGGCCGTCGGTGGTGAAGACCTCGCCCAGCGCACAGGTGCCCTTCTGCGTCTCGGTGTAGACGACGCCGCCGGTCATCTTGCGGACGTTGCCGGAGGGCACGTTCATGCCGTACGCCCGCGCCATGCCCGGCAGGCCGTCGTTGCGGGTGGCGAACTCGTTCTCCACGCACATCGTCACGGCGCCGGGGTTCTTGTGGGACAGCGTCGCGACCTCCGAGAGGTTGTGCACGCCCAGTTTCTTCTGGTTTGCGGTGTTCAGGGCCAGCGCGTAGGTGTTGTTCAGCCTTGAGGCCGGGAGCCAGACGATGCCGTTCTTGCGGTCCTCGTCGCGGACCGCCTTCCACTGCTCCTGCGGGTCGACGATCGGCTTGGTGTGGCCGAGGTAGGTGATCCAGCCGGTGCCGGTGTACTCGTACGCGGCGTCCGCCGTGCCGGACCTGACCGCTTCCCGCGCGCCGATCGAGCCCTGGATGCTGGTCTTGTCGATGACCTTGGCGCCGGCCGCCTCGAAGATGATGCCCATCATCTGGCCGAGGACGATCTGCTCGGTGAACTCCTTCGAGGTCACGGTCAGCTGCGCCCCGGTGAGCGGGCGGTCCGGGTAGCCGGCCTTTGGCCCCGGCAGCACGGTGTCGCTCATCGCGCTGCCGCTGACCAGGCCGCATCCGCTGAGCACGGTGGCGAGCAGCATGACGACGAAGCGGGCTCCCCGGCGCCTTCCGGGACGGCGGCGCCGGGCCGGACGCGGGTGATTCCTCATGCCGTTGCCTCCAGTCCGCGCGGCCGCAGCAGCAGTTCGGCGAGCGACGCCAGCCATTCGACCAGCAGGGCGAGCGCCACGGTGAGCACGGAACCGAGGATCAGTACGGGCATCCGCTGGGTGACGATCCCCGCAGAGATCAGGTCACCGAGGCCGCCGCCCCCGCCGAAGGTGGCCAGCGTCGCGGTGCCGACGTTCAGTACCAGCGCGGTGCGGACGCCGGCCAGGATCAGCGGTACGGCCAGGGGGAGTTCGACCTTGGTCAGCACGAGGGTGGGGGACATGCCGATGCCGCGGGCGGCCTCGGTCAGCGTCGGGTCGATGCCGCGCAGCCCGGCGATCGTGTTGGCGAGGACCGGCAGCACGGCGTAGATGACCATGCCGACGATCGCCGAACGGGCCCCGATGCCCAGCCAGATGACCAGCAGGATCAGCAGACCCAGGGCCGGGATGGCCTGCCCGAGGTTGGCGAAGGCCATCGCGACCGGAGTGGCCCTGCGCAGCTTGGACCGGGTCAGCGCGATGCCCAGCGGGATCGCGATGATCAGCACGAAGAAGGTGGAGATCGCGGTGAGCTCGATGTGCTGCTGCAGCGCCAGCCACACCTTGCCGTTGTCGACCGCCTGGTGGGCGATGGAGTCCAGGCGGGCGCCGCGGAACCACAGCCAGGTGGCGAGCAGCGCGGCCACCAGGAAGGCCGGCATGAAGGTCCACTTCTGCCAGCTGATCCGGCGCCGGCCCGGGGTGGCGGGCGCGGTGGGCGCCTCACCGGCCGCCCGTTCCCGCTCCTGCATCTCGACGTCGTCACGGAAGGCGAAGGCCTCGTGGTCGCTCGGTGGGCGCTCGCTGTCCCGCGGACCGCTCCCGTCACGGGGGCTCATGCCTCCAGGCCTTCCTGTTCCAGGTGCGTCTGTCGGGCGCGCTGTTCCTGGAGCTGGTGCTGGTGCTCCAGGGCCTCCATCCGGTCCGCCTCCAGCAGTTCTTGGACGTTGTTCATCAGCGTCTCCATGTCGACCACGCCGATGTACTCGCCGCGCCGCCCGGTGACCGCGACCCGGCCCGCGCTGTCGGTGAGCACCGCCTCCAGCGCGTCGCGCAGCGTCGCATCCCGGGTCACGGTGTGCTGTACCGGCGTCCCGGCCCGCGCCAGCGACTCCTTGGCGAGGGCCAGATCGCCGCGGCGCAGCCACTTGTACGGGCGGCGGTTGGGGTCCAGCAGCAGCAGTTCGTTGTGGGAGCCGGAGCGCAGCCGGTCGAAGATGGACTCCAGCGGGTCATCGGTCGCGGCGGTGGGGAAGTCGACCACGCCGACGTCCCGTACGCGGGTCAGGTTCAGCCGTTTGAGTGCCGCTCCCGCGCCGACGAAGCCGGAGACGAAGTCGTCGGAAGGGTTGGTGAGGATGGCCTCGGGGGTGTCGAACTGGGCGATGTGCGAGCGCTCGCGGAGCACCGCGATACGGTCGCCGATCTTGATGGCCTCGTCGAAGTCGTGGGTGACGAAGCAGATGGTCTTGTGCAGCTCGTGCTGGAGCCGGATCAGCTCGTCCTGGAGGTGGTCGCGGGTGATCGGGTCGACGGCGCCGAACGGCTCGTCCATCAGCAGGACGGGCGGGTCGGCGGCGAGGGCACGGGCCACCCCGACGCGCTGCTGCTGGCCGCCGGAGAGCTGGCGCGGATAGCGGCCGTGGAATTCGCGCGGGTCCAGGCCGACCAGGTCGAGCATCTCCTCGACCCGGTTCTTGGTCTTCGACTGGGACCAGCCGATCATCTTCGGGACCAGTGCGATGTTCTGGGCGACCGTCATGTGCGGGAAGAGGCCGGACGACTGGATGGCGTAGCCGATCGTGCGGCGCAGCTTGACCGGGTCCATGTCGGTGACGTCCTCGTCGCCGATCCGGATCCGCCCGGAGCTCGGCTCGATCAGCCGGTTGATCATCTTCAGGGTGGTGGACTTACCGCAGCCCGAGGGCCCCACGAGGATCACGATCTCGCCGGCCTTGATCTCCATGTTGACGCTTTCCACCGCGGGGACGGGGTTCCCCTGATAGATCTTCGTCAGGTTTTCGAGCTGGATGCTCGCACCGGAGGTGGTGGTGGTCTCGGGCGTCTCAGGCACGGATCCCCCTGGAGATGGTCAGGCGTCCGATCAGGACGTAGGCGGCGTCGAAGAGAAGAGCGAGGATGGCGATCCCGAGGGTGCCGGAGAGCACCTGATTGAGGGAGTTGGCGCTGCCCAGCGAGGCGATCCCGCGGAAGATCTCGTTGCCCAGGCCGGGGCCGGAGGCGAAGGCGGCGATGGCGGCGATGCCCATCAGCATCTGGGTGGCGACCCGGATGCCGGTGAGGATGGGCGGCCAGGCAAGCGGCAGCTCGACGCGGAAGAGCCGGGCGGTGCGGGACATCCCGATGCCGTTGGCCGCGTCGACCAGGTCCGGGTCCACCCCGCGCAGCCCGACGATGGCGTTACGGACCACCGGCAGCAGCCCGTACAGGGTCAGCGCGATCACCGTCGGGGGGACGCCCAGGCCGACGATCGGGATCAGCAGACCGATCAGGGCCAGGGAGGGGATGGTCAGGATGGTGGCGGTCGAGGTGGTGGCGAGGTTGCCCGCCCATTCGCTGCGGTAGGTCATCACGGCGATGAAGACCCCCAGCACGGTGGCGAGCACCATGCACTGGAAGACCGCGCTGGCGTGCTGATACGTATCCGTCAGCAGTTGGGTGTGCCGGGTGCCGACGTACTCCCAGAAGCTCACTCGGTCTCCTCGGTCAGTCTCCCGATGCCTGTTTCACCAGCGGGATGATTCGCAACGGAACCGGATTTTCCATCACGATTGCCGTTGATGCCCGCACGATCCCATCAAAGCCCACAACCCGGTCGATCACCCGCTGTAGATCGGCGTTGGACCGGGCGACGAGCCTGCAGAGCATGTCCCCATGTCCCGTCGTTGTATGCAGCTCCAGCACCTCGGGAACGGTCGTCAAATGGGCCCGTACATCATTGCCTTGGCCCTGTTTGATCTCAAGTGTCGCGAATGCGGTCACGGGATATCCGAGCGCCGCCGGGTCCACATCGGGCCCGAAGCCCCGGATCACTCCATTCGACTGAAGCCGGTCGAGCCGGGCCTGGACCGTCCCGCGCGCCACCCCCAGCCGCCGGGACGCCTCCAGGACGCCGATCCGCGGCTCCTCGGCGAGCAGCTCCAGCAGCGCCCCGTCCAAATGATCGATCGCCATCGCTCGCACCGTCCCTTTTGATGGTCACCATGTACAGATAGCTCGGCCGCTTCGTGCATTCGCTAGGCATAATGCCCAGAGGATTCGCAAACTATTGCGCACCTTGTGGATCGGGGGGACTCTGCGGACATGGCAGACACCACGATGCACACCCCGACCCCGACCCAGTCCGCAGCCCCCGACACGGCCCGGCAGGCGGACCCCTTCCCGGTCAAGGGGATGGACGCGGTCGTCTTCGCCGTCGGCAACGCCAAGCAGGCCGCGCACTACTACTCGACCGCCTTCGGCATGCGGCGCGTCGCCTACTCCGGCCCGGAAAACGGCAGCCGCGAGACCGCGAGTTATGTGCTCGAATCCGGCGGCGCCCGGTTCGTGTTCACCTCCGTCATCAAGCCCGGCACGGAGTGGGGCCGCTTCCTCGCCGACCATGTCGCGGCGCACGGCGACGGTGTCATCGATCTCGCCATCGAGGTCCCGGACGCCCGCGCCGCCTACGAGCACGCCGTCGCCCACGGCGCCACCGGCCTGGAGAAGCCCTACGAGATCGAGGACGAGCACGGGACCGTCGTCCTGGCGGCCATCGCCACGTACGGCAAGACCCGGCACACCCTCGTCGAGCGCTCCGGCTACCAGGGCCCCTATCTGCCCGGCTTCGTCGCCGCCGAGCCGCTGGTGGAGACCGGCCCGCGGCGCTTCCAGGCCATCGACCACTGCGTCGGCAACGTCGAACTCGGCAAGATGAACGAGTGGGTGGCCTTCTACAACAAGGTCATGGGCTTCACCAACATGAAGGAGTTCGTGGGCGACGACATCGCCACCGAATACAGCGCGCTGATGTCGAAGGTCGTCGCCGACGGCACGCTCAAGGTCAAGTTCCCGATCAATGAGCCCGCGATCGCCAAGAAGAAGTCGCAGATCGACGAGTACCTGGAGTTCTACGGCGGCCCCGGCGTCCAGCACATCGCGCTGGCCACCAATGACATCGTCGCCAGCGTCCGGGCGATGCGCGCCGCCGGTGTGGAGTTCCTGAACACCCCCGACTCCTACTACGACACCCTCGGCGAGTGGGCCGGCGAGACCCGGGTGCCCGTGGAGACGCTGCGCGAGCTGAAGATCCTGGTCGACCGCGACGAGGACGGCTATCTGCTGCAGATCTTCACCAAGCCGGTCCAGGACCGGCCGACCGTGTTCTTCGAAATGATCGAGCGGCACGGCTCCATGGGCTTCGGCAAGGGCAACTTCAAGGCCCTCTTCGAGGCGATCGAGCGGGAGCAGGAACGGCGCGGCAATCTCTGACCGCCCGCCCGTCACCCGACCTGCACCTCCGGAAGACCGCGCTGCGCGCTGAGCTCACCGGTGGGCCGTACACGATCTTCCGTGTGCGGCCCATGGGTGCGAGGCTGAGGGCATGGACCTCATCGCACGGCTGCGCACCGGACTTCCGGGTGAAGCGATCCTCACCGATCCCGACGTCACCGGCTCCTACGCCAATGACATGGCGAGTTTCTGCGAGGCCGGGACGCCCGCCGTGGTCGTCCTGCCGCGCACCGTCGAAGAGGTCCAGCACATCATGCGGACGGCCTCCGAGCTGCGGGTCCCGGTCGTCCCGCAGGGGGCGCGCACGGGCCTGTCGGGCGCCGCCAACGCCTCCGACGGCTGCATCGTGCTCTCCCTGGTCAAGATGGACCGGATCATCGAGATCAGCCCCGTCGACCGGATCGCGGTCGTCGAGCCCGGCGTCATCAACGCCGTCCTGTCCCGCGCGGTGAACGAACACGGCCTCTACTACCCGCCGGACCCCTCCAGTTGGGAGCAGTGCTCCATCGGCGGCAACATCGGCACCGCCTCCGGCGGCCTGTGCTGCGTCAAATACGGGGTCACCGCCGAGTACGTCCTCGGTCTGGACGTCGTCCTCGCCGACGGGCGGCTGCTGACGACCGGCCGGCGCACCGCCAAGGGCGTCGCGGGCTATGACCTCACCCGGCTGTTCGTCGGCTCCGAGGGGAGCCTGGGCATCGTCGTACGCGCCGTCCTCGCGCTCAAGCCGGAGCCGCCGCAACAGCTCGCGCTGGCCGCCGAGTTCCCCTCCACCGCGGCCGCCTGCCAGGCCGTCTGCGAGATCATGGCCCGCGGCCACGCCCCCTCGCTGCTGGAGCTGATGGACCGTACGAGCATCCGCGCGGTCAACGACATGGCGCAGATGGGCCTCCCGGACAGCACCGAGGCGCTGCTGCTGGCCGCCTTCGACACCCCCGAGCCGGCCGCCGACCTCGCCGCCGTCGGGGAGCTGTGCACCGCGGCGGGCGCCACCGAGGTCGTACCCGCCGAGACCGCCGCCGAGTCCGATCTGCTGCTGCAGGCCCGCCGGCTGACCCTGACCGCGCTGGAACAGGTCAAATCCGCCACCATGATCGACGATGTCTGCGTCCCGCGCTCCCGGCTCGCCGAGATGCTCGACGGCACCGCCGCCATCGCCGAGAAGTACGGCCTGACCATCGGCGTCTGCGCCCACGCCGGCGACGGCAACACCCACCCCACCGTCTGCTTCGACGCCGCCGACCCCGACGAGTCCCGCCGGGCCCGCGAGTCCTTCGACGACATCATGGCGCTCGGCCTTCAACTGGGCGGCACCATCACCGGTGAGCACGGCGTCGGTGTCCTGAAGAAGGAGTGGCTGGCGCGGGAACTGGGGCCGGTGGGAGTGGAGTTGCAGCGCGGCATCAAGGACGTCTTCGACCCGCTGGGGATTCTCAACCCCGGAAAGCTTTTCTGAAGCACACGGGCCCCGGCGCCGTTCCGTGCCGTGCGGTCGGCGATTTTACTCGTCGTTGCGGGCAGGCGCAGAAATGCTGATTCCCCGCCGAGGTCCTGACGTGGCAAGAGCGGACCTTTCTGCCTATCCTGAACACGAATATCTGCGTCCGCCGGTCCTTTCGTGAGGAGTTCGACCGCGGCGGCCATATTTCGACCGCGTCGGCCATATATGGATTCCGTCGCTTGAGGTTGCGCCGTTCCCCGCGCGCACGATTTTCGTCGTGAGGGAGATCAGTTCCCATGGACCTCAACACCATCACCGAAGTCGTCCGGCGACCGTCCGACCGGCCAGGCGCGGACTGGCGGGCGGGCGATGCCTGGCTCGCCGGCGGAACCTGGCTGTTCTCCGTGGAGCAGCCGGGCCTGCGCCGCCTGATCGATCTGACGGCGCTGCGTTGGGAACCCCTCGTCCCGGGCGAAGCGGGCCTCGGCATCGGCGCCACCTGCACCATCAGCGAGCTGTACGCCCATGCGCTGCCGGAGGAGTGGACCGCGGGCCCCCTCTTCAGGCACAGCTGCGAGGCGTTCTTGTCCTCGTTCAAGGTCTGGAGCTCGGCGACGGTCGGCGGCAATATCTGCATGTCCTTGCCGGCCGGCCCCATGATCACACTGACGGTCGCACTGGAGGCACAGTACGAGCTGTGGGCTCCTGACGGGACCGCGCGCACCGTCGATGCCCTCACCTTTGTGACCGGCAACAAGGAGAACATTCTGGCCCCCGGAGAAATCCTGCGGCGCATCGATATTCCGGCGCACGCCCTGCGGAAACGCACCGCGCACCGCAGCTTCTCGCTGACCCGCCTCGGCCGTTCGACGGTATTCCTCATCGGTACGCAAACGCCGGGAACGCGCGATCTGCTGCTCACCGTCACCGCCGGCACCACACGGCCGGTGCGCATGGCCTTCGACACCGTGCCCGACGCCCGGAAGCTGCAGCAGAGCATCGACGCCCTCCCCGCCGACGTCTGGTTCGACGATCCCAACGGGACTCCCGACCACCGCCGTCATCTGACACGGCACTTCGCCGAAGAGATCCGTCGCGAACTCACGGCCGGGGGCCCGGCATGACCTACCTCGTGAACGGCAAGCGCTTCGACGAAGAACCGGACCCCGGCCAGTGCCTGCGCACCTTCCTCCGCGCCCTCGGCCACCACGGCGTCAAAAAGGGCTGCGACGCAGGCGATTGCGGTGCCTGCACGGTGTGGCTGGACGGCAGTCCGGTACACAGCTGCATCACCCCCGCTTTCCGCGCGGACGGCCGTGCGGTGACGACGATCGAAGGGATCGGGTCCCCGGGAAACCTGCATCCGGTGCAGCGGCAGTTCCGCGACGCCCCGGGATTCCAGTGCGGTTTCTGCACCGCTGGGATGATCATGACGTCGGCAACGTTCACCGAGGCCCAGAAGGCGGACCTGCCAAGGGCGTTGAAGGGCAACCTCTGCCGCTGCACCGGTTATCGAGCGATCGAGGATGCCGTGAAAGGCGTCGTCGGCGTGGCGAAGGCAGCGCCGGGAAAGGCCGTCGGGACGAGCGTCGGTGCGCCGGCGGCCGATGACGTGGTGACCGGTCGCGCCGCGTTCACGATGGACACGCACCTCGACGGCATGCTGCACCTCAAGGTGCTGCACTCACCCCACGCGCACGCCCGGATCGTCTCGATCGACAAGACCGCCGCGCTCGCGGTTCCCGGCGTACACCGGGTCTACACCTGGGAAGACGTGCCGCGCAGGCGCTTCAGCACGGCGATCCACACCGACCATCTCGTGGATCCGGACGACACCTACGTCCTCGACAGCACCGTCCGCTTCGTCGGCCAGCGCGTCGTCGCGGTCCTGGCCGACTCCGTCGGGGCGGCAGAAGAGGGCTGCCGACGGGTCGTCGTGGCGTACGAGGTGCTGCCGGCGGTATTCGACCCCGAAGAGGCAAGGGCAGAGGGGGCGCCACAACTGCACGGCGCGGTGGACCCCTTCGTCCTCGACCCCGTCCACAACACCTTGGTGGAGATCCATTCGCACCTCGGCGATATCGACGCGGGGTTCGCCGAGGCCGATGTGATCCACGAAGGCACGTACTTCTCCCCACGGGTGCAGCACGCGCATCTCGAGACCCACGGCTCGATCGCCTGGATGGAGGACGGCCGCCTGAACGTCCGCACCAGTTCGCAGTCACCGTCGATCGGGAAGGTCAAACTGGCCCGTCTGTTCGCGCTGCGCCCGGACCGGCTCCGGGTGTTCTGTGCCCGCGTGGGCGGCGGCTTCGGCGGCAAACAGGAAGTGATCTCGGAGGATCTGGTGGCACTCGCCACCCTGGACACCGGGCGGCCGGTCTCCTTCGAGTACACCCGAGAGGAGGAGTTCACCACCGCCTCGCCACGGCATCCGATGACGCTGACGGTCAAGCTCGGCGCGAAGGCGGACGGAACGCTCACGGCGCTCCAGGTCCGTACCGTGTCGAACACGGGCGCCTATGGCAATCATGCCGGCGAAACGCTGTATGCGGGCGGCGCCGCCCTCATGCTCTACCGCTGCCCGCACAAGAAGTACGACGCGTTCTCCGTCTACACCAACACCGTGCCGAGCGGGGCACTGCGCGGTTACGGGATGACGCAGCCGTCGTTCGCCGTGGAATCGGCGATGGACGAACTCGCACGCGCCCTGCACATAGATCCGCTCGAACTGCGACGGCGCAATATCGTGCGACCGGGCGATCCGCTCCTCGCCCTGCACGAGGGCCCCGACGACGTGGTGTTCACCGAGGACGGGCTCGCGAAGTGCATCGACCTGGTGGACGAGGCCATGGCCCGTACCGCGAAGGAGCCGCCGCCCGGCCCCGGGTGGCTCGTCGGGGCCGGTGTCGCGAGTTCCCTGCACGAGACCGCGCCGCCGACCGAACACCTCTCCGAGGCCTGGGTCACGCTGGGCGACGACCTCGTGTACGAATTGGCCGTCGGCACCGTCGAATTCGGCGAGGGTACGTCGACCGCGCATGTCCAGATCGCGGCCAACCAGCTGGGCACGACCCCGTCGCGGATCCGCCTGGTGCAATCCGACACCGACCGCACGGGATTCGACACCGGCGCCTTCGCGAGTGCCGGCCTCTTCGTGGCGGGCAACGCGGTACTCCGAGCGGCCAATGCCGTGCGCGACCGCATCCTGGAATTCGCCGCCGCTTACACAGGTGAGCATCTCGTGATGTGCTCGATGGACGACGAGAGCGTCCTCTGCGGTGACCGGCGGGTGCCGTTGGCGGAGCTCGTCGCATCCGCCCGAGCGCGCGGCATCCGGTTCACCGCCGCCCGCAAGGCCCACGGCTCACCCCGCAGCGTCACCTCCAATACGCAGGGGTTCCGCATCGCCGTCCATCAGGTGACCGGGGAGATCCGCATCCTTTACAGCGTCCAGGCGACCGACGCCGCCGTCATCATCAACCCCGCGCAGGTCCGGGGACAGGTGGAAGGCGGTGTCGCCCAGGGAATCGGCTTCGCCCTCACCGAGAACCACCATGTCGACGCGAACGGAGTCATGGTCAACCCGAACTTCCGCAATTACCGCATCCCCGCCTACGCCGACATCCCCCGCACCGACGTGCTGCTGGTGGACTCGGCGGATTCCGTCGGGCCCCTGCGGTCGAAGGGGATCGCGGAATGCTGTATCAACCCGGTGGCTCCCGCGCTGGCGAACGCGCTCCATGACGCCACGGGCGTCCGCTACCGCGCGCTGCCCCTGGCACCGGAACGCATTTACCGACGGCTCGGCGAAAGCGCGCCGGTGACGACGGGCCTGCGCACATGACCACCGGAAGGTCGGAAGGTGCCGAGGCGACGGTCATCATCGGCCAGAAGGTCCGGCCCGGCCTGGAGCGGGAGTTCGAAGCGTGGCAGGAGGCCCTCAACGCCGCTGCCGCCGACTACGACGGTTTTCTCGGCGCCGAGATCTCCCGGCCGACACCCCTGCAACCCGACTGGCTGGTCGTCTACCGATTCGACTCGATAGCCCATCTGCAAGCGTGGATCAACAGCGCCACCCGGCAGAGCTTTCTCGACCGCGGCAGCGCCTATCGTGACGGCCCGGCAACCCAGCAGGTCGTCAGCGGCGGCATACGGCCACCGGACCCGCTGGTGACCGTTGTGGTCACCCACCGCGTCCACCCGGAACACGTCGACGCCTTTCTCGCCTGGCAGCGCCATATGGACCGGGAGGAGAGCGCCTTCGAAGGTTTTCGCGGAACCGAACTCTTCCGTCCGGTCGAGGGGCTTCAGGACGAATGGACCACGCTGTACCGATTCGACAGCGCCGAGCACCTCGATGCCTGGCTGACGTCGCCCGAGCGGCAGGGACTTCTCGCCGAGGGCGAGAGGTTCCACGACTTCCGCATGCGCACGATCGACAGCTCGTTCGGCAGCTGGTTCGCCTTCGAGAAGAACGGCAGGGAAGCGCCGCCGCCCTCGGAGACCAAAACCTCCGTCGCGGTCTGGGTCGGCCTGTACCCGACCGTGGTGCTGCTGACGCTCCTGCTGTCACCGCTGAAGATGCGGCTCTGGCTCGGGCTGCTCGTGGGCAACCTGCTGTCGAGCTTCATCATGAGCTTCGTGACGATGCCCTTCTACGTGAACCCGCTGCTGAGGCGGTGGCTGCGGCCACGCCCGGACGCACCGGCGACGAAGACCAACCTCGTCGGCCTCGGCACCGTCGCCGCGGTGATGGTGTTCTGGGCCGTGGTCTTCTACCTCGTGACGACCCAGATCCTGCATCTGCCCTGATCCGGCGCCCCCGAACGCCGCCACACGGGCCAGTGCCCGGATGTACACGGCAGGGGAAAGGACGGTTGACTGCCCCCATGACGATCAACGATCCGCACAGATCCGGCGAGGGCATGGTCACCTTCCGCGTGACCGGCCAGGGCGTCGACGACCTCAGCTACGCCGTCCAGGCGCCGGGTGACTCCGGCGGCGAACAGCAGGTGGTCCGGCCCGAATTGCCGTGGTTCGTGGTGACCGACGCACGGGGCGTGGGTGCCATGCCGATGCTCACCCTCACCCTCGACGGGCCGGACGCTTACGCCGAGTGCGAGATCCTGACCGACGGCGCACCGGCCGTCCGCGGCACCGTGCACGGTCCCGCGGCGACTGCCGTGTTCATGGCACGCGCCGCCGCCTCGTAGAGTGCCGCCATGGAATCCGCGTCCCTCATCGCCATAGCCGTCCTCCTGCTCGGCGCCTACCCGGCCGCGCTGGCCAGTGACCGCCGGGCCAAACGGCTGGAAACCCGGCTCCAGCGGCTGGAACGCAAGATGGACCTGCTGCTCGTGCAGGCCGGGATCGTCGAGCCGGAGCACCCCAGGATGGCCGAGATCGACGCCCTGCTGGCGCAGGGCAAGAAGATCCAGGCCATCAAGGTGCACCGCGAGGTGACCGGTTCCGACCTCGTCGAGGCCAAGGAAGCGGTCGAACGCCGGATGCGCTGACGCCCCGTTGGGCAGAGGATGGCCAGAAGGACCCGCCGGGCCACCTCATGCCGACGCAGGAAGCGAGAGCCGATGGCAGCGACCGAAGCGACCAATGCCGCTGATGAGGCGTATGACGTCATCGTGCTGGGGGCGGGGCCGACCGGTGAGAACGTCGCCGACCGGGCGCACGCCGCCGGGCTGAGCGCGGTGGTGGTGGAGAGCGAACTGGTCGGCGGCGAATGCTCCTACTGGGCGTGCATGCCCAGCAAGGCCCTGCTGCGCCCGGTCACCGCCCGCTCCGAGGCGCGCCGGGTCCCCGGCCTCAAGGACGCCGCGGATGTGCCGCTGGACGTGCCCGCGGTGCTCGCGCACCGAGACGAGTTCGTCTCCTACTGGAAGGACGACGGACAGGTCCGCTGGCTGGACTCGGCCGGCATCGACCTGGTACGCGGCCACGGCCGGCTGGCCGGGCCCCGGCGGGTGGTCGTCGACGGCGGACGGGTGCTCAGCGCGCGGCATGCGGTCGCGGTGTGCACCGGCAGCCGCGCGGTACTGCCCCCCATCCCCGGGCTCGCCGAGGCCAGGCCCTGGACCAGCCGCGAAGCCACCAGCGCCAAGGCCGTGCCGGGCCGCCTGGTCGTGGTCGGCGGCGGCGTGGTGGGCGTCGAGATGGCCACCGCCTGGCGGGCCCTGGGCTCCTCCGTGACGCTGCTGGTACGCGGCGACGGGCTGCTGCCCCGTATGGAGCCCTTCGCCGGCCGTCTGGTCGCGGAATCGCTCGCCGAGGCCGGGGTCTTCCTGCGGACCGGCGTCGAGGTGCGCGCGGTGCGCCGGGAAGCCCCGGGCGGCCCGGTCACCGTCGAGCTGGACTCCGGCGACGAGATCGTCGCCGATGAGCTGCTGATCGCCACCGGCCGGGCCCCGCGCACCGAGGACGTCGGCCTGGAGACGGTCGGCCTGACCCCCGGCTCCTGGCTGGACGTCGACGACAGCCTCCGGGTGACGGGGGTGACCGGTGGCTGGCTCTACGGCGTCGGCGACGTCAACCACCGCGCGCTCCTGACCCATCAGGGCAAATACCAGGCCAGGATCGCCGGCGCCGCGATCTCCGCGCGCGCCCGGGGCATCCCCATCCTGGAGTCCGACCCCTGGGGCGCGCACGCCGCCACCGCGGACCACCTCGCCGTCCCGCAGGTCGTCTTCAGCGACCCCGAAGCCGCCTCGGTGGGCCTGACCGCCGCCGCGGCGGAGGAGGCCGGGTACCGCACCCGGGTGGTCGACCAGGATCTGGCGGCCGTCTCCGGGGCGGCCCTGTACGCGGACGGCTACCGCGGCCGGGCCCGGATGGTCGTCGACCTGGACCGTGAGGTGCTGCTCGGCGCCACCTTCGTCGGCTTCGGGATCGGCGAACTGCTGCACTCCGCGACGGTCGCGGTGAGCGGCGAGGTCCCCATCGAGCGGCTGTGGCACGCAGTGCCCTCCTATCCGACGATCAGCGAGGTGTGGCTGCGGCTGCTGGAGGCGTACCGCGGCTGAGGCGTCGCGAAGGGGCGCTCAGGCGTCCGCGCCCAGCGCCGCGGCGATCCGCAGCTGCCCGGCGGCCTCGCCGGCACGCCCCTGGCGCTCCAGGGTGCGGCCCAGCATCAGACGGGCGTACGCCTCGACCGGATCGCGGTCCAGTACGGCCCGCAACTCGGTTTCGGCGCGCCCCAGTTGGGCGGAGTGGTAGTAGGCACGGGCGAGCAGCAGCCGCGGTGCGACCGGCCGTGGGTCCTCGTCCACCACGCCGCGCAGGATCCGGGCCGCGGCCGTGAAGTCCTTCGCCTCGAAGAACAGCTGGGCCCGCGCCCAGCGGTCGGCGGCGGCGCCGTGCTCGTAATAGTCCGCGTCGTACGCCGTGGAGCCGGTGCCGAACACCGCGACACCGGTGCCGTACGCCGTGGAGCCGGTGTCCTGACCTGTCCGTGCGCGGTAGCTCTCGTTCATACCGCGCCCAACAGTGCGGCCCCCGGGAACATTCCACCGGGCCGGCGCGGTGCGGCGTCGGCCTCCCCGCCCCGTCCCCCGAAGGCCCGGTACGTCACCCCCTACGCCCCGGGCTCGGGGGACTCGTCCGAGGGCCGCGGGCCGCTCGGCCACAGATCGTCCGACGACGCCATGGCGAGCAGGTCGCCCAGCCCTTTGTCGAGGTCCAGATGCCGCTGCTCGGACCCCGGCGGCACCATCCGCAGGGTGCGCTCCAGCCATGCGGAGACCGCGGCGGCCGGTGCCTCCAGCAGCGCCTGGCCGTTCGGCGAGTCCAGCTCGATGCAGACCAGGCTGCGGCCGTCGAGCTTGGTCGGCCACACCCGCACATCGCCGTTGCCGCACGGCCGGAACACGCCCTCGACGAGCAGTTCGCGGGCGAAGGTCCAGTTGACCGGGGAGTGCGAACCGATATGAAACGTGACATGGACGGCGTACGGGTCGTCCGTCCGGTACGTCAGCCGGGCCGGCACCGGAACGCTCCGCTCCGGTGACAGGACCAGGCCCAGCTCCAACTCTCGCTCCACCACGGTGTGCATGACGTCCGCCTCTCTCCGCTCCCCGCGGACACCCGGTACCGGGCCCGCATAGAGGAAGAGGCGCCGGGCGCCGGACCATTACACGACTTCGTACAACTTTTTTGCCGCGCCTCTTACAGGTGGTCGTGGGCGGGCATGGGCACCGATGCAACCGGGGTCTGATAGATGTGGACGCCGCGTTGCGGCAGACTGCATCCCACACCCACCAGGCCGAGTACAGATACGGGACTTCGGACATGAGCGCTCCTACCTCAGGATCCGCCGGCGGTAGCCCCACGCCAGGCTTCTACCCGGACCCGTCCATCCCCGGCTACATCCGGTACTGGAACGGTGCCGCATGGGTGCCGGGTACCAGCCGGCCCGCCCCCGCCGAGGGCGAGGCGATGCCCGCGCCGCCACCCGGCATGGCCCCGCCGCCCACCCCCGCCGTCGAGGAGACCGGCCCGGTCTTCTTCGACGAGGAGGAGGCGGCCGGCGGCTCCGCGATGCCGGCCGTACGCCGGAGCGGCGAGGTCGAGGCCCGGCCCGCGGTCGGCTGGGACGACCCGGCCCGGCTGCACGGCACCAGCCCCGAACCGGCGGCCGCCTGGCAGGCCGACGCCTCCCGGCAGGGCGGCTACGGCAACGAGACCGACCGCCGGATCTCCTGGGGCTCACCGGACCAGGCGCCCCCCGGTACGCCGTCGGGCGCGCCTTCCTGGGGTGCGGTGCCGCCGCAGCGCGAGGAGCAGGCCGGTGCCGAGGCACCGGCCGGCGAGGCGCCCGGTGCGTCCTCGCCCGCCCCGCGCCCGGAGCGCCCGACCGACGGGACGGTCGCCATCCGGGCCGTGAACCCGGCCGCCCGCCGCGGCGGGAACTCCGGCGACCAGGGCACCACCGCGATCCGTGCGGTACGGCCCGACGCCGGCCAGCCCGCCAAGGGCGGCGAGACGATGGCGATCCGGGTCGCGGGCGGCGGCCGTACCCCGTCCGCCGCGCCCGCTGAGGGCTCCCCGCAGTCGCTGCCGTCCGTCGGCGCCCAGCAGCAGGGCCGCCCGGCCCCGCAGCACCAGGCCCCGCAGCACCAGGCCCCGCAGAGCCAGGCTCCCCAAAGCCCCGCGCAGCACCCCGCCCCGCAGCACCCCGCCCCGCAGAGCCCGGCGCAGCAGACCCCCGGTCCGGGGGCGTCCGCCCCCTCGGCCGGCTTCCCGCCGCAGGGCGGTAGCGCACCGGCCGGGTCCGGCGCGCAGGGCGCCGACGCCGACGGCGTCATCCCCTGGAAGCCGCCGGCCGCCGCCGATCCCTTCCAAGCCGCCGCCCAGGCTGCGCAGGGCCACCCGGCGGGCCTCGGCCGCAGGCTGGCGGCCCGGCTGATCGACACGCTGGTGCTGGGCGCGCTCACCTCCGCGGTGGCCGTCCCCATGTGGAGCACCGTCACGGACCACATCGACGCCAAGGTCGAGGCGGCCAAGCAGTCCGGCCGCCAGGTGACGGTCTATCTGATCGACGGCACCACCATCCCGGTCCTCGCCACGATCCTGGCCGTCCTGCTGATCGGCGGTGCGCTCTACGAGGCGCTGCCGACCCTCAAGTGGGGCCGCACCCTGGGCAAGAAGCTGTGCGGCGTACGGGTCCTGGACATCGAGGGCCATGACACCCCGACCCTCGGGGCGGCGCTCAAGCGCTGGTTCGTCTACAGCGTGCTCGGCGTGCTCGTCGTCGGTGTGCTGAACGTCGTCTGGTGCGTGTTCGACCGGCCGTGGCGCCAGTGCTGGCACGACAAGGTCGCGCGGACGTTCGTCGCCTCCGGCTGAGGCACCTCGCCGGGGCGGCCGTCCGCCCGTCCCGTCCGTGACCCGTGCCGCGGTGGCCGAGCGCCGCCGCGGCACACCGCTCCCCGACGGGCGGTTTCCGTCCCCCGAACGGACTTCGCCGGATGCGGCGGGCCCTGACAAGGGGTCGACTCGGGCCATGAGTACCGACCAGCCCCGGCCCGGCCCCGGTGAGCCACCGGAGAACGACCCGTTCCTGAAGAAGCCGCAGGAGCCCTCGGCGGGCGGCGCTCCCCGTAACAGCTCTCCCCGTGAGAACGGCTCGCCTCGTAACCACGCTCCGCGCGGCAACGGCGCGGGTGGCGACGCTGCGGGCGGCGGTGCGGGCGGTACGCCACCCCCGGGAGGCCCGCCGCCCGGTGGCACCCCGCCGCCCCCGCCGCCCTCGTACGGCAGCGGCCCGTATGCCGGCGATCCCTACGGCGGGCAGCCCGGCCCGGCCGATCCGCTGGCCGGGATGCCGCCGCTGGCGAACCGCGGCCGGCGGCTCGTGGCGCGCATCATCGACGCGATCATCATCGGTGTGCCGGTGTCCGTGATCATGACCCTGATCGTCGGCGGGGTGGACTACTTCAGCACCGACAGCGTGGAGGCCGGTAGGCAGTCGACGGTATCGGGTGTCACCATGCTGGCGTATCTCATCTACGAAGGGCTGATGCTCTCCAGTCGCGGCCAGACCCTCGGCAAGATGGCGATGAAGATCCGGGTGGCGATGCTCTCGAACGGCTCGACCCCGACCAACCAGGCGGGCTGGACCCGGGCCGCCGTCTATACGCTCCCGGAGATCATCCCGTGCTGCGGTTTCATCTTCTGGCTGGTCAACGTCCTGTGGTGTACCTGGGACAAGCCGTACCACCAGTGTCTGCACGACAAGGCGGCGAAGACCGTGGTGGTGTCCACGGAGACGGGCGGCGCCCCGTCAGCGTGAGTGCTCGCCGACCCGGGCGTCCGTGGCGGCGGCCGGGCCGGTGAGGTTTCCCCAGCGGGCGAGGGGAGGCGCCGCCACGGGCCGGACGTGCTCGGGCGGCGTCGGTACGGCCCGCAGGGGGGCGGGCGCGGCGGGCGCCTTGGCCCGTGCGAGACGCCGGCGGACCACCCGCGGCACCCCGGGCATCGGGACCGTCATGGCGACCAGCAGCCCGAGCCCGAGCCCGGCGATGGCGATGACCGCGACCCCGACCCCGGTCTGCGTCTGCGAGAGCAGCAGCATCGCGAGGGTGGAGAGAAAGACGGTGGCCGAACCGTAGGCGAGCTGTGCGGCAGTCGGTCGAGGCATGACGGAATCCGTCCTCGGAGGGTCGGCAGGGGGGTGTCGGTCAAGGGCGCGCCATCAAACGAGCCTACGGTCGTTACTGCCCGAACGGAACGCCAAGTAAGCGTGACCTAACCCACGGTTCGGGTGCACGGGGGGCGCACAATGCCGCCTCGCGTGTGTATTCGCGCTGCCGTCATGGCTGTTGGGGGCGGGGGCGCATGCCCAGCGGGCATATACACCGGGTCCCTGCCGCAGGAGATGACGCCCGACGTGACGCTGCCGTCCGGTGTCCGATACCCGTAACTCGCGGACCGAGTAACGTACTTCGCTGACGTGCCCAAGTCAAGACCTGTCTTTTTCCCCGTAGTTCCGGTCGAATGCCCTCGAACAGTGACCGGTTCGAAGGGGAGGACAGCGCCAAGTGAGAGAACACAGAACGGTGTTCAGATCGGCCGCCCTGGCCACGGCAATCGCCGCGATCGGGGCGGCCGCTTTGTCTTCGGGGGTGGCCGCGGCCGATGCGCAGGGCCCGTCGCCCGTAGCCAGGCGCCATGACCCGGCTCCCGAGCGGACCGTGGATCATGACCTCAAGGGGCCCTTCAGCGACCGGCAGGCGGCCGCGCGCAAGGAAGCGCTCCAGGAGGTCATCTCCGGTGACGCCAAGGCGACCGAGCGGGGCGGCTCCAAGGTCGTCAAGCTCGGCAAGAGCAAGTACGTCGAGCTCGCCCGGCAGAAGACCGACAAGATCTTCACCATCCTCGTGGATTTCGGCGACAAGGTCGACGACACCACGATGTTCGACCCGGACGGCGACGGCCCCAAGCCGCCGGTGAAGAAGTACGGCGGCGATCCCGGCCCGCTGCACAACCGGATAGCCCAGCCGGACCGTGCCAAGGACAACAGCACGGCCTGGCAGAAGGACTTCAACCAGAAGCACTTCCAGGACCTCTACTTCTCGCACGACAAGAAGAAGCAGTCGCTGGCCAAGTACTACGAGAAGCAGTCCTCGGGCCGCTACTCCGTACAGGGCGAGGTCTCCGACTGGGTCAAGGTCGACTCGAACGAGGCCCGTTACGGTTCCAACTACTGCGGCCAGACCAACTGCGCCAGCGCCTGGGACCTGATCCGCGACGGTGTCAACCAGTGGGCCAAGGACCAGAAGGCCAAGGGCCGCACCGACGCCGAGATCAAGACCGACCTGGCCAAGTACGACCAGTGGGACCGCTACGACCACGACGGCGACGGCAACTTCAACGAGCCCGACGGTTATATCGACCACTTCCAGATCGTGCACGCCGGCGAGGACGAGTCCGCGGGCGGCGGTGTCCAGAAGACGAACGCGATCTGGGCGCACCGCTGGTACGCCTACGGCACCGACGCCGGCAAGACCGGTCCGGGCGCCAACAAGGCGGGCGGCACCCAGATCGCCGACACCGGGATCTGGGTCGGCGACTACACCATGCAGCCGGAGAACGGCGGACTCGGCGTCTTCGCCCACGAGTACGGCCATGACCTGGGCCTGCCGGACGAGTACGACACCAGCGGCACCGGCGAATCCTCGGTGGACTTCTGGTCGCTGATGTCGGGCGGCTCCTGGCTCGGCACCGGCAAGAACTCCATCGGCGACCTGCCCGGCGACATGAGCGCCTGGGACAAGCTGCAGCTGGGCTGGCTCAACTACGGCAAGGCGAAGGCCGGGAAGAAGTCCACCCACAAGCTGGGCGTCGCCGAGTACAACACCAAGAACAAGCAGGCGGTGGTCGTCGAACTGCCCGCCAAGCAGGTCAAGACCGACATCGTCGCTCCCGCGGAAGGCTCCCACCAGTGGTGGAGCGACATGGGCAACGACCTGAAGAACACCCTGTCCCGGCCGGTGGACCTCACCGGTAAGGCCAAGGCGTCGCTGACGCTCAAGGGCTGGTGGGACATCGAGAAGGACTACGACTACCTCTACGCCGAGGTCTCCACCGACGGCGGCAACAACTGGACGGCCCTCGACGGCACCGCGGGCGGCAAGGCCATTCCGCGCGACGGCAGCGACAAGCCCGCCCTGACCGGCACCGTCGACGCCTACCAGGACCTCGCCTACCCGCTGGACGCCTATGCGGGCAAGAAGATCGACCTCCGCTTCCGCTACCAGACCGACGGCGGCGCGGCGCAGAAGGGCTTCGCGGCCGACAGCATCGGCGTCACCGCCGACGGCCAGCCGCTCTTCGGCGACAACGCCGAGAACGGCGACAACGGCTGGACCAGCAAGGGCTTCTCGCGCATAGGCGCGTCCTTCACCAAGGACTACCCGCAGTACTACATCGCCGAGAACCGCCAGTACGTGTCGTACGACAAGACCCTCAAGGTCGGCCCGTACAACTTCGGCTGGACCACCGCCAAGCCGGGCTGGGTGGAGCACTTCCCCTACCAGAACGGTGTACTGATCTGGCTGTGGGACACCTCGCAGCCGGACAACAACGTCGGCCAGCACCCCGGCTACGGGCAGATCCTGCCGGTCGACGCGCACCCCAAGGCCGAGCGGTGGACCGACGGCAAGCTGATGCGCAACCGCTTCCAGTCCTACGACTCGACCTTCACGCGCTTCAGGACCGACGCCCTGACCCTCCACAAGGACGGCAAGGCGGTCAAGATCAAGTCGAAGCCGGGCGTGACGCTCTTCGACGACCGGCACGGCGTCTACTACGACAAGGCGAACCCGACCGGCGGTGTGATCGTTCCTGACACCCACACCCGGATCAAGATCACCAACGAGGCCCGGGATGGCTCCGCGGTGACGCTTCGGGTCGGGTCAGCCGGTAAGTAAAAGGTAAAATCGCAGGTCAGAGGCTATTCAGCCGCCGCCCCCTAGCGGGCGGCGGCTGATTCGCGTTTAGATGCGTTCTACAGTTCCTTGTTGACGCGAAGTCTCACGGGGGAGATATGACGATGTCCGGTGGTGGTTTCATCAGGCTTCCTGGCGGAAGCGTGGTGGTCGCCCTCTCGCTGCCCAGACCGCCCCACGGGGCGCGGGCCGGCCTGTACGACTGCGGTTGCCGGGTGCGGGTCCTGGTCCATGCCGTGAACCGCCAGCGCGCCCTGACCAGGCTGCGCAATCTCGGGCTGCGGGCCGTCTACCTGCGCGGCAACACCGAGCCGCCGACACCCGACGAGATCACGGCCGTACTGCACCATCCGGACGGCCTGGTCTGGCGCGAGGCCCCGGAGGACGACACCGAGTCGTGGCACCCGATACGGGCGCTGCTGCGGAATCCGGCCCTCCCGGGCAGAGGGGAGGAGCCGGACGGGGACGACGAGCGCCCCGCATCGGCCGCCTGACGGGCCCCGCGCGCGGCTCAGCCGCCGAGGACCACCGGCTTGCCGGTCAGCTCGGCACCGGCCGCGCGCAGCTCCTCCAGCGCCCGCTCGGTGGTGTGCGCGGCCACGCCCGCGGTCAGATCCAGCAGGACGTGGGTGCGCAGCCCGGACCTGAGCGCGTCCAGGGCGGTGGCCCGTACGCAGTGGTCGGTGGCGATACCGACCACATCGACCTCGCTGACGCGGTGCGCGTGCAGCCAGTCCGCGAGCGAGCTGCCGTTCTCGTCCGCGCCCTCGAAACCGCTGTAGGCGCCGGTGTAGGAGCCCTTGTCGAAGACCGCGTCGATGGCGCCGGAGGCGATCGCCGGGGCGAAATTGGGGTGGAAGCCGCTGCCTTCCGTGCCGGCCACGCAGTGCACCGGCCAGGAGTGCTCGTAGTCCGGGGTGTCGGAGAAGTGGTCACCGGGATCGATGTGGTGGTCCCGGGTGGCCACGACATGGCGGTAGCCGCCGCAGGCCGCCTGGCCGATCAGATCGGTGATGGCCGCCGCGACATCCGCACCTCCCGCCACCGCGAGGCTGCCGCCCTCGCAGAAGTCGTTCTGCACATCAACGACGATCAATGCCCGGTGCATGGTGCGTGCCTTCCGGCTGGGAATCGGGGGAGGGGCGCGGAGTGGTGGTGTGACCGAGGGTAGCCACTGGACGGGGATTGCGGGAGTGGTCCGGAGCCCGGCAGCGCGACGGCCGCCGGGCGCGGTGTACGGCGGCGGCCGCCCGGCACCCCGCTCACGGGCGGTGGCGCCGGGTCAGACGTACTCGGTGGGCAGGACGGCCTCGCCGCGGGAGAGCTGGGTCGCCGACAGCGGCAGCTGGGCGCGGGCGGCGATATGCCGGTCGCGAGCCGCGTCCAGCGGCTCGCGGGCCACCACCTTGCCGCCGCTGACCAGCGGCACCAGCAGCTGCCGGTCGGCCAGCTCCGCCGGGACCGGCCCGGTGCCGATGACCTCGGCCACGGCCACACCGTCCTCGTCGAGCCGGCGCGCGGCCCATTTACGGCCGCCGAGCGAGGTCTTGGCGCCCATCGACTTCTTCGCGACCGGCCGCAGCGAGGCGCCGGGCTCCTCGCTGTCGGCGCGGGCGACGAGCTTGTAGACCATCGAGCAGGTCGGGTGCCCGCTGCCGGTCACCAGCTGGGTGCCGACGCCGTACGCGTCCACCGGGGCGGCGGCCAGCGAGGCGATGGCGTACTCGTCCAGGTCGCTGGTGACCACGATCTTGGTCTTGGTGGCGCCGAGCTCGTCCAGCTGCTGGCGCACCCGGTGGGCGATCAGCAGCAGATCACCGGAGTCGATCCGGACGGCGCCGAGGCCGGGGCCGGCCACCTCCACGGCCGTGCGCACCGCCTCGGTGACGTCGAAGGTGTCCACGAGCAGGGTCGTACCGCTGCCGAGGCTCTCGACCTGTGCGGTGAAGGCGTCCCGCTCGGTGTCGTGCAGCAGGGTGAAGGCGTGGGCGCTGGTGCCGACGGTGGGGATGTTGTAGCGGAAGCCGGCCGCCAGGTCGGACGTGGTGTGGAAACCGCCGACGTACGCGGCGCGGGCCGCGGCCACCGCCGACAGCTCATGGGTGCGTCGGGCGCCCATCTCCATCAGCGGGCGGTCGCCGGCCGCCACCGACATCCGGGAGGCGGCCGCGGCCACCGCGGAGTCGTGGTTGAGGATCGAGAGGATCACCGTCTCCAGGAGGACCGCCTCGGCGAAGGTGCCCTCGACCCGCACGAGCGGGGAGCCGGGGAAGTAGACCTCGCCCTCCGGGTAGCCCCAGATGTCGCCGCGGAAGCGGAAGTCGGCCAGCCACTGGAGCGTCGGCTCGTCGAGGATGTCGCGCTCGCGGAGGAAGCCGAGGATCGTCTCGTCGAAGCGGAAGTTCTCCACCGCGTCCAGCACCCGGCCGGTGCCGCCCACCACGCCGTAGCGGCGGCCCTCGGGAAGCCGGCGGGTGAAGACCTCGAAGACCGAACGCCGGTCCGCGGTGCCGGACCGCAACGCGGCCTGCAGCATGGTGAGTTCGTACTGGTCGGTGAAGAGTGCAGTCGACGGCACGGCCACCGGCAGCCCCAGGTCTGCTGTGTTCATAGGGGAGATGCTACCCCTCATACTCGTCACTTTGACGATAGCGGGTCGGGTGCCTCGGGGCGCCCCAGGCGGCCGCCGCGCCCGGCCCGCCGACGCGGCCCGCGCGAGGGGCATTTGTGCGTCGCCCGCCCCCGGGTGGCAGCATGGGGCCTGTGAGCGCCCACCCGTCACCCACGATTACGCTCCGGCCGCATCGCTGCACCCTCAGTGTCCCGGTCGAGGTCGAGCGGCCCGAGTCGAGCGAGGCCCCCTATGAGGTCCCCGAACCCGACGTCCCGTGGGTCACGATCGTCCACAACGACCCCGTCAATCTCATGAGCTATGTCTCCTATGTCTTCCAGTCGTACTTCGGCTACTCCAAGGACAAGGCGCACCAGTTGATGCTCGACGTCCATCACAAGGGACGCGCGGTGGTCTCCAGCGGCAGCCGCGAGGAAATGGAGCGCGACGTGCAGGCCATGCACGGCTACGGCCTGTGGGCGACCCTTCAGCAGGACCGCCGATGACCGGGCACTTCGAGCCGCTGCCCGGCGGTGGCGCCGCCGTACCCCTCGACGAGGTCGAGATCTCCATCCTGCGCAGCCTCGCCGTCCAGCTGATGGAGCTGATCGGTCCGGGCGAGGAGGCCGGGGAGAGCGAGAGCGACGACCTGCTGGCCTCGATCTTCAACGACGGCCCCAGCGAGCCGCCCGCCGACCCGGTACTGGCCCGCTTCTTCCCCGACGCCTACGGCGGACCCGATCTCGTCCCCGACGACGATGTGCGCGCGGCCTCCGCCGAATTCCGCCGCTACACCGAGAACGATCTGCGCTCGCGCAAGCGCGAGGACGCCCTGGCGCTGATCCGTGCGCTGGACACCCTGGCGCCCGCCGGTGACAGCGCGATGCTCCGCCTCGACGCCGGTGAGTGCCGGCAGTGGCTGGGGGCCCTCAACGACCTCAGGCTGGCCATCGGTACGCGGCTTGAAGTAACCGATGAAGAGGACGGCGGAGAGCTGCTGCGGCTCCCGGACAGCGACCCGCGCAAGCCGATGGTGATGGCTTACCTCTGGCTCGGCGGGCTCCAGGAGACTCTCGTCGAGTCCCTGATGGGTTGAAATTCGGGCATACTGCCCCGGTTGTTTCCGCAGCGTTCGCTCAGCGGATGCTCAAATCCGGATAACGATCGCGTCACCACCCCCATGTGAATTGCGGCACTTCGGGGTTCTTGTCCTCTTTATCTCGTGGTTTGATTCACGCCATCCCTAGGCGCTCCAAGAGACGCCGTGATACATGTTCACGACCTGCCGTGAGTGACGCCACCCCTGTCGCCACGGGAGCGCTGTGCCGGCCGACCGTCGGCGTGCAGGAACTCCATCCGGGGGGATCGGGACCCGATCCGGACAGACCGGGTCGGTATGGAGAAAGGCGCACCACACATGACCTCTGTGCAGGTCGACAAGCAACACGACGGCAACGAGGCAGCTGAGCAGCCCCCCGAAGAGGGCTATCAGCGAGGTCTGGGAAACCGTCAGATCCAGATGATCGCCATTGGTGGCGCCATCGGTACCGGCCTCTTCCTCGGAGCCGGTAAGGCGATCTCGATGGCCGGGCCGAGCATCATCCTCGCCTACGCCATCGTCGGTCTGGTCATCTTCTTCATCATGCGGGCCCTGGGCGAACTGCTCATGTACCGGCCCGTCTCCGGCTCCTTCTCCGAGTACGCCCGGGAATTCCTCGGCCCCTTCGTCGGCTTTGTGACCGGCTGGACGTACTGGCTGTTCTGGGTCGTCACCGGCATCACCGAAGTGACCGCAGCGGCCACGTACGTGCAGTACTGGAACAAGGGCATACCGCAGTGGGCCGCGGCGCTGGTCTTCACCGTCGCGCTGTTCGGTATCAACCTGATCTCCGTGAAGATCTTCGGTGAGCTGGAATTCTGGTTCTCGATGGTCAAGGTCACCGCGATCATCGGCATGATCCTGATCGGCCTCGGCGTGATCACCCTCGGCTTCTCCGACGCCGGTGACACCGCCTCCTTCACCAACCTGTGGTCCCACGGCGGTTTCTTCCCCAAGGGCATCGGCGGCACGCTGATGACGCTGCAGATCGTGATGTTCGCCTTCCTGGCGGTCGAACTCGTCGGCGTCACCGCGGGCGAGGCGACCAACCCCAAGAAGGTCCTGCCCAAGGCGATCAACACCGTGCCGTGGCGGATCGGCCTCTTCTACATCGGCGCGCTGATCATCATCCTGTCCGTCGTCAGCTGGACGGTCTTCAAGCCGGGCGTCAGCCCCTTCGTCGCCGCCTTCCAGCAGATCGGCCTGCCGGCCGGTGCCGGCATCGTCAACTTCGTCGTGCTGACCGCCGCGCTCTCCTCGGCCAACTCCGGTATGTACTCCACCGGCCGGATGCTGCGCGACCTCGCGCTCAACGGCCAGGGCCCGAAGTTCTTCACCAAGCTCAGCAAGAACGGCCTGCCCACCTGGGGCACCGGCGTCTCGGTCGCGATGATGCTGTTCGGCGTCTACATCAACTACCAGTGGCCCGGTGAGGCGTTCAACTACGTCGTCTCCTTCGCCACCATCTCCGGTATGTGGGCGTGGATCGTCATCCTGGCCTCGCAGCTGCGCTACCGCGCCAAGGCGAACCGCGGCGAGCTGCCGCAGTCCGAGTTCAAGGCCCCCGGCAGCCCCTTCACCTCGATCTTCGCGCTGGCCTTCATCGCCATGGTGATCGTGATGATGGGCGTCGACCCGGACGCGAGGATCTCGCTCTACGCGGCTCCCGTGTGGGCGCTGATCCTGGGCGTGGGCTACCTCTGCATCAAGCGGCGGGACGCGGCGAACGGCCTGACGGCCGGCGCGGCACCGCAGGACGCCTCCACCAAGGACTGAGGCACCTCTCGGACGCAAACGGGGCGAATCCCCCCGATCGTCCAGCATGCGGGCCCGCGCGTACCACTCTTCGGTACGCGCGGGCCCGCTGTTTATTCTTGGCGCCATGCTGACCCTCACCAAGGCGCTTTTCGACCGGATCGTCGAGCACTCCCGCCAGGACCACCCCGACGAGGCCTGCGGCGTGATCGCGGGACCGGCCGGCAGCGGCCGCCCGGAGCGGTTCGTTCCGATGCTGAACGCCGCCCGTTCGCCCACGTTCTACGAATTCGACTCCGCCGACCTGCTCAAGCTCTACCGCGAGATGGACGACCGGGACGAGGAGCCGGTGATCATCTACCACTCGCACACCGCCACCGAGGCCTACCCCTCGCGCACCGACATCTCCTACGCGAACGAGCCCGGCGCCCACTATGTCCTGGTCTCCACCGCCGACACCGACGACGCCGGGCCCTTCCAGTTCCGCTCGTACCGCATCGTGAACGGCGAGGTCACCGAGGAAGAGGTCGAGGTCGTGGCGGCCTACTCCTGAGGTCGTCCCACCTGGTGTACACCAATCGTCCGCATCATGGGACGAGGTTCCAATACCCGGACCGGGAATCGATACGATGACCGCATGGTTGACCACGACGTGAGCGAGAAGAGGCCGGGCATGCTGCTGCGCGCTCCGCTCGCCACGCGTCGCTCCGCATCCGCACTGCTGGGCGCGTTCGGCTGCGGAGCCGCACGGCTGCACGTGGATCTGTGCCGCCTTTCCAGCGCCATCTGTCCGCGCTGCGCAGCCGCCTGACCCGGGCCGGTACGGCCGCGCGACGCGCGCCTCCCACAGCCCCGCACGTCCGGCGTCACCCGACGCCCTCCCGGCACGCCGTAGGGCCGTGCACACGGGACGCACAGCCCCCGCCACCGCACTCCGACAGGAGCACTCTCATGGCCATCGAGGTCCGAATCCCCACCATCCTGCGCACCTACACCGACGGCGAGAAGGCCGTAGAGGGCAGCGGAGAGACCCTCGCCGACCTCTTCACCGACCTGGACAGCCGGCACACCGGCATCCGCGAGCGCATTGTCGACGGCGAGCAGCTGCGCCGCTTCGTGAACGTCTACCTCAACGACGAGGACGTCCGCTTCCTGGAAGGCATCTCCACCAAGCTCGCCGACGGCGACAGCGTGACGATTCTTCCGGCAGTGGCCGGCGGAATGGTCTGACGTGCGGTACGACTCCCCGCTGGCGGCGGTCGGGAACACTCCTCTCGTCCGCCTCCCGCGCCTGTCCCCGGCCGACGACGTCCGCATCTGGGCGAAGCTGGAGGACCGCAATCCCACGGGCTCCGTCAAGGACCGGCCCGCGCTGCACATGATCGAGCAGGCCGAGAAGGACGGTCGGCTCACCCCCGGCTGCACCATCCTGGAGCCGACCAGCGGCAACACCGGCATCTCGCTCGCCATGGCGGCCAAGCTCAAGGGCTACCGCATCGTGTGCGTCATGCCGGAGAACACCTCGTCCGAGCGGCGCGAGCTGCTCGCCATGTGGGGCGCCGAGATCATCTCCTCGCCGGCGGCGGGCGGCTCCAACACGGCCGTCCGGGTCGCCAAGGAGCTGTCCGCCGAGCACCCCGACTGGGTGATGCTCTACCAGTACGGGAACCCCGACAACGCCGGTGCGCACTACGCCACCACCGGCCCCGAGATCCTCGCCGACCTCCCCTCCGTGACCCATTTCGTGGCCGGTCTGGGCACCACCGGCACGCTCATGGGCGTCGGCCGCTACCTGCGCGAGCAGGTCCCCGGCGTCCGGATCGTCGCCGCCGAGCCCCGCTACGACGATGTCGTCTACGGTCTGCGCAACCTCGATGAGGGCTTCATCCCCGAGCTCTACGACGAGTCCGTGCTCACCACCCGCTTCTCGGTCGGCTCCGAGGACGCGGTTCGCCGCACCCGTGAACTCCTCGCCGAGGAAGGCATCTTCGCGGGCATCTCCACCGGCGCGGCGCTGCATGCCGCCATCGGCGTCGGCAAGAAGGCCGTCAAGGCGGGGGAGAGCGCCGACATCGTCTTCGTCGTCGCCGACGGCGGCTGGAAGTACCTCTCCACCGGCGTCTACACGGCCGAGTCCACGGAAGCGGCGATCGCCACGCTGCACGGCCAGCTCTGGGCGTAGCCGACCGGCGTCGGATCGCCGAACGTGCTCGCCGTGCCCGGTACGTATGCCGCCGGATCCCCGCCGTCGCGGTTCCGCGCCGCGGCGGGGGGACGCTTTCCCGGGGGTGTGCCCCCGAAGGCCGGGCGCCCGCAGAACCGTCCCCCCGCCACGGCGGCCGGCCCCCATGGGGGCGCGGCGGAATGCCGGGCGGCCCCGGCCACTACGTACGGGCGTACGGGGCGACAGCCCAGACTGGTGATTCCGCCCACAGCTCGCCCCGCTGGAGGAGCCACAGGACCTTTTGCGCCTTACGCTCGTGGGCACCGCACCGACCGCCAAGGACCCGGCACAACCCGGCAAGGCCCCGCCGGGATCCCCGGCATGGACCTGCCGACCGCCGCCCCCGCCCACGGAGGTTCACGCCCGCTATGAAGCTCACTGTCGTCGGATGCTCGGGGTCGTTCCCTTCCGTGGAATCGGCCTGTTCGAGCTACCTCCTGGAGGCCGACGGCTTCAGGCTGCTCATCGACATGGGCAACGGCGCCCTGGGCGAGCTGCAGCGCCACATCGGCCTCTATGACCTGGATGCCGTACTCCTGTCGCATCTGCATGCCGATCACTGCATCGACCTGTGCGGCTACTTCGTCGTGCGCTATTACCGCCCGGACGGCGGACGTTGCGCGCCGATGCCGGTCCACGGGCCGGCCGGTACCGAGCGCCGGCTGACCGTCGCGCACGCCGATCTGCCGTACGACGGGGCGATGAGCGAGGTCTTCGAGTTCCGCACCCTGACGCCGGGCACCTTCACCATCGGACCGTTCACGATCCGCACGGAGCGGGTCAGCCACCCGGTGGAGGCCTTCGGCTTCCGTTTCGAACACGGCGGCAGGTCCCTGGTGTACTCCGGCGACACCGGCCCCTGCGACGCGCTGGAGAGCCTGGTCGCCGGCGCCGACTTCTTCCTGTGCGAGGCGTCCTTCACCTACGGCAAGGAAGACATCCCGGACCTGCACCTCAACGGCCGGGAGGCCGGCGAGATCAGCCGGCGGGCCGGTGCGGGGCGGCTGGTGCTGACCCACATCCCGCCGTGGACCGACCCGGCCATCAGCGTCCGTGACGCCCAGAAGGTCTACGACGGGCCGGTCGAGGTCGCCAAGGCGGGCGCGGTCTACGAGATCTGAGCGGGGCGCGCCGCGCGCCACGAGGAAGGGCCCCGGAACCGTGCTGCGGTTCCGGGGCCCTTCCTGTGCCGTGGTCTGCGCGGCTTACGCCTTCGTCAGGTCCTCGATCTCCTCCTCGGGCTCCCGGCCCGGGGTGGTGAGGTTGAACTTGGTGATCGCGAAGCGGAACAGCACGTAGTAGACGGCCGCCATGACCAGGCCGATCGGGATGATCATCCAGGGCTTGGTGGCCAGGTTCCAGTTCAGCGCGTAGTCGATGAAGCCGGCGGAGAAGGTGAAGCCGTCGTGCACACCGAGCGCCCAGGTGAGGGCCATGGACAGGGCGGTCAGCACGGCGTGGATCGCGTACAGCACCGGGGCGATGAACAGGAACGAGAACTCGATCGGCTCGGTGATACCGCAGACGAAGGAGGTCAGCGCGAGCGAGATCATCATGCCCAGTACGGCCTTGCGGCGCTCGGGGCGGGCGCAGTGCGCGATGGCGAGGGCGGCGGCCGGCAGACCGAACATCATGATCGGGAAGAAGCCGGACATGAACTGGCCGGCGGACGGGTCACCGGCGAAGAAGCGGCCGATGTCGCCGTGCGCGACCTTGCCGGCGGCATCGGTGAAGTCACCGAGCTGGAACCACGAGACGGTGTTGACGAACTGGTGCATCCCGATCGGCAGCAGCGCGCGGTTGATCAGACCGAACAGGCCGGCACCGCCCGCACCCAGGCCGGTCATCCACTCGCCGAAGCTGGAGATGGCGCTGCCGATGGGCTCCCAGATCAGCAGGAAGAGCACGCCGACGGCGGTGCCCACGAAGGCCATGATGATCGGGACGAGCCGGCGGCCGTTGAAGAAGCCCAGCCAGTCCACCAGCTTCTTGCGGTGGTAGCGCTGCCACAGGACCGCGGCGAGCAGGCCCATGATGATGCCGCCGAGGACGCCGGGGTTGTTGAGGACCGGCTCGACCCACTTGCCCTTCTCGATATGGCCTTCCGTGACCGGGAACGCCTTGAGGACATTGCTGTAGACCAGAAAGCCGACCAGCGCGGCGAGCGCCGTCGAGCCATCGGACTTCTTCGCGAAGCCGATGGCGACGCCTATGCAGAACAGCAGCGGCAGGTTGTCGAAGACCGCGCCGCCGGCGGCGGCGAAGACCTTGCTGACGTCGATCCAGCCGAGGCCCTTCTCGCCGAAGACGTCCGGCTGGCCGAGGCGGTTGAGGATGCCCGCGGCGGGCAGTACGGCGATCGGCAGCTGGAGGCTGCGGCCGATCTTCTGCAGGCCCTGGAACAGGCCGGAGCCCCGCTTCTTCGCGGGAGCCGCCTGCGTGGCGGTGGCCGAACTCATCGGATTCCTCCTGGTGAGGCGGGCACTCAAAAGGGGGGAACGGCCCGCGCTTGGTCTACACCTTGGTCTACACCACTAGTGGTTTAGACCATTCTTAGCACGTAGCCCCGACATAAAGGAATCCATTCTTCCAAGTGGTGTGGACCACACGACGACCGGCCCCCGGGCGGCGGAACCCGGGGGCCGGCGGAGGCGGCACGGAAGGGCGGGCGGGGGCCGGTGCGCACCCCCCCGGCAGGCGCCGTCGCGCCCGCCCTGCTCCTTGCCCGTCCCGCTACTTCACGTTCTCCCGCTCCATCGCGTCCCCCACCTCATCCGGCTCGCGGCCGGGCGTCGCCAGATTGAATTTCGTGATCACGAAACGGAAGAGGGCGTAGTAGACCACCGCGAAACACAAACCGATGGGAATGATCAGCCAAGGCTTGGTCGCCAGCCCCCAGTTGATGACGTAGTCGATCAGACCCGCCGAGAAGCTGAAGCTGTCGTGCACCCCCAGCGCCCAGCTCACCCCCATCGACACACCCGTCAGCACCGCATGGATCGCGTACAGCACCGGCGCCACGAAGAGGAACGAATACTCGATCGGCTCGGTCACACCCGTCACGAACGACGTCAGGCCGACCGACAGCATCATGCCCGCGATCTCCTTGCGCCGATGCGGCTTGGCGCAGTGCGCGATCGCCAGCGCCGCGGCCGGCAGCGCAAACATCATGATCGGGAAGAACCCCGTGGTGAACTGCCCCGCATCCGGATCGCCCGCCAGGAACCGGTTGATGTCACCGTGGACGACCGTGCCGTCCGGCTTGGTGAAACTGCCGAACTGGAACCAGACGAAGGTGTTCAGGAACTGATGCAGGCCGATCACCAGCAGCGCGCGGTTGGCGACACCGAAAATCCCCGAACCCCACGCCTCCAGCCCCGACAGCCATTCGCTGAAGCTCGTCAGCGCATCGCCGATCGGCTGCCAGACGAACAGGCACAGCACCGCGAACACCAGGCCCACGAAGGCCATGATGATCGGGACCAGCCGGCGGCCGTTGAAGAACCCCAGCCAGTCCACCAGCTTCACCCGGTGAAAGCGCTGCCAGAGCCAGGCGGTCAGAAACCCCATGACGATGCCGCCGAACACCCCCGGATTCTGGAAGGCGGCCGGCGTCACCGTCTGCGTCTTGTCCACGCACACCCCGCTCCACAGGCCCGCCTGTGTGTACGTCTGCCCCGCGGAGCAGCCCGCCGGGAACGCATGCATGACCGAGAAGTAGACGAGGAATCCGGTCACCGCGGCCAGCGCCGTCGACCCGTCCGCCTTCTTGGCCATACCGATCGCCACACCGATGCAGAACAGCAGCGGCAACCCGAGCCCCGAATCCAGCAGCGCACCGCCCGCGGCCGCGAACACCTTGCCGACGGCGTCCCAGCCCAGCCCGTCCGCGCCGAACACATCCGGCTGGCCAAGGCGGTTGAGAATCCCCGCAGCGGGCAGGACGGCAATCGGCAACTGCAGACTGCGCCCCATCTTCTGCAAACCCTGGAAGAGATTCGACGCCCAGTTCTTCCCCGGTGCCGCCGCCGCTGCGTTCGAACTCATCCGTGTCCTCCCGGCAGTCGGCCCGTCGACAACCGACCTCGTCCTTGCCGCATACTGGTGGTGTAGACCACTCGTGGTGCGCACCGTCCCCCGGTGTGCACTCCGGTGATCGCCATCCTTCGTCAGACAGCGGACAAACGCCCATATTGTTGGGCTGAACGTGCGTTACGGTGTGAAAACCGCACGGCGGAACCGCCGGCGGCCGAGACAAGCAGGAGTGGACATGGCCAGCAAGGCTGAGAAGATCGTCGCCGGGCTCGGCGGACTCGACAACATCGAAGAGGTCGAGGGCTGCATCACCCGCCTCCGCACCGAGGTCGTCGACTCCTCCCTCGTCGACGAGGCCGCCCTCAAGGCCGCCGGCGCCCACGGCGTCGTCAAGATGGGCAACGCGATCCAGGTCGTCATCGGCACCGACGCCGACCCCATCGCCGCCGAGATCGAAGACATGATGTGAGCTGACGAGCCGGCCTCCGGGCCGCTCCCGAAGGCCCCGCACCGGACGGTCCACCGCCCCGGAGTGGGGCCCTCGCCATTCCCGATAGGGTCTACGCCATGTCTCGCATCGACGGCCGCACCCCCGAACAGCTCCGCCCGGTCACCATCGAACGCGGCTGGAGCAAGCACGCCGAAGGCTCCGTCCTCATCTCCTTCGGTGACACCAAAGTCTTCTGCACCGCATCCGTCACCGAGGGCGTACCGCGCTGGCGCAAGGGCACCGGCGAAGGCTGGGTCACCGCCGAGTACTCGATGCTGCCCCGCTCCACCAACACCCGCGGCGACCGCGAATCCGTACGCGGCAAGATCGGCGGCCGCACCCACGAGATCAGCCGCCTCATCGGCCGCTCCCTGCGCGCCGTCATCGACTACAAGGCCCTCGGCGAGAACACCATCGTCCTGGACTGCGACGTCCTCCAGGCCGACGGCGGCACCCGCACCGCCGCCATCACCGGCGCCTATGTCGCCCTCGCCGACGCCATCACCTGGGCCCAGGGCAAGAAGCTCATCAAGCACGGCCGCAAGCCCCTCAGCGGCACCGTCTCCGCCGTCAGCGTCGGCATCGTCGGCGGCACCCCCCTCCTCGACCTCTGCTACGAGGAAGACGTCCGCGCCGAGACCGACATGAACGTCGTCTGCACCGGCGACGGCCGCTTCGTCGAGGTCCAGGGCACCGCCGAAGCCGAACCCTTCGCCCGCGACGAACTCAACTCCCTCCTCGACCTCGCCGTCGCCGGCTGCGCCGACCTCGACGAGGTCCAGCGGGTGGCGCTGGCCCGCACACTCTGAGCGCACGGCGGCGGGCCCGCCCACCGCTCTGACGCCACGCACCACAGGGGGAGGACCCGGAAACCTCCCCCTGTGACCCTTTTCTCATAGGGCGTCCCTCTCTGGAAAAGGCCCCCGCTGGCGTCGCATGGTGGATCCATGCCCACGACTGCCGTGACCGCACCCCGCGCCCGCGCCCGCACCGGCGGGCCCCAGGACGACTCCCGGCTCCTCGAGAACATCCTCGGCTGGACCCTCGTCGTCGTCCTCGCCATGCTGCTCACCCAGACCGGCCTCATCTGATCGGTTGGCCGGCTGGCCGGTTGGCTGGGTGGCCGGGTGTCGGGGCCGCGGTTGCCGGGCCCGGCCGTCCGGCCCCCGCTTCCCGGCCCCGGTGTCCGATCCTCGCCCCCGGTCCCGGTCCCCGGGCAACCAAACAACCCCGCCCCGCGTTTCTTCCTTTGCCCGAGCATGACCCAAGGGAAGGAACCGCACCATGGCCCCGCGCCCGCGCCGGCACCGTCGCCCCGCCACCACCGCACTCGCCGCGTTAGCCGCCGCCACCCTCGCGATACCGCTGCTCTCCGCCTGCGGAGCGGTCCAGAAGGCCATGGACTGCGCCAACGCCGCCACCTCCGTCGTCAACGCCGTCGACAAACTCCAGCAGGCCGCGGACAACGCCCTCACCGATCCGCAGAAGGCCGAGCAGGCCCTCGACAACATCGACGCCAACCTGAAGAAGCTCAGCAAGGACGCGAACGACCCCGAGCTGTCCCAGGCCGTCGACAAGACGAACAACGGCATCAGGGCCGCCCGCAAGGCCCTCGACAGCAACAAGGCCCCCGACATCCAGCCGATCGTCGACGGGGCCCATGAAATGACCAAGATCTGCACACCGGGATAATCACTCCCCATGCAGCCTCAAACCGGTGGACGCCCCGCAAGCCCCCGTCGCCTCATCCTCGCCACCCGCAACGCCGGCAAGGTCATCGAACTCCGGGCCATCCTGGAAGCCGCCGACCTCGACGTCGACCTCGTCGGCGCCGACGCCTACCCCGACATCCCCGACGTCAAGGAAACCGGCGTCACCTTTGCCGAGAACGCCCTCCTCAAGGCCCACGCCCTCGCGAAGGCCACCGGCCACCCGGCGGTCGCCGACGACTCCGGCCTGTGTGTCGACGTCCTCGGCGGCGCCCCCGGCATCTTCTCCGCCCGCTGGGCCGGCACGCACGGCGACGATCAGGCCAACCTCGCCCTGCTCCTCGCCCAGCTCGCCGACATCGCCGAGGAACACCGCGCCGCCCACTTCGCCTGCGCCGCGGCCCTCGCCCTCCCCGACGGCACCGAGCGCGTCGTCGAGGGCAGGCTCGAAGGCACCCTCCGCCACGCCCCCACCGGCACCGGCGGCTTCGGCTACGACCCCGTCCTCCAGCCCCTCGGCGACACCCGTACCTGCGCCGAACTGACCCCCGACGAGAAGAACGCCATCAGCCACCGCGGCCAGGCGTTCCGGGCGTTGGCACCGGTGGTGCGGGAGTTGTTGGGCTGAGGCGGTAGTCGGTCCGTACGCACGAAAACGGCCTCCCCGTCCAACGACGGGGAGGCCGTACGCGCAGGTGGGCCCGGTGGGACTCGAACCCACGACACACCGGACCTAAACCGGCGCCCTCTGGCCAGCTGGGGTACGGGCCCGCGCGCCTACTTTACTGTGCCCGGCCGGGCGGTTGTGCGGGGATCACGGTGTGCGCCGGTCGGCAGGAAAAAGTCCTCGTCTGACTGTGGCAGGAGGGACACAGATAACGCAGGTTCCCCAGACGATTGTCCAGCCTGTCGCCGTTGATGTGGTCGATCTCCAGGACGAGCCGCTTGCCCTGCCAGCTCTCCCCGAGGGTGCACTCCGCGCACTGCCGGGGCACCTTCTTCTCGTCGAGGGCCCGGCGTAAGAACATCGTCTTCTCACGTCGGGAACCCGGTTCGCGTTGCCGCAGGATGTTGTCCGCCGACTTGCGGTTCGGGGAAGGAAGCCCACGCCTGTGGCCCTGACCGGTGAAGTGCTCGGTCGACAGGCCGTATGCCGAGATGCTGCGTATCACTGCTCTCCGGGACGTGCCATTCCCGGCCCGGGTGAGGCGTGCGAGGACGCCGGCGAGGCTCTGTGAGGTGGCCACGGCCACTTCCAGTTCACCGCGTGGGAGCAGGAGAGAGCCATACCTGCGGCAGGTGAAGTGGGATGTGTCGATGCCGAATCGGTCCAGCTTCCTGCGGAGGTACCCGTACGCGCTGTCATACGGCGGAACTTCCATGTACTCCAGCATTTCGCGGATGCTGTGGGACTGCGCGGCGGCTTCCCTGAGCAGCGCCTCGGTGTACGAACGGCGCTGACGTCGAGGGAGCGGCTCGTCGACGAAATGCGCGGTGTCGACGCCATGGTGCGTCAACCGGTCGCGTAGGTATCTGCGCGGACCGCTGCCCAAGGGCGCGCCGAGTCGGCGCAGCATGTCGACCAGACTGGTGGAGTCAGCGGCTGTACGGGTAAGCAGGTCGCGGGTATACGTGACGTGCCGGGCCATGGACAGGACGTCACTTCCGCCGCGGCTTGCGGCCGCGATAGGTATCGGTCACCGCATGGCAGTTGGGGCACAGCAAACGCAAGTTGGCCGGGCGGTTGTCCCACCAGTCACCGTTGAGATGGTCGACTTCCAGGCGCAACGGTCTGCCGTTCCATTCCACACCCGTGCCGCATATTGCACATCGCTCCGGAACCCCTCGGCGCAGCACTTCCTTGCGAAGGCGCTCACCCCCAGTACGTCCGTCGGCCGGCGCGCCCAGCACCAGATGGTCGCGCTTGGTGTTCTTGGGGTGTTTGCGGGGCACGGCGGTGAAATGCGAGGTATCGATGCCCAGTTCAGCGATGCGTCGCCCGATGTGAGCTTGATTCCCGCCGACCGGGCTGATGCCGAGGCGGCGTACGACCTCGGCGTTGCTGCGCGAGCAGGCCACGAGCTCACGAAGTCTGGCCTCGGTGTGCCGTACGCCAAGGGGTGCCAAGTGCCTCGTGTCGACGCCCGCTTCCCGCATCTTTGCGCGCAGATAGCGTCTGCTGCCCGGCGTCGGTGTCCCACCGAACCATCGCACGGCGTCGTCGAACGACGATGATGCGCGTGCGGCCTCAGCGAGCCGCTCGGGTGTGTACTTGACCGCCATGTCCCCCTCTTTCCGCGCACCGGGCCCACCCCCGCGCGCCTCTCGAACTGAACAACGATCGAACGCAGGGCCGGTTACGGCGGGTGACGGAAAAGGCGGAAGGGGCCTCGGGAGGAGATCTCCCGAGGCCCCTTCGCGCTGTGCGGCGCAGGTCAGAAGCGTGGTTCCGGTGTCTGTGCCTCGATGAGTTCGACGGCTTCCTCCTTGGTGGCCACGGAGGGCGGGGAGCCTTCGAGGGGCTGTTGGGCGGTCTCCTTCATGCAGGCCACGGCGATGACGCCGACGAGGGCGGCGCCCATCGTGTAGTAGGCGGGGACCATGACGTTCTGGTTGAAGGCGTCCATGAGGGCGGTGATCACCAGGGGTGTGGTGCCGCCGAAGAGGGAGACGGCCAGGTTGTAGCCGATGGAGAGGGAGCCGTAGCGGACGCTGGTGGGGAAGAGGGCGGGGAGGGCGGCGGACATGGTGCCCAGGAGGCAGACCAGGGAGAGGCCGAGGAGGGCCATTCCGCCGATGACCGCGCCGATGCTGCCCTGGTTGACCAGGAGGAAGGCCGGGATGGCGGTGATGAAGAAGCCGAGCATGCCGGTCATCAGGAGCGGCTTGCGGCCGTAGCGGTCGTTCAGTTTGCCGATGGTGCTGATGATGCACATCAGGGCGATCATCGTGCCGAGAAGGATCAGCAGGCCGTGGGACTCCTCGTAGTGGAGGGTGTCCGTCAGGTAGGTCGGCATGTACGACAGCAGCATGTAGTCGGTGATGTTGTACGCGCCGACCAGGGCGATGCACAGGATGAGGGTGGGCCACTGCTGGGCGAAGATCTCGCTGATCTTCTTCTTGGGGGCGTTCTCGGAGAGGTGCGAGAACTCGGCCTCGGCCTCGACGACGGAGCCGGTGGCACTGTGGGTGTGGGCGGCCTCGAACTTCTGGAAGGCGGGGGTCTCGTCGAGCTTGACCCGGAGGTAGAGACCCACCAGGCCGAGGGGGCCGCCGACCAGGAACGGGATGCGCCAGCCCCAGTGGAGCATGGCGTCGTCGCCGAGCGTGGTGTTGAGCAGCAGCACGATGCCGGCGGCACCGGTGTAGCCGATGAGGGTGCCCATCTCCAGGAAGCTGCCGAAGTATCCGCGCTTCTTGTCGGGGGCGTACTCGGCGATGAAGGTGGAGGCGCCGCCGTACTCGCCGCCGGTGGAGAAGCCCTGGACGAGGCGGAAGAGGATGAGCAGGGCGGGGGACCAGAAGCCGATGGTGGCGTAGGACGGGATCAGACCGATGCAGAAGGTGCCCAGCGCCATCATGATCATGGTGAAGGCGAGGACCTTCTTGCGGCCGATCCGGTCGCCGAGGGGGCCGAAGTAGGCGCCGCCGATGGGGCGTACGAGGAAGGCCACGGCGAAGGTCGCGAAGGACGACAGCAGGCTGGTGGTGTCGCTGCCGCCGGGGAAGAAGACCTTGCCGATGATGACCGCGAGATAGCTGTAGATCCCGAAGTCGAACCATTCCATGGCATTACCGAGTGCGGCGGCCTTCACGGCACGCTTGACGACGCGTTCGTCGGTCACGGTGATGTCGGTGCGCCGCAGTTTGGGGTTCTTGCGCCGGGCGACGGCACGGAAGAGCACCCGGTGGCGTTTGAGCGCGTCCCGGTCAGGGTCGGGAGCGGGTTCGGCTTCGGTGCTGCCGGTCGGCACGAGGCGGTCCTCTCGGTCGGTCAGCGCGCGGTGCGCGGTAGGTATACGACAGGTGCGCCTGCGCAGCGGAGCGCCGATCCAAACCACTCTGGCGGGATGAAGCGAGATTCGTCACGCCGGATGGGCCGTCCGGAGCACCGGGACCGGGTCCGGACAGGCCGGGGCGGGGTCCGCGCCAGAGGTATGACGGGGCTTGTTACAGGACTGGTACACAGCCGAGCGGTCACCGCAGCGTTCGAGCAATCAGCCTGTGTCCGGGGGACGGGAGAGTGGGGCGCCGGGCGCGGCATTCGTGTTTGCTGGGGTGGGGGTACGGGGCTGGTCCCCGGGAGGAGATCGTGATGACCGATCGCGAAGGGTCTCGCTGGGTTCGGGGGCGTACCGCGCTGGCGTCCTTCGGCGTGGTGACGGCGCTGGCGGGCGGCGGGGTGTGGTTCGGCCAGGCGTCGGACCGTGCGTCGGCCCTGGATGCCGCGCCGAAGACGTCGGCGGTGCAGGACGTGAAGGAGGATGCCAAGGAGCCGGGAGGGCTGCCGGGCGTCCGGGACTGCGGGATCGGCAAGCCGGCGGTCAAGCCGCATGTGATTACGCTGACCTGCCGGGACGCGGGGATGGTGGCGACCGCGATCCGGTGGAAGGTCTATGGCGCGCGGGAAGCGTTCGGTGCGGGTGTGGTGCAGGTGGAGAAGACCGCCGCGGGGGCGGGCGCGGATTCGGGTTACCCGGCGACCTTCCGGCTCTACGGTCCGAAGCCGGTCGACGGCGGGCTGGTGTTCACCGGTCTTGAGGTGACGTACGACGGCTCGACGCCGCTCGGTGACACGACGGAGATGTACAACCTCGCGTGATGGGCATTCGAGGCCGGATCGCCCTGGCCATTTCCTGTATGACGGCGCTGGCCGTGGTGGTGCTCGGGTTTGCGGTGCATCACATAGCGGATGCCGAGCGGGAGCGGTCGGCGCGGGCGTACCAGGATGACCGGCTGAGTTCGGCGCTGCAGATCTACGAGCGGGACGGCACGCTGGCGCTGGGGGCGCAGCTGGACGATGCGACCTTGCCGGGGCCGTTGCGGGCGGCGGTGTTCCACAAGCAGTCGGGGACGTACGTCAGCGGAGGTGAGGATCCGCGGGTGTGGGCGGCGACCGGGGTCGGTGACGGCGGTGGGAGCGCTCCGACGCGCTCGCTGTCGGTGTCGGCGGCGTATCCCCATGACGATCCGGCGCAACTGGCCCTGGACCGGGCGCTGCTGATCGCGGGGTGCGGCACGGTCGTGCTGATGGCTGGGGTGTCGTGGTTCGTGGCGCAGCGGCTGTCGCGGCGGCTGCGGCTGAGTGCGGCGGCGGCGCGGCGGATCGCGGCGGGTGCGGCGCCGGACGCGGATGCGCTGGCCAGCCATGGCCGCGACGAGGTGGCCGAGTTGGGCCGCAGTGTCCATCACATGGCGACGTCGCTGGCGGCACGGGTGGAGGCGGAGCGGGAGTTCACCGCGGATGTGGCGCATGAGCTGCGGACGCCGGTGGCCGGTCTGGTGGCGGCCGCGGAGCTGTTGCCGCAGCCGCGGGCGGTGGAGCTGGTGCGGGACCGGGCGCAGGCGATGCGGCGGCTGGTGGAGGATCTGCTGGAGGTCTCGCGGCTGGACGCGGGCGTGGAGCGGGCGGATCTGGACGCCTGTGAGCTGCCGTCGCTGGTGCGCGGGATCGTGCAGCGGGCGGCGCGCCAGCGCGGGGTGGACGAGGTGTCGGTGACCGTGGAGGGCGAGCCGCGGATCGTGGAGACGGACCGGCGGCGGGTGGAGCGGGTGCTGGTGAATCTGCTGGCGAACGCGGCCAAGCACGGCAAGCCGCCGATCGAGGTGGTGGTGGCGGGGGCGCGGATCGTGGTGCGCGATCACGGTCCCGGCTATCCGGCGGAGCTGTGTGCGGAGGGGCCGCGGCGGTTCCGTACGGCTGCGCCGGAGCGGGGGACCGGGCACGGTCTGGGGCTGACGATCGCGGCCGGGCAGGCGGATGTGCTGGGGGCCCGGCTGGACTTCGGCGCCGCCGCGGACGGCGGCGCCGAAGCGGTGCTGGAACTGCCGGACTCTACGGCGACAGCGCCGGGAATCGGTCTTCCACTCGCCGCAACCGACAACGGCTTCTGCCCCGGGCCACCCTGACGCGGGGCGCCGGCCGTGCTGGAGCTGCCGGACCGGGTGGGGGCGAGGTGCGCTACAGCCCCAGGTCCTTGATGATCTTGGCGACATGGCCGGTGGCCTTGACGTTGTAGAGGGCGCGCTCGACCTTGCCCTCCTCGTCGAGGATGACGGTGGAGCGGATGACGCCGGTGACGGTCTTGCCGTAGAGCTTCTTCTCGCCGAAGGCGCCGTATGCCGTGAGGACCTGCTTGTCGGGGTCGCCGAGGAGGGTGACCTTCAGGTCTTCCTTCTCCCGGAACTTGGCGAGCTTCTCCGGCTTGTCGGGGGAGATGCCGATGACGTCGTAGCCGTGGCCGGTGAGGAAGTCGAGGTTGTCGGTGAAGTCGCAGGCCTGCTTGGTGCAGCCGGGGGTCAGGGCGGCCGGGTAGAAGTAGACGATGACCTTGCGGCCCTGGTGGCCGGCGAGCGAGACCTGCTTGCCGTCCGCGTCGGGCAGGGTGAAGGCGGGGGCGGTGTCGCCGGGCTGCAGTCGCTCGCTCATGGCTCTCCTTAGCGTGGGTCCGTACGCCCCCGACATTAGCCAGCCGGAGTGCGGAACGGTGCCAGGGGCGTCTCGGGGGTGCGAAACGGGGGTGCTGTGGGGCGCATGGGGGCGTGAGCTGACAGACTGTCCATCACGAATCGGCAGTCAGCTATGTGGCCGGTTCCGTACGGGGCCTCGTGCCCGGCCCTCGTACGCATCGGCGCGAGACGACGGAGGCAGCGCGGTGGCGGAAGCCAGGACCCCGGCGCAGATCGAGGCGGACATCGTCCGCAGGCGGCAGGAGCTCGCCGTCACGCTCGACGAGATCGGTGTGCGGCTGCACCCGAAGACGATCATGGACGATGCCAAGGCGAGGACGGCGGCCGCCGTGGACCGTACGGCGGGGCGGGCGTACGTGGCCGCCAATCGAGCGATCTCGGATGTGCGGGCCCAGTTCGTGTCGGAGGACGGGGTGCCGCGGCTGGAGCGGATCGTTCCGGTGGCGATGGCCGGCGTGGCCGTGATCGGTCTGCTGACGCTGCGCGCCAGGCGGCGCGGCTGAGCGTTCGGCGGGAAGTGCCGAGCGGTGCCGTCCCGTCCGTGGCTGCGTCGTGGCGGGTCGCGCGGTTCCCCGCGCCCCTTCGGGGTGCGACCCCGTCGCACCGGACGTCGGCGAGGCCGCTCGGGGCGGGGCCCGGGGCGGCCGCGGTGCGTGCCGGGCGTCCGCGGGCAGGTACGGTCATGCCGTGAGCCCGAATAACACCAAGGACACCCACGACAAGCTGCCGATCCGGATGCTGCACGACCGTGTGCTGGTCCGGACGGACATCCCCGAGGGCGAGCGCCGCTCGTCGGGGGGCATCGTCATTCCCGCGACCGCGGCGGTCGGCCGTCGCCTGGCCTGGGCCGAGGTGGTAGCGGTCGGGCAGAACGTGCGGACCGTCGAGGTGGGCGACCGGGTGCTGTACGACCCGGAGGACCGGGCCGAGGTCGAGGTGCGCGGGGTGGCGTATGTGCTGATGCGCGAGCGCGATCTGCATGCGGTGGCCGCGGAGCGGCTGGAGGGCGCGGAGGACGCGACCGGGCTGTACCTGTAGCCCCGTCCGCGGTTCCCCCCGGGCGGGTCGGTACGTCGCCAAGGTGGAGCCGGTAGCCCTGGTTTTTCCGGGCCCTTGTCCGGGGCCCGGTGGGCGGTGACCGAGGTCACCGCCCGTTTCGCTGCCCTTTGCTAGCCTCGGGAAGCACCCGACGAGACGCGCCGTACCGGGTCACGACAAGACGACGCACCCCTGTTGAAGCTCTTTTCGCGGAGGTGCCCGTCATGGCATGGATCCTGCTCATGGTCGCCGGCCTGCTGGAGGTCGGCTGGTCGATCGGGATGAAGTTCACCGATGGGTTCACCCGGCTGTGGCCCAGTGTGTTCACCGGCGCGGGCATCGTCGCCAGCATGCTGCTGCTCTCGTACGCGGCCCGGACCCTGCCGATCGGTACGGCCTACGGCGTGTGGGTCGGCATCGGGGCGGCGGGTGCGGCGGTGGTCGGCATGATGGTGCTCGGCGAACCGGCCACGGCGGCCCGGGTCTTCTTCATCTGCCTGTTGCTGGTGGCGGTGGTCGGCCTCAAGGCCACGTCGGGGCACTGACGGGACGTCGGCTCCGTGGCGCGCGCCTGCCGTGCTGCGTGCCCCGTACGCGGTCCCCGTACGCGGTCCCCGTACGCGGTCCCCGTACGGCCTTCCCTGTCCCCTTACGGCCTTCCCCGTCCCCGTACGGTGGCCCGGCCGCTGCCCGCCGCCTGCCGTACGGCGCTCCGCTACCCGCCGCCCCACCGCCACCGCAGCCGCTGCTCCAGGTCGTCGCTCTGGGGCTCGAACGTCGGGAAGTCGTTGGTGGGCTCGGCGGTCGGTGCGGGTGGGGTCGGCGGGGTGGGGGTGGGCGGTTGGCCGGTCGGCGGGGTCGGGCCGCCGGGGGTCGGCGTGGGGAGGGTGGGCGAGTCGCTGGGGCCGGTGGACGGCGAGCCCGAGACGCCGGGCGAGGCCGAGTCGCTGCTGGACGGCGACGGTGACACCGACTCAGCGCCTGCCTCCAGTTGCAGGTCGAAGTCGCGGACCGGGCGTCCGTTCAGCGCGGCCGCGGTGTAGTCGGCCCAGACCTGGGCGGGGTAGTCGCCGCCGTTGACCCGCGACAGCCCTCCGGCGCCGTACAGGGGCTCCTGTGCGGCGCTCTCCGGGTTCTGGCCGAGCACCGCGACGACGGTGGCGAGATCGGGGGTGTAGCCCGCGAACCACGCGGCCTTGTCCTCTTCGGCGGTTCCCGTCTTGCCGGCCGCCGGCCGCCCGGCGCCCTGGGCGGCGGTGCCGGTGCCGCCGTCGACGACGCTGCGCAGGATCGAGGTGGTGGTGTCGGCGGCGGAGCGCGGGACGGCGGTGGTCTCCTCGCGCTCGGGCAGTTCGAGGTCCTCCTCGCTCTTGGTGACCTTGTCGACCAGGGTGTACGGCCGGTGGGTGCCGTGGTGGGCGAGCGTGGCGTAGACCTGGGTCATGTCCAGGACGCTGGGGGTGGCGGTGCCCAGCGAGATCGCGCCCTGGGACGAGGCGAGACTGGGGGTGCGGGCGGGGATGCCGAGGTCGACGGCGGTGGCCTTGACCTTGCCGGGGCCGACGTCCATGCCCATCTGCGCGTAGACGGCGTTGACGGACTTGTCGGTGGCCTCGGTGACGGTGATCGGGCCGTAGGAGCGGTCGTCCTCATTGGCGGGCGCGAAGCCGGTGCGGGAGCCGTGACTGATCGTCATCCGCTTGTTGGTGCCGTCGTAGAGGGTGTTGGGGGTGATCCGGGCGCCGTCCTGGGTGGTGGAGTTGTTCTGTACGGCGGAGGCGAAGACGATCGGCTTGAAGGTGGAGCCGACCTGGTAGTCGCTGCGGGTGGCGCCGTTGACGAACTGCTTGGCGTAGTCGATGCCGCCGTAGAGGGCGACGACCCGGCCGCTCGCGGGGTCGATGGAGGCGCCGCCGGCCCGGACGTAGCGGTCGACCTTCCGGGAGTCGTCGAGGCGGTCCATCACCCGGGTGTTGACCGCCTTGACGAAGGCGTTCTGGCGTTTCTTGCTGATGGTGGTGGTGATGCGGTAGCCGCCGGCCCGCAGGGTGTCCTCGTCGAGGATCTTGTTGTCGGTGAGGTAGTTCTTGACCGCCTCGACGAGGTAGCCGCGCTGGCCGGACAGTCCCGCTGACGGCTTGGCGGCCTTCGGCATGGGGAACTCCAGCGCCGCCCGGTCGGCCTTGGTGAGCCACTTCTGCTTCACCATGCCGTCCAGGACGTAGTTCCAGCGCGCCAGCACCCGCGCCCGGTTCCCGGGGTGGGCGGTGATGTCGTAGGCGCTGGGGGCATTGAGGAGGGTGGCGAGGTAGGCGCCCTGGGCGAGGGTCAGCTGATCGGCGTTGCGGCCGTAGTAGGACTGCGCGGCGGCCTGGATGCCGTAGGCGTTGCGGCCGTAGTAGCTGGAGTTGAGGTAGCCCTCCAGGATGTTGTCCTTGCTCACCTCGCGGTCCAGTTTGATGGCGATGAAGAATTCCTTGGCCTTACGGGTGACGGTCTGTTCCTGGCCGAGGTAGTAGTTCTTCACGTACTGCTGGGTGATGGTGGAGCCGGACTGCTTGCCCTTGCCGGTCACGGTGTTCCAGGCGGCGCGGAGCATCGCGGCGGGATCGACAGCGGACTCGGCGTAGAAGTCGCGGTCCTCGGCGGCGAGTACGGCCTGCTGGACGGATTTCGGGACCTGGCTGAGGGTGACGTTCTGCCGGTTGATCTCACCGTCGCGGGCCAACTCGGAGCCGTCGGAGTAGAGGTAGACGGTGCTCTGGGCCTTGGCGGCGCTGTTGGCCGGCGGGATGCCGACGAGCAGATAGCCGGCGACCAGCCCGCCGACGATGAGCAGCAGGAACAGCAGCACGGTGCCCAGCACCATGCGCCAGGTGGGGAGGACACGGCGCCAGCCCGTGCGTTGTCCGCTCATGTAGGTAAGGACTCCTCGGCCGCCGCCGAAGGTTGTACCGCGGCGGTCGTGTCGTGTCGGGGGTTTCGCGCGGTGCGCCGCAAGAGCAACTGCCGCCCGTTGGGAAACTCTCGCATCAAATGCCCCGGTCAGGTGGGGTGGCGCGCACCGAAGTCCGCCAGCTGACCGGCTGAACGGCGCCCACGGCTCACCCGAAGCGGTGATAATGCGATGGCGGCTGCCGCGCCCCGGGGCCTAGGCTCCGGTTCTTTGGCCGTCCGACGACAACGGGGCTGGGGGAACGCGTCGTGTGGTACGTCGCGGTGGCGGCCGGCAGCTTCCGGCGGTACGCCACCTACCGGATCGCGACCGTGGCGGGCGTGTTCACGAACACCGTCTTCGGCTTCATCGTCGCCTTCACGTATATCGCACTGTGGGACGAGCGGCCGCATCTGGGCGGCTATGACCAGGCGCAGGCGCTGACCTTCGTGTGGACCGCGCAGGCGCTGCTGGCCACCACGGGGCTGATGGGCGGCGGGCTGGACGAGCTGCAGGAGCGGATCCGTACCGGCGATATCGCGGTGGACCTCTACCGGCCCGCTGATCTGCAGCTGTGGTGGCTGGCCGCTGATCTGGGGCGCGCCGGGCTGCAGTTGCTCGGCCGTGGGGTGGTGCCGATGACGGTGGGCGCCCTGGCCTTTCCGCTCGCACTGCCCGGCGATCCGCTGACCTGGGGCTGCTTTCTGCTGTCGGTGCTGCTCGGGGTGCTGGTCAGTTTCACGCTGCGCTATCTCGTCGCACTGGCGTCGTTCTGGCTCCTCGACGGCGCGGGGCTGGCCCTGATCAGCGGCCTGGCCTGCATGTTCTTCTCGGGGATGGTGCTGCCGCTGCGGGTCTTCCCCGGCGGTCTGGGCGAGGTCGCCCAGCTGCTGCCATGGGCGGCGGTCCTGCAGGTGCCGGCCGATGTGCTGGTGGGTGCGCGCACTGGCGGTGCGGTGCTGCGGGGACTGGTGTTCCAGGCCGCATGGGGTGGGGCGCTGCTGGCGCTGGGGCGGCTGGTGCAGTCGGCGGCGACCCGCAAGGTGGTGGTGCACGGTGGTTAGCGGCTGGCCGGAGGACCGGGCCGGCGGCGGGGGCCGCCTCGCCCAGGGGCTCTTCGCGTACGGGCTGATCGTGCGGATGTGGGTGCGCTCCGCCCTCGCCTACCGGACCTCGTTCCTGATGATGGCGTTCGGCAACTTCGCGGCCAACGCCCTGGACTTCGTCGCGATCATGCTGATGTTCTCGCGGATCGACGCCCTCGGCGGGTTCTCGCTGCCCGAAGTGGCCTTCCTGTACGGGACGTCCGGAGTCTCGCTGGGTCTGGCGGATCTGCTGCTGGGCAGCATCGAAGGGCTGGGCCGGCGGGTGCGGGACGGCACCCTGGACGTTCTGCTGCTGCGCCCCGCACCGGTCTTCGCGCAGATCGCGGCGGACCGTTTCGCGCTGCGCAGGCTGGGCCGGATCACCCAGGCGCTGCTGGTGCTCGGCTGGTCGCTGTCCCGCCTCCAGGTGGACTGGACGGTGGGCCGGGTGCTGATGGTGCCGCTGATGGCGGTGTGCGGAACGGCCATCTTCGCTGCGGTCTTCACGGCGGGCGCAGCCTTCCAGTTCTGGGCGCAGGACGCGGCCGAGGTGCAGAACTCCTTCACCTACGGCGGCAACGCGATGCTGCAGTACCCGCCGACGGTGTTCGCCAAGGAGCTGGTGCGCGGTGTCACCTTCCTCGTCCCGCTGGCCTTCGTGAACTGGCTGCCCGCGCTGCGACTGCTGGGCCGCCCCGATCCGCTGGGGCTGCCGGGCTGGGTGGACTTTCTGGGGCCCGTGGTGGCGGCGCTGATGTGTACGGGGGCCGGGCTGGCGTGGCGGCTGGGGCTCCGGTCGTACCGCAGCACCGGAAGCTGACGGCCTATCAAGTAGTGGACGACGAACGGGACGACGGAGGAGGACGCGTGGTGGGCGAGGGGGCCGCGGCACAGCCGCTGATCGAGGTGGACGGCGTCGAGAAGGTCTTCTCGGTGCGGCGCAAGGCGGGCCGGCTGCGGAGGGTACGCCAGGAGGTCCGGGCCGTGGACGGCATCTCCTTCCGGGTGCCGCGCGGCGAGATGGTCGGCTACATCGGTCCCAACGGCGCCGGAAAGTCCACCACGATCAAGATGCTGACGGGCATTCTGGTCCCCAGCGGTGGCCGGCTGCGGATCGCGGGCATCGATCCGGCGCGCGAACGGACCCGGCTCGCCCGCCGGATCGGGGTGGTCTTCGGGCAGCGCACCACCCTGTGGTGGGACCTGCCGCTGAAGGACTCCTACGAGCTGGTGCGGCGGATGTACCGGATCCCGGACGCCGTCCACCGCGCCAACCTGGAGCGCTGTGTCGAGCTGCTGGACCTGGGCCCGCTGCTGGCCGTACCGGTGCGGCAGCTGTCGCTGGGGCAGCGGATGCGCGGCGATATCGCGGCGGCGCTGCTGCACGACCCCGAGGTGCTGTATCTGGACGAGCCGACCATCGGCCTCGATGTGATCAGCAAGGCGAAGGTGCGCGAGTTCCTGCGCGAGGTGAACGCCGAGCGGGGCACCACCGTCCTGCTGACCACCCATGACCTCACCGACATCGAGCAGTTGTGCCGCCGGGTGATGGTCATCGACCACGGCCGTCTGGTCTACGACGGCGGCCTCGACGGGCTGCGGGCGGCCGGTGACGGTGAGCGGATGCTGGTGGTGGACCTGGAGCGGCAACTGCCGCCGATCGAGGGCGTACCGGGCGCCCGGACGGTCAAGGTGGACGGGCCCCGGCAGTGGCTGGCGTTCCCGGCGTCGCAGAGCGCGGCGCCGCTGGTCGCGGCGGTCGCCGCGCGCTATCCGCTGGTGGATCTGTCGGTGCGGGAGCCGGACATCGAGACCTTGATCGCCGAGCTGTACGCGGGGGGCGGGAAGCGGGCGGATACCGGGCGGAGCGGGAGCAAGGGGGGCCGCGCCCTCTAACGTGTCCGTATGACTGAAGACCTCCCTGAATTGCGCGCCTCCGACGCCGACCGTGAGCGGGTCGCCGAGGTCCTGCGGGACGCCGTCGCGGAAGGGCGGCTGGCGATGGAGGAGTTCGACGAGCGGCTCGATGCGACGTACCAGGCCCGCACCTACGGGGAGTTGGAGCCGCTCACCGCCGATCTGCCGGTGGCCGCGGCGGGCCCGGCCCCGCTGTCGCTACGCAAGGAGAGCGCGGCACCGACGCCGTGGGCGGAGCGGATCGTGGACGGCGCGGAAGGTTCCGCGGTCGGCATCGCCCTCCTGGGCGGCTTCCAGCGCAAGGGCCGGTGGACGATCGGTCGCCGCTTCACGGCGTTCTGCCTCATGGGCGGCGGCGAGATCGATCTGCGCGAGGCGAACTTCGCCGGGTCCGAAGTCGTCATCACCTGCTGGGCGCTCATGGGCGGGGTGAACATCGTGGTGCCGCCGGGCGTCGATGTCGACGTGCGCGGTCTGGGCATCATGGGCGGCTTCGACTCGCGTGAGGACGGGGTGCCGGGCGAGCCCGGTGCGCCCCGCGTGATCGTCCGGGGCCTGGCGCTGATGGGCGGCGTCGGCGTCGAGCGCAAGCTGCTCAAGGCCGAGAAGCGCCGGCTGAAGGAGGAGCAGCGCCGCCTGGAGGGCAATCCGCGCAAGGAGTTGGGCTGAGGCGGCGGCTGCTCCGTTCGCCTGCGGGCCGGTCCGACGGATCACGGCCCTGGCGGTGCTGATCCATCGGACCGGCCCTACAGTGCGGCGGGCGCGGCCAGCTTGAGGTGGGCGAGGTTCACCGCGTTGGCCATCGCCCGGAAGCCCTCGTCGCTCGGGTGCAGATGGTCACCGGAGTCGTAGGCGGGCCGCAGCCGCAGCGGCGCCGACGGGTCGCGCAGCGCCTTGTCGAAGTCCACGACCTCGTCGTAGACGGTGCCGGAGCGGATGATGCGGTTGACCCGTTCGCGGACCGAATTCAGCAGCGTGGAGTAACCGCGGTGCCCCCCGAACGGCGTAAGGGTGCTGCCGGTGACGCGCAGACCGCGGGCGTGGGCCTGGCGGACGAGCTCCCGCATACCCGCGACGACCTTCTGCGGGTCGAGCTGGCGCGGGGTCTTGAACAGGTCGTTCAGCCCGATCTCGACGATCACCGCCTTCACTCCGGTACGGGACAGCGCATCGCGCTCCAGGCGGGTCAGCACGCTGGGCCCGTTGTTCGGGGAGAACCGGGAGCCGTTGACCAGCAGACGGTTCCCGCTGATGCCCTGGTTGAGGACGCCGTAGCGGGGCGCGCCGGGTTCGTTGCGCAGCCTCGCCGCGAGGAAGTCCGTCCAGCGGTGGTTGGCGCCGGCGGTGGAGGTGATGCCGTCGGTGATCGAGTCGCCGATCGCGACGACCGAGCCGCGGGCCTGGGTGCTCCACACGTCCACACCGGTCAGATAGCGCCAGTACGGGCTCTGCTCGGTGTAGGCCGCGCCGGTGGCGTCCTCGGCGCGGTCGCCGCGCGCCAGGTACGAGGTCTGCCGGGCGTACGGGTGATAGGTGGCCGGCCCCGAGGGGGACGGGGAGTACGTGGTGACCAGCAGGTCCGCGTCGCCGGGCACCTTCAGCCGGGTCGGGTCGCTGGTGACCGCGCCGCCCGCCGGGATGGTCACCGCCGGCTTGCCGCCGAAGGACAGCCGCCGCATGGTGCCGCTCGCCGCCGTGGGGTTGCTGGGGGCCGCGGCCAGCGCCAGGGTGGCGTGGCTGACCACCAGCGGACGGGTGCCGTAGAGGTTGGAGAGCTGGATGCGGACGCCCGAGCCGCCGACGCTGGTGTGCACGACGTTGCGTATGGACATCCCCGCGTAGCCGTTCAGGGTGCCGGGCTCGGCCGCCGCCGCGGCCGCCGACCAGGTGCCGATCCACTGTCCGGAGACCGCCGGCGCCGCCGGGTCGCGCGGCTTGTGCGGAGAGCTGCCCAGCCCGCCGTCATCGCCGCCGAAGCCGACGAATATCGCGGTCGAGATCAGCACCACCACTGCCGCCAGACCGGCGAGCAGGGAGTAACCCACACTTTTCTTCATGCGGGAGAGGTCTCCTGGGTAAAGCGGAGCAGCGCGCTCCGGGCGGGCAAGGGCAGCGGATGATCAGCGGCACCGTTGCGGTCCGATCGATCCTTCATGATCCCACGGACCTCGGGCGCGCCGCCCGGCGCCCCGCTCGATGCCCCCATGGCATGGACGCGGGGAACTCGTGGTTCGTTCCAGGAGTAGGTCACAGTGGGATATACGGCCGGACCGGCGGCCGGTGTGCGGAGCGGGACGGTCCGGATGGATGGCGGGGGGCACGGTGGGAGCGGTGGAGCGGATGGAACGCACAAATGCGGATACGGCGCCGAAAGCGGAACGGGCACCGGTGCCGCACTCGACGCCGGCGGGCCGGCCCGTGCCGGCCGGCGGTTTCGCGTACGGCGCCGCCGACGAGGAGCGCCGGCGCGCCGTACGCCGGATGAAGACGCTGGCCACCGGCCTGCTGCTGGCCGTCGCGCTGGTCTACGTCCTGGCGAAATGGGCCGGCGCCTCCGGGGTGGGCGGCTGGACCGGGTTCGTCGCGGCGGCGGCGGAGGCCGGGATGGTCGGTGCGCTGGCCGACTGGTTCGCGGTCACCGCGCTGTTCAAACGGCCGATGGGACTGCCGATCCCGCATACCGCGATCATTCCCACCAAAAAGGACCAACTGGGTCAGAGTCTGGGTGATTTCGTCGGTGAGAACTTCCTCTCCGGCGAGGTCGTCCGCAGCCGGCTGCGCTCCGTCGGCATCGGCCGCCGGGTCGGTGGCTGGCTCGCCGAGCCCGCGAACGCCGACCGGGTCACCGCCGAGCTCTCCACCGCACTGCGCGGCGCGCTGACCGTGCTGCGTGACTCCGATGTACAGGCGGTGGTCGGCGAGGCGATCACCCGCCGCGCCGACGCCCAGGAGATCGCGCCCGGGATCGGCACGATGCTGGAGAAGGTCGTCGCCGAGGGCGGCCACCGGCGGGTGGTGGATCTGGTCATCGCCCGCGCCCATGACTGGCTGGTCGAGCACGGCGACTCCGTGATGAGCGCGGTCTCCGGCGGCGCGCCCGGATGGACCCCGCGGTTCGTCGACCGCAAGGTGGGCGACCGGGTCTACAAGGAGCTGATGCGCTTCGTCACCGAAATGCGCGATATGCCCGAGCACCCGGCACGCGGGGCGATCGACCGCTTCCTGCGGGACTTCGCGGACGATCTGCAGTCCGACCCGGACACCCGCGCCAAGGTCGAGCGGCTGAAGTCCGAGGTGCTGGGGCGCGGCGAGGTGCAGGACCTGATCGCCTCGGCCTGGGGCTCGGTGCGCGCCATGATCGTCGCCGCGGCCGAGGACGAGCGCAGCGAACTGCGGCTGCGGGTGCGGGCGGCGCTGCTGTCCCTGGGCCGGCGGCTGGCCGGCGAGGAGCGGCTGCAGCACAAGGTGGACGGCTGGCTGGAGGGCGCGGCCGTCTATGTGGTGACGACCTATCAGAGCGAGATCACCTCCCTGATCACCGACACCGTCGCGGGCTGGGACGCCGAGCACACCTCGAAGAAGATCGAGGCGCACATCGGCCGTGATCTGCAGTTCATCCGCATCAACGGCACGGTAGTCGGTGCCCTGGCCGGGCTCGCCATCTACGCCGTCTCCCAGGCCTTCGGCGGCTGACCCCGCCAGGGCGGGGGCCGGGGGTGCGCCGCCTCTGGTGGCTTGTGCCCGCAGGGCTTACGGTGCCCGCGTGCGGGAGCGGATACCGGTAGTCGTACAGGGGCGGCGCACCCGTCGCTCCCGTGCCGCGCGGGCGCTGTGGACGGGTGCGGAGCTGGCCGTGACGCTCGGCGCCGTACTCCTGCTCCTCGTGGTCCACCAGCTGTGGTGGACGAACCGTCAGGCGCAGCACGCGGCGGACGACCAGGTGGACCGGCTGGAGCGGCAGTGGGACGCGCGGCCGCCGTCACCCGTCGCGCCCCCGGCACGCGGTGACGACGACGCAGCGACGGCGGGGACCGCGGAGAGCGCCGCGCCGCCGGGTACGCCCGCCCGCCGCGCCGCCGGCCGGCCACCGTCGCCGCCCCGGAACCTGGCGTACGCCGTCCTGCGCATCCCGCGGATCGGCATCACCGCCCCCGTCGCCCAGGGCGTCGGCAAGGCCGCGGTCCTCAACAAGGGCTACGTCGGCCACTATCCGCACAGCGCGCAGCCCGGCGAGGCCGGCAACGTCGCGCTGGCCGGGCACCGCAACACCCACGGCGAGCCGTTCCGCCGCCTCGACCGGCTGCGCACCGGCGACACCGTCCTCATCGACACCGCCGAGGCCCGCTACACCTATGCCGTCCGGCGCACCCTGCCGCGGACCACACCCGCCGACGGCACGGTCCTGGCCACGGTCCCGTACAGCAGCGTGCACCCGGCCTACCGCTTCACGGAGCCCGGCGCCTATCTGACCCTGACGACCTGTACGCCGGAGTACACCTCCACCTACCGGCTGGTGGTGTGGGGCGTGTTGCGGTCGACACAGTCACGGTGAGCCCGGCCACGGGTGGCCTAGGCTCTGGCCACGTGCGAAACGAGTCCTCCGGCGGGCGAACCCCGGGTACGAGAAAGCGCCCGGCGCTGCTGTGGCTGCTGCTGCCGTATGTGCTGTTCCTGGCGGTGCTGCCGCTGGTGAACCGGGTGACACCGACGGTGCTCGGGCTGCCGTTCCTGTTCTTCTGGATGCTGGTGGCGACGCTGGCGACACCGCTGTCGGTGTGGCTGGCGCGGCGCGGCGACCTCAAGCGGGGCCGGATATGAACGCCACGGTTGCCACCGCCGTCTTCGGCGGCTTCATGGTGCTCACCGTCGCCCTCGGCCTGCTCGCGGTGCGCGGCGGCTCCGGTGGGGGGCTCGCCGAGTGGTCGGTGGGCGGCCGGAGTCTGGGGACCGTCTTCATCTGGGTGCTGATGGCCGGCGAGAGCTATACGAGCTTCAGCTACCTCGGCGCGGCCGGCTGGGGCTACCACTCCGGCGCCCCGGTGCTCTACGTCCTGGCCTATATGTCGTGCGGCTATGCGATCGGCTACGTCGTCGGGCCGATGCTGTGGGCCTACGCCCGCCGGCACCACCTGGTCGGCATCACCGACATGGTCGCGCACCGCTACCGCGCGCCCTGGCTCGGCGCCGCCGTCGCCCTCCTGGCCACCGTCTGTCTGCTGCCGTACATCCAGCTGCAGATCACCGGCATGGGCGTGGTCGTCTCCACCATTTCCTATGGCGCCATCAGTCTCAACTGGGGCTATTTCCTCGCTTTCGCCGTCACCACCGGCTTCGTCGTGATCAGCGGGCTGCGCGGCAGCGCCTGGGTGTCGGTGCTCAAGGACATCCTCGTCATCGCCACCCTCGGCTTCCTCGCGGTCTATGTGCCGCTGCACTACTTCGACGGCTACGGGCCCTTCCTGCACCGGATCGTCGCCGAGAAGCCGCAGTGGCTGACCTTCCCGGGCCATGCGTCGGGCGGACTGGGCCCGGTCTGGTTCGCCACCACCACCGTCGTCAACTCCCTCACGGTGGTGATCTTCCCGACGACCGTGGCGGGCTATCTGGGTGCCCGCAACGCCGATGTGCTGCGCCGCAACGCCCTCTACCTCCCCTTCTACAACGTGCTGTTGTTCGTGCCGATGCTGCTGGGGATGGCGGCGCTGTTCGTGGTGCCCGGGCTGGTGGGCGCGGACTCCAATCTCGCGCTGTTCAAACTGGTGGTGGACTCCCTTCCGGCCTGGGCCGTGGGGCTGATCGGGGTGGCCGCCGCCCTCTCCTCCATCGTGCCGATGGCCGTATTCATGCTGGTCATCGGCACGATGTGGGGGAGGAGCGTGCTGGGCGCGCTACCGCGTCCGGGCGGCGGGCCGGCCGGGGAGGCCTCCGGGGAAGGACGGTTGGCGGCGGGCGGGCGTCAGAAGCTGTGGGCGCAGCTGGTCGTGGTGGTGGCCGGCGCGCTGGCGCTGCTGCTGACCTACACCGCCCCCGACACCCTCGTCCGGCTGTCCTTGATTTCGTACGAGGGCATGGCGCAGCTCGTGCCGATGCTGCTGCTGGGGCTGGTGTGGCGGCGGCTGACGCTGTGCGCCGCGGTGAGCGGCCTGGTGGCGGGCTTTGCGCTCGTCTGTGTCCTGGTCTTCGGGGGACACGACCCGGTCTGGGGGATGAACGCGGGGATCGTCGCTCTCGCCGTGAATGTGGCGGTGGCGCTCGTGGTCACCTGGCTGGGGCCGCGCGACAGGGACGAGAGGCCGGACGCCGAGGTGCTGGCGCTGGACGACGAGTTCCCCCGGGACGGTGCGTCCTCGCGGGGCGGGACGGTCAGCCCGCCGGCGTCGTCGTGATCTTCTTGCCCTCCTTGGAGACCGCGAACCACAGGCCCATCTTGCCCTGGCCGTTGATGTCACCGGGCTGCTTGTCACCGGTGAACCAGTAGACCGGCCAGCAGTCGACGGCCAGCTGGCGGGTGCCGTCGGGGCGGGTGACGGTGGAGATGAGCTTGGGGGCGATGCCGTTGAGCTTGGAGCGGTCGGCCGGCTTGGCGGGCTTCCAGGTGTCCAGGCAGGCGTCGTTGCAGCCGAACTTCATCGGCCAGGCGCTGTCCTTGTTGAAGCGGTAGAGGGTGCGGCCCTCGCCGTCGACGAGGATCGAGCCGAGCTGGGGGTGGTTGAACACCGAGACGTCGCCGGGCTTTTCGGCGCCGGCCTTCTTGCCGTCGGCCGCCAGCGCGTTCCAGGTGCCGCCCACGCCCTGGCCCTTGGTGTCGCCGGCCTTGGTGTCCTTGGCGTAGCGGTAGGCGGGCCAGCCGCCGATGGTGAGCTGCTTGGTGCCGTCGGCGCGGGTGACCGAGCCCAGCTTGCTCTTGTCGATGCCGGCCGGGGCGCTGGCGCCGTCGGCGGGGACCACCGGCCAGGTGGTGGCGCAGGAGCCGGAGCAGTTGGACTTGGACGGGTCCGGGGTGTCCTTGTCGAAGCGGTAGAGGGTCATGCCCTTGGAGTCGGTGACGACCGGGCCGAGCTCGCTGTCCTGGTGCAGGGCCAGCGTGCCGGCGCTGGGCGCGGCCTGCGGGGCCTTGCCGCCGTTGTCGCCGCCCGCCTGGCCGCCGTAGCTGCTGCTGCCCGAGCCGCCGGAGGAGCCGTAGCCGTAGTCGCTGGTGCCCTGGCCGGCGGGCTGGACGTTGTCGGTGGTGGCGGTGCCGGCGCTCTGGTTGGCGCTGCTGCCGCAGGCGGCGGTCAGGGCCAGGGTGGCGACCGCGGTGGCCGCGAGACCCGCACGACGTCGAGTGATCATTGTGTCTCCTCTGTCGGGTGGTGATTCCGTCGCTTGCTGAGGTGAGGGCTGCGACGGTGGCCCGGGTGCCGGTGTGGCCCGGGGCCCCCGGCGGGGTGCCGTCGCCGGGGGAATACGCGCTACGGGGTGCCGGGTGTTCAACGGGGCCGAAGAATTTTCTCCGGGGGCAAAAACCGTGCCCGGCGGGTCAGTTGCCGCCCTGCACCCGCAGCGCGAGTGCCGGGCAGCGGCGTACCGCGAGCTGCGCGCGGCGCCGCATCCGGGCCGGCAGCGGCATGCTGGCCTTCTCCGGATAGCCGTCCGGGCCGAGCTTCACGACGCCGGGCACCACGTCCGCGCAGAGGCCGTGGCCGCGGCACAGCGTCCAGTCGACCAGCAGCCGTTCCTGCGGCGGCGCAGGCGCCGGAGCGGGCAGCGGCGTGGCGATCGGTGGCGGCGTGTGCCCGGTGACCGGCAGCGCACCGGTCACCGGGCGGCCGCATCCGAACCCCTGCGCATGACGCTCGAACTCCTCGGGGAAGGCGGCGAGGGCCGAGGCGACGAAGCGCGAGGTGCCGTCCGGATGGCTGCAGGCGCCGCGCTTCTCGACCGCCCGCATCCGGGCCTGTACGGCCTCCAGGGCGCTGGTACCGCCGCCCCGGACGGCGCGGTCGAGCTGCTCGGCGAGCGCGGGCAGGCCCAGCACACAGGGGCCGCACTGGCCGGCCGATTCGGCGCCCATCCACTGCGCGACGCGTACCGTCTCGCCCGCCGGACAGGTGTCGTACGGCAGCGGCAGCACCGCACCGGCACCGAGCACCGCGTTGTACTCGGCCAGCGATTCCTTCGACAGCGTCGCGGTCAGCGCGTCGGTGGGCGACACGAAGGTGCCGTGGTAGCCGCCGATCAGCACGCCCTGGCCCTGGTCCATGCCGCACAGCGCCAGGACCCGGGCCAGCGAGACGCCGTAAGGGACTTCCACCACCCGGCTGCCGGCGACCGTCAGCAGCAGCGTGCCGGGTTCCGTGGGCAGGCCCGTGGTGCGGTAGCCCAGCGCACCGAGCCGGGCGGCCACGGCGAGCTGGGCGTAGGTCTCGGTGTTGGACAGCAGCGTCGGCACACCGTTCAGGCCGCGCTCGCTGGAGCGGATCTTGCGGCCGGAGGGGAGCCCGGGGCCGCCCCCCAGCCCGTTCGTCATCGCGGAGCCCTCGCCGGTGACGAACCGTTCGGTCAGCAGGGTGACCCGTAACGTCGGCCGCACCGGTCCGCGTTCGTCGATGGCCTGCTGCACGGAGTTCAGGACGTCCGTACGGGTCACCCCGATCGCGATCTCCTGGGCGCCGAGCGCGTCGGCGGCCAGCAGGGCGCCGTCGAGCATCAGATGCGGGGCGCGCAGCAGCAGCGCGGTGTCCTTGAGGCAACTGGGCTCGCCCTCGCTGCCGTTGACGACCACCGCGCCCTTGCCGTCGGCCTTGCGCATCCCGTCCATGACGGCGGTGAGCTTGCGGGCGAAGGGGAAGCCCGCACCTCCCCGGCCGCGCAGGTCGATGTCCTCGGCCAGCGCCACCAGTTCCGTGGAGCTGAGCTGGGGCAGGCTGCCGTGCCGGGACAGGTGTGCCACCCGGTTCATGCGCGGCAACTCGTCGAGGCCCGCCAGCAGGCGCGGCGGGCCGAAGGATGCCAGCGTCGGTACGGGCTCCGGGTCGCGGACGGCCGGGAGCGGGCGGGTGGGAGCGGGGGCGGTCATGGGAGTTCTCCTGTGTTCCTGCGTGAGTCGCGCATACGGAGCGCGAGTCGTACGGCCACCGCGACGAGGCAGATGGCGTAGCCGACGAGGGCATAGCCGGCCGCGCCGCGGCCCGCCCTGAGGCCGTGCACCAGGGCCAGCCCCCAGGCGACGTACGCGCTCATGTGCAGGCCCCGCCACCACCGGGAGGCGGTGATGCCGGTGAAGGCGCCGCGCACCGCACCGGTCACCGCGACGGCGACGAACACGTAGGCGGCGAGGGTGCCGAGGCCGATGAGGCCGGGGCGGGCGCCATCGGTGAAGGGCACCGCGGCGGCCGTCGCATCGGTATGGGCCTGGGCGATTTTCACCCAGATGTGCAGGCCGAGGAAGCCGAGGCCGGCGACGCCGGTGCCGCGGTGCACGGCCTGGGCGAGCAGCCGGTGGCCGGAGTGCAGCACCATCCGGTCGGTGGCGGCCAGGCCCCACAGCACGGTGACCGACAGGGAGACCAGCGCGAGCACCCCGGCGCCGTAGTCGAGGAAGCTCAGCAGGGCGTCCATCGCGCCGGAGCGCAGCATGACCGCGATGAAGAGCAGCAGTGCGGCCGGAAGTGCCGGACGGAGCATGGCAGTTCCGGCGAAGCCGCCGGCCGGACGTCGGGCCGGCGGCCCGGGTTCGGTCGGGGGACGCCGGGGGCGAGGCACGAAGGGCGAGGGTCGGGCTCGGTGTGCGGCGCGGCGGCTCTGCATACGCGGTGCGGACATCGGACCTCCCGGTGTCAGGGCGCGGGTGCGGGATGCGAATTTCGATGAAATCTCCCGGGGGTGCAATTTGCCCGGGGCTTTTGTTCGGGTGACCCCCGGTAACACTAAACATTCTGTAACCGGTCGGATACGCAGGGCCGTAATCCGGATGTGTAAAAGCATCTCCGAACGCGTTCAGGCTTTCGTAAGGTTTATCGCGCTGTGACAAATTCCTGCACTGGCATCGCGGTCGCGCGGCGTGACTCCGGATGATGCCGACTCAGGCGCCCGGGGGGCGCCAATCCCCAGTAACAGCCGCATCCCCGCCAGGATCGAGGTAGCGATGTGTGATCTCCTGAACCGCATCTGGTCGCGTCCCCGAGGCGAGTGGAACCGGGTAGTCAGAAATGAACTTCCGGATCTCGCCGACAAGTTGGTCGTGGAGTTGCAACGCGGATTTCCCGCATTGTCCGCACTTCTCGGGGATACTCCCGTAGAAGAGGCACAATGGGCGCTTGAACAGGCCTTGCTGACAGTTCTTGGGTACCAAAAAGAGTCGGAGAGTAAACCTAGGGCGGTCCCGTCCGTTGTCACTCCGATGCCGGTGGCACGGGCCCGCCAGGACCTGTTCGACGTACTCGCCGGACAACGGGAGCTGCCGGAGGAGGGTTTGAGCGAGCTGGCCCGTGCGGCCGGCTGGCCGGTCCCTGACACCCTCCAGGCCGTCGTCCTCGCCACACCTGCCGAGGCGGCCCAACTCGCCGCGGCGCTCGGGCATGCCCTCATCGGCTCCGTCGACGGCTACACCTGTCTGTTCGTCCCCGACCCGGCCACTCAGACCAGGGCCCGCCTGGAGGCGGCGCTCAAGGGGCGGCCGGCCGCGGTCGGACACGTCGTTCCGGCCACCGACACCGCCTCCTCGCTGCGGTGGGCCCGCTATCTGCTCACGCTGGCGCCGGGCCGGGTCGGCCCGGAGTCGCGGCCCGCGTTCGTCGACGACCATCTCTCGGCGCTGCTGCTGCTCCAGGACGAGTCGCTGGCGGACGCGCTGACCTCCCGCTGGCTCGGCCCGCTGGAGGAGCTGACGCCCCGGCAGAGCGAACGGCTCGAAGTCACGCTGCTGGCGTGGCTGGAGGGCGGCGGTGCCCCCGAGGCGGCCAAGCTGTTGCATGTGCACCCCCAGACGGTCCGCTACCGTCTCCGTCAGATCGAGAAGCTCTTCGGTCCGGTGCTGCGCGATCCGCGTACCCGCTTCGAGCTGGAGATGGCGCTGCGCAGCCGCCGGCTGATGGCGCATGTCCGCAGCTACCGCGCACGGGCCGGCCGCCGCGCACGGGCCGTCGCCTCGTCCATACGCCCGTTGGGCATGGCGCGTGAGGCCCGCGTCAACGGTCTTTGAGGAACCGACGGTTGAACCACCGCGCCCCTTGAGCTGACAGCCGGCCGGTACGGCGGAAGCCCTCCGGTACGGCGAGCGTCATCCGGCGCAGAGCGGCGGCCCCGATCCCCGGGAATCCCGGGTCGGGGCCGTCGCTGTGCCGTGCCCGCCGGGCCGCCGCCGTGTGGCCGTGGGGTGTCTGCCGTGCCATGTCCTGGAGCCGCCGCCTCGTCATGGCCCTGGGGCCGGTCCCGTGTCCTGCCCCCCGAGGGGCTGCTGCCGTTGTCCGGTGCGGAGCCGCTGCCGTGCCCGGTTCCGGGATGCCGGGTGCCCCTCAGGGGGTCTCCCTGAGGGGCACCGTGTCCAATCAGGTGCGGACGTCCGTCATGTGCACTTCTTGCCGTTGTTGATGCAGTCCACGGCCTTGCTCATCAGGTCGTCCTGCATCACGTTGATGAAGTCGCCGTGGTCCGTGACGGGTTTGTGCAGCTGCTCGGGGAAGCTGTCCACCGCGAAGCTGTCGCCCTGCGGGACGTCGTAGGTGATCCGCTCCACCAGCTGCGGCACGGCCTTGAACCCGTTGGGGCAGGTGCCGTTCTGGTCCGAGAACGCCATGTGGTCGCGGTGGTTGGCGCTGTCGGTCTGCCGGCCGTCCCAGCAGTTCTGGAAGGCGAAGTTGCGCACGACCTGGGAGCCCTGGGGGCAGAGCGGGTACTTGTCCTTCAGCTGCCGGTCCTCGAAGCCGGTGCAGCTCCAGGAGGCGTTGGCGTTCTTGGTGCCGTTGGTGAACGCCTTGGCGTCACCGGTGATGATCCGCAGGAATCGCGGCATCGCCTCGACCTGGCCGGCCTGGCTGCCGCGGTAGGTGAGGGTCACCGTGGCCGGGGTGAGCACCGATCCGACGTTGCCGTCCTGCCCGGCGCCCGGCTTCTGCTCCGCGTTCCCGTCCAGCTTGCGCAGTACCGGCCAGTAGTAGGTCGACTGGTCGCCGTTGTTGCAGGTGGTGTCGGAGGCGGCCAGGGACTGGTCGGTGGAGTTCCCGTCGGTGGTCGTGTTGCCGACGTAGTCGTGGGTGTGGTGGGCGCCGTTGTTGACGCCCGGGGTGACGATGACGTTGTCGGAGTTGAAGTGGCCCTCCTCGTTGCGGCCGCACTCCGTGGTGAAGGTGCCGGTCGAGGCGTTGTCGCCCTGGGGGGCGGCGAACGGCGGCTGGTCCGCGTTCGGCTGGACGTCGTTGATGTCGACGAAGTCGTCGGGGGAGGGGCCGCCGGCCTGGCCCTGCTGGCCGCCGTTCTGGTCCTGGCCCTGCTGGCCCTGCTGGCCCTGATCCTGGCCCTGCTGCTGGCCCTGGTCCTGGCCCTGCTGGTCCTGGCCCTGCTGCTGGCCGTCCTGGGTCTGGTTCTGCCCCTGGTACCAGCCGTCCTGCACGGACTTCGTGGAGTCGTTGCCGCCGGCGCCGGCGCCCTCGTTCACGGGCTTGGTGGTACAGCCGCTCATCTTCAGCAGATAGCCCGGCCGCTTGGTGTTCTTGGCGATCGCGGTGACCATCATCTTGATGGTCTTCTGCCGCTGCGCCTTGAGCGGGGACATGACGGCGGTACCGCTGCCGCCCATCATCTTGTGGTACGCGTCGTGCACCTGCTTGTCGAGGGCGGACAGCCCCTTGGAGACCGGGAGCTGGGCGCTGCGCGGGACGGTCCGCAGCCGCTCGCCCACATCGGGGCAGGAGATGGTGATGCCGGACGCGGTGTGCTGATGGCCGGACGTCGTGCCGGGGGTGTTGTTGCCCGCCAGCGCCGTGGTGGCGTAGGCGGCCAGTCCGCCGCCGCCCAGCAGGAGGGCGGTGGCGCCGATGAGCATTCTGTTCGTCAAACGCGAGCGTTTATGGGCCTGTTGCCGTTGCCTCATGAGATCACTTCGCTTCGTCCGATGTGAGGGGTGTCGTCCTGTTTCGGTTGACAGATGGTCGGGGGTGGGGCGCAGCCGCAACGCGGCAGCTGCGCTTGGTCAGCTGGTGTGCAGGGTGTTGAAGTCGACGTCCCCGGTCTTCTCCAGGACCGTGATGTGGTCCAGCACGACGCTGTTGGCGCGGTCCGCCAGGGCACGCACCATCGTGTTCTTGGTCTGATCGCGGACCAGGGCGATCAGCCCGAAGACCTTGCCGTGGGCCCGGCGCAACAACTCGGCCAACGTCGCGTCGAACTCCTTTCCCTGGGCGGCCTTGAGCTGCCCGAGCCAGCCTTGCTGGGCGACGTTGGGCTCCGAGGGCAGGTCGACGCCCAGCGCCTGTCCGGCCTCGTTCGACCGCCGGTCCAGCTCGGTGTGTCCCGCCACGAGATGGTTGCCGGCCGTGCGGACGGCGGTGGTCGTCCCGCGCTGCTGGGCCATCCGGCCCGAGGGCAGCTCCCACAGCCCGGCCAGCTTGACCTTGCGCACGAAGTCCCGGTCCATCGCGGTGAGCGGACCGTAGCGGGTCTCCACCGTGCCCCCGCCGTCGTCGTCGTACGTGAGGGTGGTGGTCGCCGCGGCCGCGGACTCGCCGAAGAGCTGGACGGGCAGCAGCAGCGCCGCAAGCGTGGCGACGAGCGCGGCTACCACCAGTCCGGTGGCGATGGTCCGCCCGGATGTTGCGGAATTGCTGAGGATCGACCGCACACGGCCTCCCGGTTCGTCACTACTGGAATCTCACCGGACGCTAAGTGCCGTACCGGGCCCGCGGGCCCGGCCGGGGGAACGGGTGACGTGCGCCGGCTTCCGTATGCCCGGCCGGGCCCGCCCAGTGCTGCCTGAGCTGCGCTCAGCGCGCGTACAGCCCCGCCGCCGCCCATCTGCGACGGTCCCGCCGCGTGCCGGGCTCCTCGCGCTTGCCCTCCGCGTACAGGGCGTCGATCTCCGCCGCATACGTCCGTACGATCGCCGCCCGCCGCAGCTTGAGCGAGGGCGTCATCAGCCCGGACTCCTGGCTGAACTCGCCCGGCAGCACCCGGAAGGCGCGGATCGACTCGGACCGCGACACCGACGCGTTCGCCCGCGCCACCGCCCGCCGCACCTCCGCCTGCAGCTGTTCCTCCGGTGTCGGTGCCGTGCAGTCCGGGCCGGGCTCGTCACGCAGCTTGCGCCAGTGCGTCAGCGCCTCGGGGTCCAGCGTGATCAGCGCCGTGACATAGGGCCGGTTGTCGCCGACCACCACACACTGCGAGATCAACGGGTGGGCGCACAGCCGCTGTTCCAGACCCTGGGGGGCCACGCTCTTGCCGTTGCTGGTGATGATGATGTCCTTCTTGCGGCCGGTGATGACGAGATAGCCGTCCTCGTCCAGATGGCCCAGGTCGCCGGTCGGCAGCCAGCCGTCGTACAGCCCGCTGCCCGGTGTGCCGCCCTCGTCGAGGTAGCCGGCGAACACCACCGGACCGCGCACCCACACCTCGCCGTCCAGCGCCAGATGCACCGCGCTGCCCGGCAGCGGGCGGCCCACCGTCCCGAACCGCACCCTGCCGGGCGGCTGCACGGTGATCGCGCCGCTGGTCTCCGTCAGGCCGTAGCCGTCGTAGACGGTGATGCCGATCCCGGCGAAGAGCAGCCCCAGCTCACGGAAGAGCGGTGAGCCGCCGGAGACCGCGGTCCGCACCCGGCCGCCCAGCGTCTCCCGGATGCGGGAGTACACCAGCCGGTCGTAGAGCGCGTGCCGGGCCCGCAGGAACGGGTCGGGCCCGCGCCCGGTGCCCCGCGCCTCCTCGGCGAGGGCCTCCGCGTAGCGCACCGCCACCGTCATCGCCGCGTCGAACGTCCGCCGCCGGCCCGCCGCTTCCGCGGTCAGCCGGGCGCGGGTGCAGATCTTCTCGAAGACGTACGGCACCGCGAACAGAAAGGTCGGACGGAACGAGGCGAGGGCCGGCAGCAGCTCCTCCGACGTCACATCGGGCTGATGGGCGAGCTTCACCCCGCCGCGCAGACAGGCCACCTGCACCATCAGCCCGTAGATGTGCGCGAACGGCAGAAAGGCCAGCAGCGACGGGCGTTCACCGGGCGCGGCCAGCAGCCCGCCCCATCCCGCGTAGAGGGTGTCGCACTCGGCGGCGAGATTGGCGTGGGTGATCACACAGCCGCGCGGGCGCCCGGTGGTCCCCGAGGTGTACACGATCGCCGCGACGCTGTTCGGCGAGACCAGGTGGCGCAGCCGGTGCACATCCGCCTCGGGCAGCCGGGTGCCCTCCTCCGTCAGCCGCTGGACGCAGTGCAGGTCCAGTTGCCAGAGCCGGCGCAGCGTGGCCTGGTCGTTGCAGGCCTCGGCCACCGTCATGGCCTGCGCCTCGTGCTCGACGACGATCGCGGCGACCTTCGCCCCGACGAGAATGCAGCGCAGCTGCTCGGCCGATGCGGTCGGATAGACCGGTACGAGCTGTCCGCCGATCGCCCACAGCGCATAGGAGAACAGCGTCCACTCGTAACGCGTCCGGGACATCAGTGCGACCCGGGTGCCGGGCCTGATCCCGTCCGCCAGCAGCCCCCTGGCCAGGGCCATCACTTCGTCCCGGAATTCCGCCGCGGACACCTCCTGCCAGCCGTCGGACGCTCTGCCGTCGCGGCGGGCGAGCTGAGCGAAATCCGGCTGGTGAGTTGCGGTGTCGAAAACGGAGTCGGCGAGACCGCCGGTCCGCAGTGGAGCCGCGACGGCCGGAACGCTGATGTCGCGCACAGCACCTCCTAGGTGTTCCCCCTTGGTCCCCCTGGTCCGCCGTCGTCCCCAACGGCAAGGTGGGCAAGTTATCGGCCGGTCTCCCGGCTGCCCAGAGGTGTGGCTACTCTTGAGCGGAAGCCGATAAGTCTTGACGACCGGACAACCTGAGGAGGGCGCCGCATGTACCGCATCGTCGGCTCTCCCCTGGACTTCGTCCGGGCGGTGCGCCCAGGCGTCCGCTGCACCACGGCGCTGTTCTTCGTCCTGGCCGGGTTCCTGCTCACGCAGAGCGGGCTCACCACGGCCCTGACCGCCGCCGCGACCACCGGCGCGCTGCTGCTCCTGTGCCGCGCCTTCCTGATCGCGGCCTGCGCCCGGCCCGTACCACCAGGCCGGATCCGTACGGCCCTGCGCGACCGCCAGCGGCGTACGGCCTTCCTGCCGCAACGTGATCCCGACGCGGCCGGCCGCCCGCGCCCCCGAGCACCGGGCCGTCCCCTCCCGACGGCCGCGTAGGCGCACGGTCCGGTCACCGCACCGCATTCCGCGTCCGCGCGGCTCGTCACGCCGAATCCACATCCCGGCACGACGAGACCCGTGGAGGGCTCATCCATGTCCATGTTCGGCTTTCTCGGCGAGGCGCTGGCGCACGGCGCCGAGGCGATCGCCCCGCTCTTCGGCACCGCGGCCATGGCCGCCACCATCGTTCTGTTCACCCTCGGCGTCCGCGCCGCGCTGCACCCGCTCGCCCGCGCCGCGGCCCGCGGCGAGAAGGCCCGCTCGGCGCTCGCTCCGCAGATCACCGAGCTGCAGCGCAAGCACAAGGGCAACCCCGAACGGCTGCAGAAGGCGACGTCCGAGCTGTACGCCCAGACCGGCTCCTCGCCGCTGGCCGGCTGTCTGCCGAGCCTGCTGCAGCTGCCCGTCTTCTTCGTGATGTACCACCTGTTCTCCACCGGGGGCGGCGGCCTCCTGGACCACACGCTGCTGGGTGCGCCGCTCGGCGGTCACTGGAGCGAGGCGCTCGCCGACGGCGGGGTTCTCGGGCCGCACGGGCTGGTCTACCTCGGACTGTTCGTGCTGATCGCGGCGGTCGCCACCTGGAACTTCCGGCGGGCCCGGGCAGCGGCGGCCAAGGTCCCGCAGCCGGCCGCGGGCGGCAGTGCGGCACTGCCCGGTATGGCCTCCATGGCCAAGGTGATGCCGCTGCTGTCCTTCGGCACGCTGATCACGGTGGCCGTGGTGCCGCTGGCCGCCGGGCTCTACATGGTCACGACGACGACCTGGACGGCGTGCGAGCGGGCGCTGCTGCACCGGGACCGGGCGCGCGGCGACGGGGACGCGGCCACCGCGGCGGCCCCCGCCAAGGGGAAGCCGGCCCCGGCCGCGGCGCGGACGGCTCCGTCCGGTCAGCCGGCGGGCGCCGCGGCTGACGGTGCGTCGGGCACCCGGTCCCCGCAGCAGCCTCCGGTCCCGCAGCGTGCGGACCGGAAGGGCGCGCCGAAGAGCCGCGCGGCCCGGCAGCGGGCGGCCCGGGCCCGGGCCAACTCCCAGGCCGGGAACCGCCCGTCCGACGGGGCGAAGCCGCAGGCCGGCGGGGCTCCCGGGGAGATCGCCACTACCGCTCGGTAACGGTCCAGTCCTTGAACGGGGTCTTGCGGACCGGACCCCCTTCTTGGACGATCGGCCAAATCGCTCGATGGCCGTCCCCCATCGGCCGGCCCGGAAATCCCTTTCCCGGGCCGACCCTTCGACCACGGGAGTTGAACCGATGAAGCTGCTGCGAGTCGGCACGGTGGGGGCGGAACGCCCGGCGCTGCTCGACGGGACAGGGGTCCTGCGGGACCTGTCCGGCCTGGTGCCGGACATCGACGGAGCGCTGCTCGCGGACGACGGGGCACTGGCGCGGATCCGCGCCGCCGCCGCATCCGGTGAGCTGCCACAGCTCGACGCGGCCGGGCTGCGCACCGGTCCGCCGCTGGCCCGGATCGGCAAGATCGTGTGCATCGGGCTGAACTACCACGACCACGCCCGGGAGACGGGGGCCGCGCCCCCCGAGGAGCCGATCCTCTTCATGAAGGCCCCGGACACGGTCGTCGGCCCCGATGACACCGTGCTGGTGCCGCGGGGCAGTGTGAAGACCGACTGGGAGGTGGAGCTGGCGGTCGTCATCGGCCGCACCGCCCGCTACGTGGAGAGCGACGAGCAGGCGCTGGCGGCGGTGGCCGGCTATGCGGTGGCGCACGATGTCTCCGAGCGCGCCTTCCAGATCGAGCGCGGTGGCCAGTGGGACAAGGGCAAGAACTGCGAGACGTTCAACCCCCTGGGGCCGTGGCTGGTGACCGCCGACGAGGTGCCCGACCCGCAGGCCCTCGGCCTGCGGCTGTGGGTCAACGGCGAGTTGAAGCAGGACGGCACGACCGCCGAGCAGATCTTTCCGGTGGCCGAAGTGGTCCGCTATGTCAGCCGGTTCATGACCCTCTATCCGGGCGATGTAATCAACACCGGCACCCCGGCCGGCGTCGCCATGGGCCGGCCGGAGCCCAAACCGTATCTGCGGGCCGGTGATGTCGTGGAGCTGGAGATCGACGGCCTGGGCCGCCAGCGCCAGCAACTCAAGGACGCCTGAGCCGGTCGGTGCCACGGCAGCGCGAGAGCCCCGGTCCGCCCGGGGCTCTCGCCCTGCCGTGCAGGGGCAGTTGGGCCGTGGTGACCCGCTCAGCCCGCCGCCAGAAACCGCTCCAGCGCCTCCACCACCAACGCATGGTCGTCGGCCTGGGGCAGCCCCGACACCGCGACCACCCCGACCACACCCGTCCCGCGCAGCCGGACCGGGAACGCCCCGCCGTGCGCGGCATAGCGGTCCGGGTCCAGCCGGGAGGACTCCTCGAAGGTGCGGCCCTTGGCACGGAAGCGGGCGCCGACCAGGTACGAGGACTCGCCGTAGCGCTCGACGACGGCGCACTTGCGGGCTATCCAGGCGTCGTTGTCGGCGGAGGTCCCCGCCAGTGCGCAGTGGAACAGCTGCTGGGCACCGCGCCGGATGTCGACCGTCACCGCGGCGCCGCGCTCCCGCGCCAGCTCCACCAGCAGCGAGCCCAGTTGCCAGGCATCCTCGTTGCTGAAGGCGTCGAGGACCAGCCGCTCCTCCTGCGCCGTCAGCTCGCCGATCTCCTCGCCCGCCGTCCGTCCGCCGGCCGGGCTCATGCGCGGGCCTCGATCCGGACCGTACAGCCTTCGGCGGCGGAGAGCTTCGCGGCCTCCAGGACGCGCAGCGCGGCCGCTGCCTCGGCGGCGGTCACCGGCGGCCGGCCGCCCTCGCGCAGCGCACGGGCGATCGCGGCGTAGTAGGCGGGGTAGTCGCCCGGCAGCGTCGGTACCCGCTCGCCGCCACCGGTCTGCGGGGACGACCCGGCACCGAGCCGGCCCCAGCAGGACTCCGGCTCCACGCCCCATTCCCCGCCCTCGTCGCCGGGCCGGCTGCCCTCGCGCAGCGCGGCCTCCTGCGGGTCCAGGCCGTGCTTCACATAGCCGGCCTTGCTGCCCAGCACCCGCAAGCGCGGGCCCAGCATGGCGGTGGTGGCGCTCATCCACAGATGGGAGCGGACGCCGTCCGCATGGGTGAGGGCGATGAAGGAGTCGTCGTCGGCCTCCGCGCCCGGTCGGCGGACGGCGGACTCGGCGTACACGGAGACGGCCGGGCCGAAGAGCACCAGCGCCTGGTCGACGAGGTGGCTGCCGAGGTCGTAGAGCAGTCCGCCGATCTCCGCCGGGTCGCCGGACTCGCGCCAGCCGCCCTTGGGCTGCGGCCGCCAGCGCTCGAAGCGGGACTCGAAGCGGTAGATGTCGCCGAGCGTGCCCTCCTCGATCAGCTTGCGGGCGGTGCGGAAATCGTTGTCCCAGCGGCGGTTCTGGAAGACGGAGAGCAGCAGGCCGCGGTCCTCGGCGAGCGCGGCGAGCTTCTCGGCCTCGGCGGCGGTCGCGGCCAGCGGCTTGTCGACCACCACCGGCAGACCGGCCTCCAGCGCGGCGGTGGCGAGCGGCACATGCGTCTTGTTGGGCGTCGCCAGCACGATCAGATCGAGGTCCGCGGCGCGTTCGAGCACCGCCTCGGGGGTGTCGACCGTACGGACCCCCGGATGCTCGGCGCGGGCCTGCGCCTGCCGCTCCGGGTTGGCGGTCGAGACGGTGTCGAGCTGCAGGCCCTCGGTGGCCGCGATCAGCGGGGCATGGAAGACCGAGCCCGCCAGGCCGTAGCCGATGAGGCCGACGCGGAGCGGGTCGTGGGGGGCAGCGGTGCCGGTGGAGTCGCTCATCTCGCTCATGGCCTCCACTTAAGCAACGGTGTTGCCAAAGTGCAAGCGATGCGGACAATGGGTGGGTGAGCAGCAACGACCTCTCCCACGGCGCCGCCGGCCATCCGGGCGCCAATCTCCCCGCCCTGCGCGGCCACAACGCCGCGCTGGTGCTCGGGCTGCTGCGGGCGGCCGGCGAGGAGGGGGTCAGCCGGCTGGAACTCGCCGCCCACACGGGGCTGACCCCGCAGGCCGTCAGCAAGATCACCGCCCGGCTGCGGGCCGACGGCCTGGTCGCCGAGGCGGGCCGCCGCGCGTCCACGGGCGGTAAGCCCGCCACCGTCCTGCGGCTGGTCCCCGGCGCCCGGCACGCCGTCGGGCTCCATCTGGACCGCGACGAGCTCACCGCCGTACTCGCCGACCTCACGGGCGAAGCGGTCGCCGTACGCCGTGCCCCGCTCGACTTCGAGGCGGGCGCCGGGCAGGTGCTCGCCGCCGCCGGACGGGAGGTGGCCGCGCTGCGTGCGGAGGCCGGCGGGCCGCCGGTGCTGGGCGCCGGGGTCGCCTGCCCCGGACCGCTGGACCACACCACCGGCGTCCTGCACCGGGTCACCGGTGCACCCCGGTGGGACGGCTTCCCCCTGCGGGAGGCGCTCGCCGAACGGCTCGGCCTGCCCGTCGTCGTCGACAAGGACACCAACGCGGCGGCACTCGGCCTGGCTCAGGGGATACCGTCCGGCGCCGGCTCGTTCGGATACCTCCACCTGGGCACCGGCCTCGGTGCCGGGCTCGTACTCGACGGCAGCCTCTACCGCGGTCCGCGCACCGGCGCCGGTGAGTTCGGCCACCAGATCGTGCAGTGGGACGGGCCGCGCTGCAGCTGTGGACGGCGCGGCTGCATCGAGGCGCTGTGCCTGGCGGCGGTGGCCGGCGGCGATCTGCCGGGCGCGGCACGGGCGCTGGGCGTGGGCGCCGCCAACCTCGTCGAGCTGCTGGACATCGACCGGGTGCTGCTCGGCGGGCGCACCGTGCTGGAGCACCCCGAGACGTTCCTGAGCGGGGTGGCCCAGGCGCTCGACGAGCAGGCGCGTACCCGCGGCAGGGCCGGGGCCGGGGAGGTGGTGCCGGTGGCGCTCGCGCGCGGCGGTGCGCGGGTGGTCGCTGACGGGGCGGCGGAGCTGGTGCTGGCGCCGTTGTTCGGGGCGCGGCAGTCCGCGCTCGCGCCCTGAGGGGAGCTCCGGGGCGCCCCTCACCCGGGGCGGGGGAGCCATCCGCGCCACAGCCGCCGCCCGCCGCCGCCCGCCCCGCCCCGTGGTGCGAGGATCACGCCGTGGAGTTCCCGTACGGCCAGGATCCTGGCGCACCCGTCCGGTCCGGCATCCCCGAGCACGGACGCATTCCCAAGTACTACGCGGTCAAGGTCGATATCGCCGCCCTGCTGGCGGAGCTGGGTGAGGGTGAGGTGCTGCCCACCGAGCGCGAGCTGGCGCTGCGCTTCGAGGTCTCGCGCGAGACCCTGCGCCAGGCGCTGCGTGAGCTGATCCTGGAGGGGCGGCTGCGGCGGCTGGGGCGCGGCACGGTCGTCGCGGGCCCCAAGATGGAGCAGCCGCTGTCGCTCGCGAGCTATACGGAGGGCGTACGCGGCCAGGGGCGCAGACCCGGCCGGCACCTCGTCGGCCTGGACCGGTTCCCGTGCCCGCCGCAGCTCGCCGGCGATCTGGGGCTCGAAGTGGGCGACGCCGTATGGCACATGGAGCGGGTGCTGCTCGCGGACGACGAGCGGGTCGGACTGGAGAGCACCTATGTCGCGGTCGAGCGGGTGCCGGACCTGGCCAGCGGCTTCGAACCGGGCTCGTCCTTCTACGCCTATCTCCACCAGCGGCTGGGCATCGGCTTCGGCGACGCGGACGAGCGGCTGGAGACCGTCCTTGCCACCCCGCGCGAGGCGCTGCTGATCGGCACGCCGGGCGCACTGCCGATGCTGCTGATCCACCGGTTGTCGCGGGACACCCGGGGCCGCCCGCTGGAGCGGGTGCGCTCGCTCTACCGGGGGGACCGGTTCTCCTTCACCGCCCACCTGGGGAAGCCGGCGACGTCGGACTGAGGCCGCGGCCCGGGGCAGGTCCGCAATCGGTTCGCCGCCGCGCGGCATCCGAGCTCCAAATATCACGAGAAGGTAACGGGTCTAGGCCAAGCTTGAGACCCTGTTCACCGTCGCGTCGCCCACTCACCCCCCACGGGCCACCCACCGCCGCGACCGTCTGGGGCATGCGAGTCATAGTTGTCGGAGCCGGTGTGCTGGGAACCATGCACGCCTGGCACGCAGTCGAGCGGGGCCATGACGTCCTGCACATCGAGCGCGAGGCCGAGGCCCGCGGCGCCTCGGTCCGTAACTTCGGCCAGATCTGGATCAGCGGCCGGGCGGGCGGCGAGGAGCTGACGACCGCCCTGCGCGCCCGCGAGCTGTGGGAGGGCATCGGCGCACGCGTCCCCGAGACCGGCTTCCGGGCCATCGGCTCGCTGACCGTCGTCAAGAACGCCGCGGAGCTGGCCGTCGCCGAGGCCGCCACCCGCCGCCCCGACGCCGTCGCCCGCGGCTACCGGCTCCTGGACGCCGACGAGGCCCGCGCCCGCAACCCCGCCCTGCGCGGCGCGTTCGCGGGCGCGCTGTGGTGCGAGCGGGACGCCGCCGTCGAGCCGCGGATCGCCCAACGCGCCCTGAAGGCGGCGCTGCTGGAGTCCGGCCGGTACACCTACCTCGGCGGCCGTGAGGTCCGCGAGGTGGCCGGCGAGCGCGCCGTACGCGACGACCACGGCGACCTCCACCGCGGCGACGCCGTCCTCCTCTGCACCGGCGCCTGGCTCGGCGGCCTGGTCCGTGAACTGGTCCCCGAGCTGCCGGTGCGCCGGGTGCGGCTGCAGATGATGCAGACCGACCCGCTCGGCGAACCGCTGACCACCTCCGTCGCCGACGCCGACAGCTTCCGCTACTACCCGGCGTACCGGAGCGATGCCCTGGACGCGCTCAACGCGAGCCAGGCGCAGGCGCCGACCGCCGCCGAGCACAAGATGCAGCTGCTGATGGTCCAGCGCGCCGACGGCGGACTGACCATCGGCGACACCCATGAGTACGAGGCGCCGTTCGCCTTCGACACCGTCGAGGAGCCCTACGAGCACCTGACCGGCGTCGTCGAATCGATCCTGGGCCGCCCGCTGCCCCGTATCCGCCACCGCTGGGCCGGGGTCTACGCACAGTGCACCGACACCTCCCGTGTGGTGCACCGTCAGCAGGTCCGCGACGGCGTCTGGCTGGTCACCGGGCCCGGCGGGCGCGGCATGACCTGTTCCCCGGCAATCGCCGAGACCACCGCGAACGAACTGGGCTGGTGAGTGAGTTGACCGACAACGCTGACAACACTGACAACGCTGACAACGCTGACAACACCGATATCACCGATAACACAGACAGCACCGCCGACACCCACGGTGCCGACAACGCCGACCACCACGCCGACCACCACGCCATCGAGCTGATCGTCCTCGACATGGCCGGCACCACCGTCGCCGACGGCGGCCTGGTGGAGCAGGCCTTCGACGTCGCCGCCCGCCACCTGGGCGTCGAGCCGGGCAGCCCCGATCACGCCGAGAAGCTCGCCTATGTGCGGGCCACCATGGGCGAGTCCAAGATCTCCGTCTTCCGCCATCTCTTCGGCGACGAGGCCGCCGCCCGGCGCGCCAACACCGCCTTCGAGGCGGCTTACGGGGAACTGGTCGACGGCGGACGGATCGCGCCCCTCCCCGGCGCCCGCGAGGCCATCGAGGCGCTGCAGGCCGCCGGCCGCACCGTCGTGCTCTCCACCGGCTTCGCCCGGGTCACCCAGGACGCCATCCTCGGCGCGCTCGGCTGGCAGGACCTGGCCGACCTCACCCTCTGCCCGGCCGACGCGGGCGGTCGCGGCCGCCCCTACCCCGACATGGTCCTCACCGCGCTGCTGCGCACCCACGCCACCGACTCCGTCCGGCGGATTGCGGTGGCCGGCGACACCTCGTACGACATGCTCTCCGGGCGGCGGGCCGGCGCCTCGGTCGTCGCCGGGGTGCTGACCGGCGCGCACGACGAGGCGCAGCTGGTGTCCGCCGGGGCCACCCATGTCCTCGGCTCGGTCGCCGAACTGCCCGCGCTGCTGGGAGTGGTGTGAGATGCCCGCCCCAGCCGCCACGGCACCCGGCCGGACCGTCGGCCCGTCCGCCGCTCAGGCCCCGCCCGCCTCGGGCATCCGCTTCGACCAGGTGTCCGTGGCGTACGGCAGGCACGGGGAGCACACCGTCCTGGACTCCTTCGACCTGACCGTCGAACCGGGCGAGGTGATGGCTCTGCTCGGCCCGTCCGGCTCGGGGAAGACCACCGCGCTGCGGGCGGTCGCCGGATTCGTCCAGCCGGTCTCGGGGCGGGTGCTGATCGGCGGCCGGGACGTGACCGGGCTGCCGCCCCACAAGCGCGGCATCGGCATGGTCGTCCAGCAGTACGCGCTGTTCCCGCACATGAAGGTCGCCGAGAACGTCGCCTTCGGACTCAAGGCGCAGAAGACACCGCGTGCCGAGGTCCCCGGCCGGGTCGCCGAGGCGCTGGAGATGACCGGGATGGCCGCCTACGCCGACCGGCACCCGCGGGAGCTGTCCGGCGGGCAGCAGCAGCGGGTCGCCATCGCGCGGGCGCTCGCCATCCGTCCCGGCGTGCTGCTGCTGGACGAACCGCTGTCCGCGCTCGACGCCCAGCTGCGCTCCGGCATGCTCGCCGAACTCGCCCGGCTGCACCGCGAGTTGCCCGATGTCTCGCTCCTCTATGTCACCCACGACCAGGTGGAGGCGCTGACCCTGGCCGACCGGATCGCGGTGCTGGACCGGGCCCGGCTGCAGGACTGCGGCACCCCGCAGCAGCTCTACCGCCGCCCGCGCACCGAGTTCACCGCCTCCTTCGTCGGCACCGCCAACCTGCTGCCGGTGACGGTGCGCGGCAACGGGGTCGACTTCGCCGGCCGGACGCTGACCGTGCCCGTCGGCGACGGTGTGGCAGAGGGCGCCACCGCCACCCTCTGCCTGCGCCCGCACCTCGTCGGCCTCGGCGGGAGCCCGCACGGCGGCGGCCACGGCAATACCCTGCGCGGCACGATCACCGAAGTGCAGTGGCGCGGCTCGACGCACCGGCTGTATGTGGCGGTCGACGGCCACCGCGTCCTGGCCGATGTGCGCGAACTGCGCGAGACACCGGCGCTGGGCGAGGAGGTCGCACTGCACTTCGCGCCCGAGGACGCGGTGCTGATTCCGGCGGGGCTCACGGAGGACGGTGCCCGGCATGCCTAGGACGGATACGGCGGTGGCGGCCACGACGGCCGCACCGGTCCCGGCAGCGGGAAGCGCCCGCCCGCCGGCCCGCCCCCGCCGCACCGGGACCGCCCTCTGGACTCTGCCCCCCGTCGCCGCCCTCGCGCTGGTCTTCCTCTACCCCCTGGCCCTGGTGGTGTGGCAGTCCTTCAGCCCCGAGGACGGCGGTCACTCCGCCGCCCCCTACGCCACGGTCCTCGCCGAGGCCTCCTTCCGCGAAGCGCTGACGAACACCGTGCTGATCGCCGTCGGCGCCACCGTCGGCGCCCTGCTCCTCGGCCTGACGCTCTCCCTCGTGATCGCCTTCGTCCCGTTCCCCGGCGGCAAGGCGCTCAGCCGCTTCGTCGACATCTTCCTCGCCTTCCCCTCCTTCCTGATCACCCTCGCCCTGCTGTTCCTCTACGGCACCGTCGGCATGGCCAACGGCCTGTGGACGGAGGCGACCGGCGCCGCCCACGGACCGCTGGACTTCCTCCACACCCCCTGGGGCGTACTGCTGGCCGAGGTCACCTACTTCACCCCGTTCGTGATGCGGCCGCTGCTCGCCGCCTTCTCGCAGGTGGAGACCGGGCAGCTGGAGGCCGCCGCCTCGCTCGGTGCCCGGCCGTGGCGGATCGTACGGAAGGTGATCCTGCCGGAGGCGCTGCCCTCGCTCGCGGCGGGCGGCGCGCTGGTACTGGTGCTGTGCCTCAACGAGTTCGGGATCGTGCTCTTCACCGGCGCCAAGGACGTCGTCACCCTGCCGATGCTCGTCTACACCAAGGCCATCCTCGACGGCGACTACACCGGAGCCTGCGTCGTCGCCGTCGTCAATGTCGCGCTGTCCGTCGGGCTCTACGCCCTCTACCGGACGGTGATGTCCCGTACGGGCGGCGGCACCGGCCCGCGCACAGGAGGTGCACCCCACCGTGCTGGTGCATAGCAGGACCGCCCGCCGGGCCGTCCACATCCTCTTCTTCGCCCTCTTCCTGCCCGTCTTCGCCCTGCCGCTGCTGGTGATCGTCGCCGCGTCCTTCGCGAGCAGCTGGAGCGGCGCACTGCCCTCCGGCGCCACCCTGACGCACTATCAGGACATCGCCCACGGCGATGCGCTGGACGCCCTGCTCACCAGCGTCCTGACCGCACTGGCGGCGAGCGCCCTCGCACTCACCGCCGGCACCTGGGCGGCCCTGGCCGCCGAAAAGCTCGGCCGCCGCGCCCGCCGCCTCCTGGACGGGCTGTTCCTGCTCCCCGTCGCCGTCCCTTCCGTGGTCGTGGGCCTCTCCCTCCTCGTGGCCTTCTCCCGGCCCCCCTTCCTGCTCAACGGCACCCCCCAGATCGTGATCATCGCCCACACCGTGCTGGTCACCGCCTTCGCCTATCAGTCCGTGACGGCCGCGCTGGCCCGCCTCGACCCGGCGTACGAACAGAGCGCGGCCGGCCTCGGCGCCCGCCCCGCCTACGTCCTGTGGCGGGTCAAGCTCCCCCTGCTGCTGCCGTCCCTCACCGCGGCCGTGGGCCTGTGTTTCGCCCTGTCCATGGGCGAGTTGAGCGCCACGATGATGATCTATCCGCCGGACTGGCTGCCGCTGCCGGTCCAGATCTTCGCCGCCACCGACCGCGGCTCCCTCTTCGCCGGTGCCGCACTGGCCGTCGCCCTGATGGCCACCACCCTGCTCGTCCTGCTGGGCGTCTCCCGCGTCCGCACCAGGGCCTCCTACCGCTGACCCCCGTATCCGCACCACGGCCTCCTGCCGCCGCCTCCCCGCAACAGCCAAGCCCTTCCGAGGAGTTATCGCGCCATGTCCCGCCCCCGCCCCCGCCCCCTCCGCAAGCCGCTCGCCGCCTGCTGCGGCGCCCTCGTCCTCGGCGTCTCGCTCACCGCCTGCGGCGGCGCCTCCACCGCCGACCCCCACGCCAAGGAGATCACCGTCTACAGCGCCGACGGCCTCAAGAGCGAGAAGGGCGACGGCTTCTACGACACCGTCTTCAAGGACTTCGAGAAGAAGACCGGCATCAAGGTCAACTACGTCGAGTCCGGCTCCGGTGCCGCCGTCCAGCGGCTGGCCCGCGAACGGGTCAACACCAAGGCGGACGTGGTCGTCACCCTCCCGCCGTTCATCCAGCAGGCCGACGGCAAGGGCCTCCTGGACACCTACCGCCCCAAGGGATCCGACCAGGTCGCCGCCGCGGACAAGGACCCGTCCGGCAAGTGGACCTCGATCGTGAACAACTACTTCTGCTTCATCTACAACAAGAAGGAGCTCAAGCAGCCCCCCGCCACCTGGCAGGACCTGCTGGACGCCAAGTTCAAGAACCACCTCCAGTACTCCACCCCCGGCGTCGCCGGTGACGGCACCGCCGTCCTCATCAAGGCGCTGCACGACTTCGGCGGCCGGCGCCCGGCCATGGCCTTCCTCAAGAAGCTCCAGGCCAACAACGTCGGCCCGTCCTCCTCCACCGGCCAGCTCGCCCCCAAGACCGACAAGGGCGAACTCCTGGTCGCCAACGGCGATGTCCAGATGAACTACGCCAACATGACGTCGATGCCGCACCAGGGCATCTTCTTCCCCGCCGCCAAGTCCGGCAGCAGGCCCACCACCTTCGCCCTGCCGTACGCGGCCGGCCTGGTCAAGAACGCCCCGCACAGCGCCAACGCCAAGAAGTTCCTGGACTACCTGCTCTCCGCCCCCGTCCAGCGCCAGGTCTCCTCGGTGGGCGGCGGCTTCACCTCCCGCAAGGACATCAAGGCCACCGACGCCCACGCCACCGAACTCGCCAGGATCATGAAGGACGTCGAGATCTTCCGGCCGGACTGGAGTGACATCGACAAGAACCTGGACTCGTATGTGGAGGCGTGGAGGACGGCGACGGGGAGCTGAGCTCGGCGGCCGGTGTGCCCGTGCCGACCCGCCCGCCCGGGTGGGTACGGGCCTCGGGCCGCATCCGGCCGTGAACTCGTCGCCAGGTGTCGAACGGCGAGCTGTGCCTCCTCGCCGAACGGCTGACCACGGCGCCGCGCGACGCATTTGCGCATTGCGGATTTGCGGACTGCGGAGTGCGGAGCGCCGAGGGGCAGGCCGGTCCCCGGCAGAAGATCCGGAGTGATCGCGGGGGTCAGGGCTTCCGCCCCCTGACTTAGGGTGGAGGCGTCGGCCGTAGGTTCGAGGCGTGGGTCGCTCACTGGTCCACGGCACGCGCGGAGACGGCCGGCGCCCCTGGTCAACACGCACGGCAGGAGTCCGGCAGTGGCAGAGCGCAAGCCGATCGAGTCATGGCTCACCGACATGGACGGCGTCCTGATGCACGAGGGCATTCCGGTCCCCGGGGCGGACGCCTTCATCAAGCGGCTTCGCGAGTCGGGCAAGCCCTTTCTCGTGCTGACCAACAACTCCATCTACACCCCGCGTGACCTGCACGCCCGCCTGAACCGCATCGGGCTGGAGGTGCCGTGGGAGTCGATCTGGACGTCCGCGCTGGCCACCGCCCAGTTCCTGGACGACCAGCGGCCCGGCGGCACGGCGTACGTCATCGGGGAGGCGGGCCTGACCACCGCCCTGCACGACATCGGCTACGTCCTGACCGACCACTCCCCGGACTATGTGGTCCTCGGCGAGACCCGCACCTACAGCTTCGAGGCGCTGACGAAGGCGATCCGGCTGATCAACGAGGGGGCGCGGTTCATCGCCACCAACCCCGACGAGACCGGTCCCTCCCCGCAGGGCGCGCTGCCCGCGACCGGCTCGGTGGCCGCGCTGATCACCAAGGCGACGGGCATCGATCCGTACTTCGTCGGCAAGCCCAACCCGCTGATGATGCGGCACGGTCTCAATGTCATCGGCGCCCACTCCGAGACCTCCGCGATGATCGGCGACCGGATGGACACCGACGTGCTCGCCGGTCTGGAGGCGGGCATGGAGACCTTCCTCGTACTGACCGGGCTGACCCGCCCCGAAGAGGTCGACCGGCACCCGTTCCGGCCCTCCCGTGTGGTGGACTCGATCGCGGACCTCATCGATCTGGTGTGAGCGGCGTCGGGGGCGCGTGACCCGGCAGGAGCTGCGTCTGGAGGGCTTGGCCGGGCGGTGCTGCGGTGGGGGTGCCTTGCCCTGGCCGGGCGTGGGGCGTGTGGCTGCGCCGGCCGGTCGTGGTGACTGCCTTGGCCGGTCGTCGGGCCTGGCTGTGCCGGGCGGTCGTCGGGCGTGAGGGTGCCGGCCGGTCGTCGTGACTGCCTGGCCGTCGTCTGGCGTGATCGACCTGGCCGGATGGTGGTCGTCGAACGTCGCCACAGGCGTCCCGGGCCACCGCCCCCACAGGCGTTCCGGCGCCCGGACGTCCCGGACCCCCACTCGAACGGCGCAGCCTCGGACCGCACCGGATGCGGCCGGGGGCGCGCGGGCGGACCTTCGGAGTTATCGGAGGTTCACCATGCGCTCACGGCAACTTGCTCTCTGTGCCGCGGTCGCGGCTTGCGCGGTGACGACGCCGCCCGCGTACGCCGGGGACGCACGCGCCACCCGGACCGGAACGGTCTCGGTCACCCCCGCGTCGGCCGCCCCCGGCGGTGCGGTCACCCGGCGAGACACCGGCTGCCACGCCGGGCGGGCCACCATCCGACCGGAGGCCTTCGCCGACGCGGTACCGCTCGTCCGTGCCGCGGGGGGCCGGACCGACGGCGCCCGGATACGTCCCGACGCCTTGCCCGATGTCTTGCCCGGCGCCCACCCGCGCACCGTCGTCTGTCCGGTCGGTACCGGCCGCACGGCAATCCCTGCGGGGACGACGCAGGCCGGCACGGCCACCACGGCGGCGGCCCCGGCCGCCCACCTCGCTTCGACCGCCCATCCCGCGTCGGCCACCCAGTTGGTCCCGGCCGCCCACCCCGCTTCGGCCGTCCACCCCATTCCGGTCATCCACCTCGCCTCGGCCGCTGACCCCGACGCGCCCGCCAAGGCTTCCCCGAGTCGCGAGCTGAGCAGCACCTCGGCCGTCGGCCTGGTGCTGGCCGGCGGCGCCATCCTGGTCATCGCGGGTCAACTGCTCCGGCTCCGGCTGCGACTGCGCCGCGAGCGGCAGGGCGACGCCGATGAGCACTGAGGAACAGGGACGGGCCGAGGCAGTGGTCGGGGTGCCTGCCCTGTCCGGCGCGGGCGGCGTACGCAGCGGGGACGGCGTACGCAGCCGGGACGGCGTACGGAGCCGGGACGGCGTACATGGCGCGGCCGCTGCGCCCGGCATGAGCGTCGTATTCGGTACCTCCGGCGCACCCGGTACGTCCGGCGCGCCCGGTACCTCCGGCACCCCTGACACCCTCAGCCCCCTCGCCCCGCCCGGCACCCACACCACCTCCACCCCCACCACCCCCAGCCCTGCCCACAGCCCCAGCCGCACCCCCGGCCCCGCCCCCGGACAGCTCCTCGCCGGTGTGGCCTGGGCCGTGCTGCTGCTGGGCCTGTGGCTGTGGGGCCGAGATCTGGCGGACGGGGTGGCCGCGCAGCTCGCCACGACCGGCGATGTCGCCGCCGTCGGGCGCCCGTTGGGCCGTCAGGCGCCCCCGCATGCGCACACGCCGGTGCCCGCCGCGGCGACCGCGAAGCCCGTCGGGATCACTGTCGACGCACTCGGTGTACGGGAGGGCGGCATCGCCGAACGAGGCCTCGATGAGCACGGCATCCTCACCCCGCCCCCGGGCACCTCCCCGGACCTCGTCGGCTGGTACGCCGAAGGGCCGCAACCGGGCGAGGCGGGCGCGGCGTTGCTCGTGGGCCGGGCCGGCGCCGATCGCGGCCCGCGCGCCCGGCGGACCGTCGTCCACCGTCTGACCGCCGTCAAGCCGGGGGAGCGGGTGGACATCCAGCGCTCCGACGGCAGTACCGCACACTTCACCGTCGAGGACGTCCAGCTCTACGACCGTGACCGCTTCGACGCGCGCAAGGCCTACGCCTCCCGAGAACGGGGCCGTTCCGAACTCCGGCTGATCCTCGAAGACGGCGGCCACGGCGGCCACGGCACCGGACACGCGCGCGGCAACGGCCTCGCGAACGTGGTCGTGGTCTCCGCCTACTTGACGTCCCTTCAGGCGGCGGGCGCGGGTGACGGCTGAACCACCACGGACGTCATTCGTCAAGCCTCTTAGCAGCCTGTGGACAGCCCCCTCCACAGGCCGACCTCGGCGGACGGCCGTGTGCCACGATGTTTGTGGTCGGCGTCCCCGCCGGTCGTGTTCGATGTTCCGAGGGGGAGTGGATGTACGGCGATCTGCGACGGATGGCCGGGGTCGGTCCGCCGGGCGGGCCCCGCGACGGCCGGCGGCGCACCGCGCATGCCAGGGCGGCAACGACGAGGGCGACCGTGGGGGCACTGGCTCTGCTGCTGCTCGCCGGCTGCTCCTCGTCCGACGGCAACGACGACAGCGTTCCGGCCAAACCGGGCCAACGCCCCAAGTCCGTCGCACCGTTCTGGGTCAACCCGGAAAGCAAGGCGGCCCGCCAGGTGTCCGCCTACGGCAACGAGGGCAGGTCCGCGGACGCCCGCCTGGCCAACAAGATCGCGGCGCAGCCGGTCGCGGAGTGGATAGGCGTCGACGACCCGCAGGGGGAGGCGAGCGGCTTCACCCAGGCGGCCGCAAAGGCCGACCGCGAGGCGCTGCTCGTTCTCTACAACATCCCGCACCGCGACTGCGGCCGCTACTCCCAGGGCGGCGCCGCCGACGGCAATGCGTACCGGACCTGGCTGGACGGCGTGCTCAAGGGCATCGGTGACCGCGCCACCACTGTCATCCTGGAGCCCGACGCGCTACCGCACATCGCGGACAAGTGCACCCCGCAGCAGTTCCACGAGGAGCGCTACGCCCTGCTGACGGAGGCGGTCGGCAAGCTCAAGGCGCTGCCGCACACCAAGGTCTATCTCGACGCCGGCAATCCTCACTGGATCAAGGACCCGGGCCAGTTGGTGGAGCCCCTCAAGCGGGCCGGTATCGACCGCGCCGACGGCTTCGCGCTGAACATCTCCAACTACCAGACCACCGCGGAGAACACGAAGTACGGCAAGCGGCTGTCCGCCATGGTCGGCGGCAAGCACTTCGTTATCGACACCAGCCGCAACGGCAACGGCCCGGCCCCCGGCGGCGACGACCCGGAAAACTGGTGCAACCCGCCCGGCCGCGCCCTGGGCACCCCACCGACCACCAAGACCGATGACCCCCTGATAGCCGCCTACCTGTGGATCAAACGCCCGGGGGAGTCCGACGGCACCTGCAAGGGCGGCCCCAAGGCGGGCGCGTGGTGGCCCAAGTACGCCCTGGGGCTGGCGCGTAGCGCGAAGTAGCGTCCGTACCCGTGGCGGCGACCGCTCCCGTGCCTGCGTCCGTGGCGGCGACCGGGGCCGGTCGCCGCCACGGCGGAAGAAGAGCCCTCAGGGCCGGTCCGCCGACACCTTCACCCACACCGCCTTCGACGGTGTCCCCTTCCCGTCCACCGCGTTCAGCATGTACCACCCGGGTGGTACCAGCGACGGGTCCTTGGGCAGGGTGACCGTCACTCCGTCCCCGCCTTTCGCCACCGTGAAGTCCAGCGCGATCGAGCGCTGTTCGACATTGGTGACATGGGTGAACGAGCCGGGGCGGATCAGCCGCATCTTCTTGATGCCGGCGGCGTGCGGGGAGCCGTAGGTCGCGCTGCTGCCGAGCGCGACCGTCCTGGGCCCCTTGTCCGTCAGCTCGGGACGCGACTTCCGGTAGAGGTACGGCGGGGTGTAGAGGTCGATCTGCTGCTGGAAGACACCCGGCTTGGTGTTGTCCTTGTCCGCGTAGAGGGAGTCGGAGCCGAAGGTCATCACCCGGCCGTCGGGCAGCAGCAGCGCACCGGAGTGGTAGTTACGGCCCACCAGCGGGTCGGCCACCTGGTGCGCGGAGTTGGTCGCCGGGTCGTACAGCTCCGCCTTGAGGATGTTGGAGTCGCTGCGGCCGCGGTAGTCACCGGAGCCGTTCGTGGTCAGCACGGTGTCGTCCGGCATGATCACGCTGCTCGGGTAGCGGGCCTTCGCATACAGCGGAGGACCGTCCTTGAAGCGCGGCGACGGGGCGTGCAGATCCACGATGCGGGTCTTGTCCGTCGCCTTCGGGTCCTCGCCGACCCCGCCCCCGCCCAGCACCATGTACCGCTGTTCCTGCGCCGGCGGCAGCAGTACCGACATCGACGTCTCCAGGATCTTCGGATCGCTCATCCCGGGCACGACCTGGAACTTGTTGGATTTCAGGTCCCAGATGCCGGGGGTGCGGCCGATATTGTCCGGGCCGTAGCCGGCGTTGGAGCCGGTGTAGAAGATCCGGCCCTGGTCGGTGAGGAAGAGCGCCGGGTAGGTCGGGAAGAAGCGCCGCTTGGGCAGGTAGCTCCACTTCTTCGTCTTCGGGTCGTAGACCTCCTGCTTGCCGGGGACGACCTGCCCGATCTCGTCCAGCCCGGAGACGGAGAGGACCTTGCCGTCCTGCAGCGTGGTGAGCGTCGGATACCAGCGGGCCTCGTTCATCGGGTCGACGGGTATGTAGCGCTCGGCCACCGGGTCGAACTCGAACGAGTCCTTGATCCCTTGGAAGTCCTTCTTGTCGAAGGACAACTTCTGTGCGATGCCGTAGAAGTTGTGGGCAGCCGCGCCGGTCAGGCCGTGAATACGGTAGTTGTCCTGGGAGCCGGTGGAGTGGCTGCGGCCGTCCTTGAGGGCCTCGACATAGACCCGGGCCTCGCTGTGCACCACGGTGACCTTGCCGGTCGCCGGGTTCGTGGTCTTCTTCGCCCGCGGCACCACGACCGGGTCCTTGGCGGCGAAGGTCTTGCCGTTCTGCTTGCCGGTGAAGAGCGTGCCGGCCGGGAACGTCTTCGGGCCGTCCGGATCCTCGTTGTAGATGATCATGAGGCCGCCGGCCTTCTTCACATCACCGTTCAGCTTCTCGTAGCGCTGGGTGCCGCCGGCCACCAGGAGCTTGCCGTCCGGGAGCTGGGTGTGCCCGGAGCAGAAGAGGTCCTTGGGCGTGGGGATGTTCTTGAAGGTGTTCTTCTCCGGATCCCACAGGACCGTACGGAACGACTTGGCCTTGAAATTCGCCGCGTTGTTGCCGGAGCCCGCGACCAGCAGCACCTTCCCGGTGTGCAGCAGGGCCGCGTGGATGGTGTTGATGCGGTACTTGTCCGGGACGTTGACGACATCCCAGTGGCCGTTCGCCGCCTTGTACTCGGGCTTGTTGATCTCGTACTGGTGGTACTGCTCCGAGGCGAAGCCGTAGAGGGCCGGCCCGTTCATTGCGGCCAGCGCGAGCACCACCGCCGCCGCTATCGACACTCTGCGGGTGCGACGGCTCGGACGGTACTTCATGTGTGACGTCCCCCAAGGGCGATCTGCAGGGTCTGTTCGGCGGTGAGCGCCGGGTCGGCGGCCTGGTCTGCGGCCTGGTCAGTGGCCGGCGGCGGGTCGGCGGCCTGGTCTGGGGCCTGGTCAGTGGCCGGCGGCGGGTCGGCGGCAGCGCCCGTGTCGGCCGCCGCCCTCCGCTTCCGCTGCTCACCCCGTACGGACAGCCGCCAGGCGATGATCGGCGCGGCGGTGATCAGCAACGCGAGGGTGGCCCAGGTGACCATCGCCGGATGGCTGTGCCCCAGCACGAACGATGCACCCAGCGAGCCCCCGAAGACGAGAAGGAAGAACAGGTGCACCCGGAACGTCCCGAAGAGCGTGTCCGGGCTGGAGGAGTCGCCCTTCGGCGTGACCACGAACTTGCTCTTGCGGCGCAGCACCGTGTCGAACAGCGACCTGGCGTAGATCGGCGCGGACAGCGCGGACATCACCATGCCGGCGATCCCGCCGGAGCCCTCCGGCTCGTGCGGCGAGACATTGTGCCGCCGGTTCCAGATGTACAGGCCGATCTGCAGCGCCGAGGCATTGCCGTAGAGCATCATCCACACCGCCGGATCGATCTGCACACCCGACGCCCCCAGACCCAGGAACAGCGCACAACTCAGCGCCGCCAGAATCCAGTTCAGCGCCGACATCGGGTAGAAGATCACCATCATGGTGTAGTTGAAGAGCCGGCCCGGCGGCAGCGTGAACGGCGCCTTCCAGAACTGCTTGAGGATCGTCTCGTACGTCCCGCGCGACCAGCGCAGCTGCTGGGTGAAGAAGTCGGTCCAGGCCGTGGGCCCCTCGCCGACCGCGAGCACGTCCGGGGTGTAGACGGAGCGCCACTTCTTCCCGGTCCGCGGGTTGCGGTGCCGGTGCATCTCGAAGCCGGTCGCCATGTCCTCGGTGATCGAGTCGTACAGCCCGCCGATCTGCTGCAGTGCGCTGATGCGTACGGCGTTGGACGTACCGACGAACATCGGCGCGCCGTAGCGGTTGCCGGCCCGCTGGATCAGCGCATGGAAGAGGAACTGCTGGGACTCGGCGGCCTTGGTGACGAAGGTGTCGTAATTGCCGTACACCTGCGGGCCGATGACGAAGCCGACGTCCGGGTCGCGGAAGAAGCCCAGCATCCGCTCCAGGTAGTTGGGCAGCGGGACATGGTCGGTGTCGACGGAGGCGAAGTAGTCGTAGGCGTCGCCGTGTGCCTGCAGCCAGGCGTTGTAGTTGCCGTGCTTGGTCTTGGCGCGGTGCGGGCCCTTGGGCTGGTTCCACTCCGGGACGCCCTTGCGGCTGAAGTGGTGGACGCCCAGGCGCCGGCACACTTCCTTGACCTCGGGGTCGTCGCCCTCGTCCAGCAGCCAGACGTGCAGCAGACCGCGGTGGCGGATCTTGACCGCCGCCTCCAGGGTCTTCGTGACCATGGCGAGGGGCTCCTTGCCCGGCACGAAGGAGGTGAGGAAGGCGACGCGGGTGCCGCTCTCGGGTATGACCGGGACGGGGTCGCGGGCGACCAGGGTGGCGTGCGCGTTGGACAGCACATTCATGCAGCGGAAGAACTCGATCAGCCCGATCGAGACCAGCATGACGACGTCCAGCGCCGGAAGGAAGTCATAGGCGGGGTAGTCGCGTTCGGTCCAGTGGCTCGGCTGCATCAGCCAGACCAGCAGCCCGAACGAGAGCAGCGGCGCGGCGCCGAGCAGCAGGGCCGCCCGTATGCGGTGCGGTTCGTCCGCGAGCAGCGAGCGGTAGCGGACCTGGTAGGGCTTGTCCGGGTCGGGCCGGGTGAGCGGCCCGGCCAGCCGACTGTAGTGCTCGTAGTCATAGCGCGGCAGCGGCTTGCGCTGTATCCGCCGCTGCCAGTGCTGGCGTGGCACGCGCAGGCGAGCCGTGGCCGACGAGTCGTACGGGCGCTGCGGCCGGGAGCCGTCAGGCGGCGAGGTCATGAGTCCATCCCCCCGCACGCAACCTGGGCTGCGTGCCGTTTTGCTGCTGGCCCGAGTCCACGGTCCCCCGCGACCGACTCGGGCGCTCTGGTGCCGGCCGCCTGCACCGTCAGACGGTGGCAGCCATCTTCCGGTTGCGTATGCAACGCTGCCGCGATCCTGCCAAGCGGCGATTTCCCCGTGTTCACATCACGCCAACCGGCGTGCCCGTCTGGTCCCACTCGGCTGGACGCATCCTCTTTGCGCCGAGTTACCAGGTCAGGGTCCCTAACCGCCGTCGTGATGGCAAGAGTTGTCCAGGGAATTGTGTACAAGAGTGCGCAAGACGGGGCCGTGTGTGGCGCAGGGCACACTACTTTGATCCGGAAGTGGGGCTAATTTACCCGCTGTCGATGGATTTCGGGGTAATGGCGGCGAGGCCATTACTCTGCGGTGTGCGGCGGATTCCAGCGCGTAATGGGGCCGTTCCGTACCGGTAATGCCCCCGTCGATCCGCCGTCAACCGGCAAAGACGAACGGCCCGCCGGGGGATTCCCCGACAGGGCACGGCGGAGGGCGCCAACATCGCCCTGACCTGAACGAACGGCCTGATCAAGTGACTTGAGGGCCCATGCATGCGGGAGGGGTCGGCGCCTGCGGGAATTTACCGGCAGGACGGGCGAGGGGCGGATCCGCGACGCGTTCGGCCCGTGCGTCGGCCAGGTGAAGTTACCTCCGCGTACGCCGATTTGGCCGAAGGTGCTGGTCACTCCCCGGGAATCCCTCTCCTCTCGATGCATCGGCGACGGCCGGTGGGGGCGCTGGAAGTGAGCCCCCGTCATGACGGTGTCACCGGGATTTCGGTACCTGCTGTAACGGTGCCTTCGCCGTCCTGGCGGCCGGGGTGGCAGCCGCCGCCCGTGGGCAGGTCCGGGCGGCTCGGAAAAGGCGCGAAATGGCGGAACGACGGGCCCGCGGAGAAAGGTGGCGGGCCTGCGGAGAGAAAGGAAGGAGACCACCGGCGACCGAATCCGTGTGCGATCAGGCAATTACTGTTTGTGATCGCAAGGAAATCGACTACTGCCGTCCAGGGGATCGCGAAGAACGGCGACCCGGGCCGGTTCGTGGCCGACCGTCCGCGCGGCCTCCATGGTCTCCGTGGCCTCCATGGCCTCCATGGCCTCGGCGGTGCCATGGGTGCGGCGGCATCAAGGGCGGCGCTTGCGCCGTTCGGCCTCCGGGCCCGATGCGCGACGAAAGGAGGAGCCGGCCATCCGTCCGGCCGACCCCATGACTGAGGCCCCCCGCATGGCGAGGGGCCTCAGTCGTACGTGCGCCGCCAGGGACTCGAACCCCGGACCCGCTGATTAAGAGTCAGCTGCTCTAACCAACTGAGCTAGCGGCGCGCGCTGACCTGGAGAACTTTACACGAACTCAAGAGCTGCTCCGTACCCCCGACCGCGCCGCTCACGCGCCCGGCCCATGTGATCCCGGCCACGCGCGATGGTGTCCGGTCCGTCGGTCATACCTCACGAGCACGGTGTCCTGTATGAGGCGAAAGTCCCTTGGTGCGGGGATCTTCGGCCGCTGGCTCGCCCGAATTGCTCCGTGAAGATCGAGTTCATCGAGTCCATAGCGGTAGATCATCAGTTGCCCCGTCAACATGCGATATCTCCTGCCGGTTGAGAGGCTGAGACGAACGTCGGGACGAAAGAACTGAACACGCCCGGAGGGTGCCGGGCCATGGCGTCCGTCACTCCTCCGCCGCCTCTTGCAACCCCACCCTCCACAGCTACGTCTGCCAGGACGCGCGCCCCGGACCGGGTCCCCGGGACTCGCCCCTCCGTCGGAAAGGTTGATCGTCATGGTGTCGACAGCCAAGCGCACCCTTGAGATGCAGCTCCTCCTCGGGCCGGACGAAGCAGTTCCGGTGGCCGGCCGGTTCAGCTATCGCAGTGACCGCCCGTACGAGGTCGAGGTCGCGTTCATCAGCCGTGGCCAGAAGGTGGCCACCTGGCTGTTCGCCCGTGATCTGCTGCTGGCGGGGCTGTACGACGAAGCAGGTGAGGGGGACGTACGGGTGTGGCCCTTCCGCCTGCCGGGCGCATCGCGCCGCGTACATATTGAGCTGTCCACCGATGACAGCGTGTGCGAGCTGTCGGTACGCGCGATCGAGCTGACCGCCTGGCTGGAGCAGACCGCGGCGATCGTCCCGCCCGGCCATGAGGACCGCTATCTCGACATGGACACCCACCTGGCCCGGCTGTTCGCCGGGAAGTGCTGATGGGGGACAGGGCGATCATGACCACGACCACGAGCATGACCACGAGCACGACTCCGACCCCGGCGACGACTGCGCCCGGAACCGTGGGCGCGACCCGGGCTGCGGGGGTGCCCGCGGCCAGGTCTGCGGTCACGGCCGGGGCCGGGCCATCGACCGGGCCGGCGACCACGGCCGGACCTGCGGGTGTGCCGGCGATCGCTCCCGGGGCCGGTGGACGGTCCGGCCCGTCCGGTACGTCCCGTGCCGCCGGCCCGTCTGCCGTGCCGCCGGCGAGCTCCGGAACCCCGGCCCGCACACCGGATCACGGCCCCGGCATAGCGTCGTCCGTTCCCGCGGCTCCCGCCGTTCCCGTCACCTCCTCCCCGCACGATCCCTGTGCTCACGGCTTTCTGCCCGAGCGGCCGCCCGTCCGTTCCATGATCGGAACCTGGACCCGGCTGGACGCCATGGCGCGCGCGGCCGCCGTCGCGCCCGACCGGGACGCCGCCATTGCGCTCGTCGAACGCGCTCATCGCGCCGAGGAGTTGTCCGCCCTGCGGCAGCGCGTCTCCCGTCTCTCCCTGCGCAACGCGGAGGCCGCCGCCATGCGGATCGCGGTGATCGCGGTCTCCTGTGGCTGGGGTGGACTCGACCCGCAGGCTCCGGCCGCTCGCGAGGTCGCCGACGCGGCGTTTCTCGAACTGTGGGCGGCGGTCGCGCACCGTATCGACCACGATCAGTTCGTCGCCCTGCCCACCCTCGCGCTCCACAACTGGGTCCCCGAACGCAAACCCCGCCGCCACATCCCCATCGATCAACTGGCCCGTACCGAAGTGCTCGTGCCGATCGTCCGTTGGGCTCCGGAGGGTCAGCCACTCAGCCGGCTGGACCGGTTGATGCTGGCCGCCACCCGCCTGGAGGCGCACGGGATCTGGCTCTTCCGGCTCGCCGAGACCCTTGCGGGCCGGTCACCTGACGACTCCTCCACCCCGACGGCGCTGCGCCGCCTGGTCCGTGTCCAGCATGCGCTGCGCGCCCAGCTCCTGGCCGAGGCGACGGACCTGGCGGCCGCGCCGGCCACGCCGCAGCAGTGTGCGGTGCTCGGCGCGCTCGCCGAACAGGGCGCCCTGGAGCCGCCGGTACTCCAGGCCGCCGAGGCGGTGCTGGGCATCGGCGGACGCCGTATGGGCGAGGGCAGACGCCAGCTGCTGCGACGCCATCTCCCGGCGCAGCACCGTGCCTGGCTCAGCGCGATGGACCGCCACTGCGCACCCGTACGCACCCTCGCCCACCGCGGCGGCCCCGATGCCGCCGTCTACCGCGAGGCCCAGGAGTCCCTGATCGCGCTCCGCCGCACCTACACGGCCCTCGTACAGGCCGCCGCCCGCCCCACCACGGCCCCGCTCACGGCGGCAGCCTGACGCCGCCCCGACCGACCCGATACGGCCCGACCGACCCGACCGCCCGATCCGCGGCCCGACCCGATCCGGCCCGACCCGCGGCCTGCTCCGATACCCGGCCCGCCCCGCGGACGGCCCGGTCCGTCGCGCCCGCCTCGCCGCTCCCGACAGGCGGTCGACGCGGTCCGGCACAGAACCGGTCATTGGTCTGGACATGCCAACGCCGCACCTTTAGTCTGCGGTTTGGTCTAGACCGCAGTTCGGCATCGCAGTGCACTGCATTTCTCCCGGCTCATGGAACTCCCCCCACGTTCTTCAGGAGCGAAGCATGCGCAAAAAGATCAGTGCTGCCGTGATCGGCCTCGGCGTCCTCGGTGTCTCCCTTCTCGCTACGGGCAGCGCCTCCAGTCACGGCTACAGCGACGCGCCCCCCAGTCGGCAGGCGCTCTGCGCCAACGGCACCGTCAAGGATTGCGGCGCGATCCAGTACGAACCGCAGAGCGTCGAGGCCCCCAAGGGCTTCCCGGCCGCCGGCCCGGCGGACGGCAAGATCTGTTCCGGCGGGCATGAGAACTTCGCCGAGCTGGACGATCCGCGCGGCGGCAACTGGCCCGGCACCAAGCTCTCGCCCGGGCAGGGCTACACCTTCACCTGGCGGCTGACGGCACGGCACTCCACCACGGACTTCGAGTACTTCATCACCAAGGACGGCTACGACCCCGGCAAGCCGCTCACCCGCGCCGACCTGGAACCCGAACCGTTCATGACGGTCCCGATGGGCGGCGCGCAGCCGGGCGAGACCGTCCAGCACCAGGGCACCGTCCCCACCCAGAAGTCCGGCCGCCACATCATCCTCGGCGTCTGGAACATCGCCGACACGGGCAACGCCTTCTACGCCTGCTCGGACGTCGACCTTTCCTGAGGCCACCCCGCGCGCCGGACCGCAGCACGCCACCCCCCAGCCGGGCCTCCCCGCTTCCCCGGGGAGGCCCGGTCCGGTCAGTGCGCCGTCGGCGGCGGGTCCGGCCTGGCCGAGGGCCGGCCCGGCGCCCTGGGCGGTGAGCTCGCCCCCTGGCCGAGGACGGTAGTCCTCACGGCCGGCGACGGCGGTCCTAGTGGCGCCGAGCTCGGCGACAACACGGTGCCGAGACCGGCCGTCCGCATGACCGGACCGGTAGCCCGCACGGCCGAGACCGTCCGCACGCACGACCGGACCGGCAGCCCGCGCAGCCGAGATCAACCGTCCGCACGACCGCACCGCCGGAACCGGCAGTCCCCTTCCCCCGCCCGACGCCCGCCCGCCCCGCTCCACACCTGACGCTACGTCAGCTACCCTGCGGCGCCATGGCAGCCAACGGCACCAGCGGTATGGGCAGTTCCGGCGCCGCCACCGTCGCGGAGCTCGTACAGGCGCAGTGGGGTGATCACCGGGTGGGCGCGAAGTACGGGGATCTCCGGCTCACCCATCACGAGCTGGCGGGCGGTGCCGCCGCGCGGGCGGCGCTGCTGGGGGAGCTGCTGCCGCGTGGTGCACCGGCACATCTCGGGGTGCTGCTCGGCAATGTGCCCGAGTACCCGCTCTGGCTGAGTGCCGCGGCGCTCGCCGGGGCCGCTGTCGCCGGGATCAACCCCACGCGCCGCGGGCCGGAGCTCGCCCGCGACATCAGCCATACCGACTGCGCGCTGCTGATCACCGAACGCGCCCTGCTCCCGCTGCTCGCCGGCCTGGACCTCCCCGTCCCGCCCGAGCGGATCCTCGTCGTGGACGACCCTGCCTACCGGGAGCTGCTCGCGCCGTACGAGGGCACCACGCCCGGCGAGATCATGACCGACGGCCGCACCCGTATCCCGACGCCCGACTCCCGGATGCTGCTCTACTTCACCTCCGGCTCCACCGGCGCGCCCAAGGCCGCCCTGTGCACGCAGGGCCGGCTGGCCGCCGCCGGACGCTCGCTGGCCGGGTATCTCGGGGTGCGCCGGGACGACGTCCACTACCTCTGTATGCCGATGTTCCACGGCAATGCGGTGATCGCCGGCTGGGCCCCGGCACTCGCCGGCGGCGCCGCCGTGGCGCTGCGCCGCCGCTTCTCGGCCTCCGCCTTCCTCCCCGATGTACGCCACTACGGGGCCACCTACTTCACCTACGTCGGCCGGGCCGTGCAGTATGTGCTCGCCACCCCGCCCGCCCCCGACGACCGGGACCACCGGTTGCGCTGCGGGTTCGGCACCGAGGCCGGCGCCGTCGACGCCGCCCGCTTCGCCGAACGGTTCGGCGTCCGCCTGACGGAGGGGTACGGCTCCTCCGAGGGCGGCGCCGCGATCCAGCGCACACCGGACACCCCGCCCGGCGCCATCGGCCGGCCCGCGCCCGGAGACGATCTCGCCGTCGTCGACCCGGAGACCGGCGCCGAGCTGCCGCGCGCCCGCCTCGGCCCGGCCGGCCGGCTGCTGAACGGGGACCGGGCGATAGGGGAGCTGGTCAACCGCGGCCGCAGCTCCTTCGAGGGCTACTGGCGCAACCCCGAGGCGACCGCGGCCCGCACCCGCGGCCGGGGCGAAGGGCAGGTCGGCGCGGGCTGGTACTGGACCGGTGATCTCTTCTACCGGGACACCGAGGGGTTCTTCCACTTCGCCGGGCGCACGGATGACCGGCTGCGGGTCGACAGCGAGAATCTGGCCGTCGCGGTGATCGAGAACATCCTCGCCCGTTACGCCCCGGCCGCCGGCGTGGCCGTGTACGCGGTGCCCGACCCCGTCGCCGGGGACCAGGTCATGGCGGCCCTGGCACTGCGGGACGGCGCCGTGTTCGATCCGGACGACTTCGTGGCCTTTCTCGCCGCCCAGCCCGATCTCGGGACGAAGATGGCGCCCCGGTTCGTACGGACCGTGGACGCGCTGCCGGTGACGGCCACCCACAAGGTGCACCGGGCTGCCCTGCGGCGGGCCGGTTTCCGGTGCCCGGAGCCGGTCTGGTGGTCCCCGGTCACCTCGGCGGACCCGGCCGGGTCCGCCGCCCCTGCCGTCCCGGCCGGAAGCGCGTACCGCCCGTTCACCGCCGGGGACCGGGCCGCACTGCTGGCGCTGTATCGCGAGCACGGCCGGGATCCTCTGCTGGACCGCTGACCCTGGTGGCCCCGGAGCGGATGCCCAGCCCCGGAGCGGATGCCCAGCCCCGGACCGGATTCGCCGCTCCCCGGAACGGACGCCCCGCCCCGGACGGACGCCCCGCCTCCGGCCGCTGATCCGGCCCACCCCGTCACGACAAACAAAATGGGCGTTCCCGGAGAACCGGAAACGCCCACTCGATACGTGCGCCGCCAGGGACTCGAACCCCGGACCCGCTGATTAAGAGTCAGCTGCTCTAACCAACTGAGCTAGCGGCGCGCGCTGACGAAAGAAATACTACCTGGCCGAGAGGGGTGCTGATGACCACGGCGGCCGGGGAGGGCGAACGGCGGCGCCGACCGGTCCCTCCCGTGTCCGCCCGGCTCGCCCCGGCTCAGATGGCCAGCGACAGCAGTACCGGAGCGGCCTGACGGTTGAGGGCGTCGGCGGCCTGGCGCAGACGGTGGGCGTGCTCCAGCGGCATGGAGAGGGCGAGGCAGCCGACCGTCGCGCCGGCGGTGATCGGTACGGCCGCGCAGACCGTGCCGACGGCGTACTCCTGCAGGTCGAGGACGGGGACCGTGGCCGGCTGGCTGTCGAGCTTGTGGAACAGGACCTTCTCGTTGGTGATCGTCCGGGAGGTGAGCCGGGCGGTCTTGTGGCGTGAGAGATGGTCCTTGCGGCCGTCGTGGTCGAGCTGCGCCAGCAGACATTTGCCGACCGCGCTGGCATGCGCCGTGCGGTGGAACTCCGCCCACTCGTTGACCTTGGGGGCCAGCGGTCCGTCCGCGTAGTGCAGGATCTTCACCTCGCCGTCGATGTACCGGCTG
>NZ_JBSHAW010000013.1:0-177039 GCF_053611685.1 Streptomyces sp. NPDC054786 | reverse complement strand
GTGTGGGAGGTCGCCGACACCGGCAACGCCTTCTACCAGGTCATCGACCTCAACATCGGATAGCTCAACGCGCGGTCCGAGCTCGGCCGGCGCCCCCGCCCCCAGCCACCCCCACCCCGCCGGCCCCCCCCCCGGGGCCCCACCCCCCTTACCGGTCAAGAGTCAGACCGAGCCGTCTACTTCGGCAGCCATGCCTGCCACTTCGACTTGTGGCTGTCGATCCACTTCTTCGCCGCGTCCTCCGGGGACATCTTCTTGTCGGCGATGTCGAGGGCGACCTCGTTCTGGTCGGCCTGGCTCCACTTGAAGTTCTTCAGGAAGGCTGCCGCCTTGCCGCCGTGCTTCGCGAAGTTGGCGTTGAAGTACTTCTGCAGCGGCGTGTGCGGGTACCCACACTTGATCTTCTTCGGGTCGGCGTCGCAGCCCTCCTTGTACTCGGGCAGCTTCACCTCCGTCATCGGCACCTTCTTGAACAGCCACTGCGGCTTGTACCAGTACGTCAGGAACGGCTTCTGCTCCTTGGCGAACTGCTTGATCTGGGTGATCTGCGCCGCCTCGGAGCCGGCGAAGACGACCTTGTAGTCCAGGCCGAGGTTCTTCACGAGGGCCTTGTCGTTCGTGACGTACGACGGGGAGCCGTCCATCAGCTGCCCCTGGCCGCCGCTCTCCGCGGTACGGAACTGCTTCGCGTACTTGTTGAGGTTCTTCCAGTTGGTGACGTCCGGGTGCTTCTTCGCGAAGTACGTGGGGACGTACCAGCCGATGTGGCCGGTCACGCCGACGTCGCCGCCGGGCGCGATCGTCTTCTTGTCCTTGACGTATCGCTGCTCCTGGTCCGGGTGGCCCCAGTCCTCCATGATCGCGTCGACGCGGCCCTGGCTGAGCGCGTCCCAGGCCGGGACCTCGTCGATCTGGACCCGGTCGACGCGGTAGCCCAGCTCGTGCTTGAGCAGGTACTCGGCAACCGCCACGTCCGACTGGGCTCCCACCCAGTTCTGGACGGAGAGCGTCACGGTCTTGGTACCCGCCGCGTTCGCGTACGGGGACGCCTGCTTGGTCATGTCGGCGGCGCCGCACCCGGAGAGGGCCAGCAAGGCACCGACCGCGGTCATGGTGCTCACTGCACGCGTGCGTACTCGCATGTCACGCTCCCTTCTTCGAGCCGGATTCCCGGCGTGCCGTGGGCTGCGTCACCCGGTCCAGCATCAGACCGAGGCAGACGATGGCGACGCCGCCCACCATGCCCGTCGCCAGGTCGCCCTGCGCGATGCCGAACACGACGTCGTAGCCGAGCGCGCCACCGCCGACCAGAGCGCCGATGACGACGACGGCGAGGACCAGGACGACCGCCTGGTTCAGGGCGAGCAGGAGCGCGGGGCGGGCCAGCGGGAGCTGGACCTGCCGCAGCTGCTGCCAGCTGGTGGCACCGAGCGAACGCGAGGCCTCCATCGCACCGCTGTCGACCTGGCGCAGGCCCTGCGCGGTGATGCGGATGACGGCGGGCAGCGCGTACACGACGGCCGCGGCGACCGCGGGGGCCCGGCCGATGCCGAAGAGGGCGACAACCGGGATCAGATACACGAACTGCGGCATCGTCTGGAAGATGTCGAGTACGGGGCGGAGGAGCCGCTCCAGCCGCGTGCTCCTGGCGGTCGCGATGCCGATCGCGAAGCCGAGGATGACCGTGACGGCGACGGCCGCGAGGACCTGCGCGAGCGTGTCGAGGGACTTGTCCCAGACGCCCAGGACGCCGATTCCGGCCATGCCGAGGACGGCGGTCAGGGCGGTCTGCCAGGTGCCGATCAGCCAGGCCAGGGCCGCGACGACGAGCAGCACCGACCACCAGGGCAGGTCCTGCATTCCGTCGCGGACCGGGTCGAGGACCCAGGTGGTGAAGTGCGCGGCCCAGTCGGCGGTGCCGCCGACGACGGGCACGCCGGTGTAGAGGTGGTCGACCATCCAGTCCTTGGCGGTGTTGACCGGCTCGACGATGTCCACCGTCCAGCTCGTCGGCCACTCCAGGCGGCCGGCGAACCGCACGACGAGCGCAACGGCGACGGTCACGACGCCGGCCAGGGACCAGCCGCGCCAGCCGCGCAGCGGAGAGGTGTCCTCGGCGTGCGCGCCAAGACGCTCACCGGCAGCGCCCGTCACGCGGTCGAGGACCACGGCGAGCAGCACGATCGGGATGCCGCCCGCGAGTGCCGCACCGACGTCCACGGTCCCGAGCGCCTGGTAGACGCGGTCACCGAGACCGGCACCACCGATCATCGATGCGATGACAGCCATGGAGAGCGCCATCATGATCGTCTGGTTGAGGCCGAGCAGGAGCTCCTTGCGGGCCAGCGGGAGGCGGGCCGAGAACAGGCGCTGACGGGCGGTGGTGCCGAGCGAGGTCACGGCCTCCATCACGCCGCCGTCGGCGCCGCGCAGACCGAGCGCGGTGAGCCGGGCCATGGGCGGGGCCGCGTACACCACGGTGGCGAAGACCGCAGCGGGGACGCCGACACCGAAGATCAGGGCGACCGGCAGCAGATACGAGAAGGCCGGAAGGACCTGCATGGTGTCGAGGACCGGCCGCAGGATGCGGAAGATCCGCTCGCTGAGACCGGCGGCGAGCCCCATGAGCATGCCGAGCACGACGGCGGCGATGACGGCCACGACCATCAGGGCCAGCGTCTGCATCGTCGGTACCCACATGCCGAGCAGCCCGCACACGCCGAACGAGGCGGCCGTGAGAACCGCGAGCCGCACGCCGGCGACCCGCCAGGCGACCAGCGAGGCGCCGGCCACGACACCGGTCCAGCCGAGCGCGAGCAGCAGCAGATAGACGCCGCGTACGGAGATCACCACGGCGTTGCTGAGGTGGCCGAGGAAGTAGACGAACAGCCAGTGGCTGTCACGGTTGTCGATGATCCAGTCGCTGGTCTTGCCCAGCGGACCGGAGACATCGACGGTCAGGTCGGAGGGCCACAGGGCGCCGGGCCACTGGGCGTTGATCAGCGGGACCAGGACCGCCGCGACGACGGCGAGCAGCAGGAGCTTGGCGAGGCCGCGGCGGCGCAGCAGGGCCTGTACCGGACCGGTCTTGGTCTCGGCGCCGAGCGCGCGGGGCGTGGTGGGGGCGGTGGTGCTCATGCGCGCCCCCTCTTCACGGTGCCGGTGGGCATGTTGAGGGCGGCGCAGCGCTGGGCCTCGCGCCAGTGGCGCAGCAGGGTGGCGCGCAGCCGGGCCCGCGGCGTGGCCGCGGGAGCTCTGGAGCCGACGGCGCGTACGGCGCCGTGGTGGGTGGTGGCGGCGTACATCAGGCGGCCACCTCGCCGTGCTCCTGGGTGTCGAGCCGGGCGACCACGTTCAGCAGGCAGGCGTGGTCGACGATGCCCAGGCAGCGGCTGCCGTCGACGACGCGGACCGCACCGCCGGAGCGGGCGACCGCCTCGATGGCGTCGGAGATCAGGGTGTCGGGTCCGAGCGCGGGGCCCTCGTCGGCTTCGCCGTCCTTCGCCGGACGCATCGCGCGGCGCACGGTCAGCACCTGCTCGCGCGGGACGTCACGGACGAAGTCGCGGACGTAGTCGTCGGCCGGGGAGCCGACGATCTCCTCGGGGGTGCCGAGCTGGACGATCTCCCCGTCGCGCATCAGGGCGATGCGGTCGCCGATGCGCAGCGCCTCGGAGAGGTCGTGGGTGATGAAGACCATCGTCCGGCCCTCCTCGCGGTGCAGGCGGACGACCTCCTCCTGCATGTCGCGGCGGATCAGCGGGTCGAGCGCGCTGAACGGCTCGTCGAAGAGCAGGACCTCGGGGTCGACGGCGAGGGCGCGGGCCAGGCCGACGCGCTGCTGCTGACCGCCGGAGAGCTGGCCGGGACGGCGCTTCTCCAGACCGGCCAGGCCGACCTTGTCGACCACTTCGTTGGCCTTCTCGCGGCGCTCCGTCTTGCTCATGCCCTGGATCTCCAGGCCGTAGGCGACGTTGTCGACGACGGTGCGGTGCGGCAGCAGGCCGAAGTGCTGGAAGACCATGGCGGCGCGGCGGCGGCGCAGTTCGCGCAGCGCGGTGCGGTCCATGGCGCGGACGTCCTCGCCGTCCATCTCCAGCTCACCGCTCGTCGGCTCGATCAGCCGGGTCAGACACCGCACGAGGGTGGACTTGCCGGAGCCGGACAGGCCCATGACGACGAAGACCTCGCCCTTGTGGACGTCGAAGGAGACATCGCGGACGGCGGCCACACAGCCGGTCTGCTCACGCAGCTCCTGGGCGCTCAGTTTGGCGACCGAGGAGTCCTCGGGGATGCGGTCGGCCTTGGGGCCGAAGACCTTCCAGAGGTTGCGGACGGAGAAGACGACCTGGCGGCCGTCCCCTTCGGAGGCGGACTCGGGCGTGCGGGCGTTGGGTATCTCGGATGCGCCGGCGGCGGTGGTAGCCATCACGCATCACCTCCTTGGGTCGGAGCCTTGTGAAGCAGTTCGGCGCACTTCTCCCCCACCATGAGCACGCCCAGCATCGGGTTGACGGCGGGCATCGTCGGGAAGACGGAGGCGTCGGCGATACGGATGCCGGCCAGGCCGCGGATCTTCAACTCGGGGTCGACGACGGCCAGCCGGTCGTCGGCGGCGCCCATCTTGCAGGTGCCGGCCGGGTGGTAGACGGTGTGGGCCGCCTTGCGCACCAGCTCACTGATCTCCGCGTCGTCGGTGACCTCGGGGCCGGGGAAGACCTCGCGCTTGAGCCACTTCTTGAACGGCTCGGCCTGGGCGACCTTGCGGGCCAGCTTGATGCCGTCGACGAGGGTGTCGCCGTCGTAGTCGACCCCGTTCTCGTCGTACGCGAAGTACCGGAAGTCGAGCGCGGGCTTGACCTCGGGGTCGGCGGAGGTGAGGTAGAGCCGGCCGCGGGAGCGGGACTTGGGGATGTTCGGCGTCATCGACACCCCGTGCTCGGGGCGCTCGTAGCCCAGCCGCTCGGGGTTGTCGGTGAACGGGATTTGGTAGAAGTGGAACATCAGGTCGGGGCCCTTGTGCTCCGGGTCCCGCTTGACGAACAGACCGGCGTCGGAGTCCATCGCTGAGTTGCCCGGGATCGGTCCGTCGGTCTCCCAGACGATCACCGACTCGGGGTGGTCGATCAGGTTCTCGCCGACGCCCGGCAGGTCGAGCACGCACTCGAGGCCCAGCGCTTCGAGGTCCTTGCGGGGCCCGATGCCGGAGTGCATCAGCAGCCGCGGGGTGTCGACGGCACCGGCGCACACCAGCACCTCGCGGGCGGCCTCGACGTAGACCTCCTCGCCGTCCTTCGTGCGGACGTGGACGCCCTTGGCGGTCGTCCCGTCCAGCTCCAGCTTGTGCGCCCAGGTCTCCAGCAGCAGCGTGAGGTTCGGGCGGTCGCCGGCCTCGATGTGCGGGTGGAGGTAGGCGACGGAGGCGGAGGAGCGCTTGTTGTTCTCCGGGTGGTAGGAGAGGTCGAAGAAGCCGACGCCCTCCTCGAAGGGCTGGTCGTTGAAGCCGACGACCTCGGGGACGCCCAGGGCGCTCTTGGTGGCCTCGATCCAGTCGGTGGCGATCTGGTTCTGGTCCTTCTTGGCCACCCGCACGACGTTGTTGCGCAGCTTGCCGAAGTAGGGGTCCATGTCCTCGGCGCCCCAGCCGGCCGCGCCCGCTGCTTCCCATTCGTCCCAGTCGGACGGCAGCGGCTTGAAGGAGATCAGCGTGTTGTGGGAGGAGCACCCGCCGAGGACCTTGGCGCGGCTGTGCAGGATGTGCGAGTTGCCGCGCGGCTGCTCGGTGGTCGTGTACTCGTAGTCCAGCTCACCGCCGAGCAGGCCGAGCCAGCGGCGCAGCGTCAGCACCTCGTCACGGTCGATGTCGGAGGGGCCGCCCTCGATGACGGCGACGGTGACATCCGGGTCCTCGGTGAGGCGGGAGGCAATCACGGAACCGGCGGTGCCGCCGCCGACTACGACATAGTCATACACAGGCATTGGGGGTGCTCCTTCTTACAACGTGCGTGGTGCTGGTGGTGCCAAGTGAGGGGCGGGGGTCAGCCCGCGAACCAGCGCACCGGCTCCGGCCGGAGGTTCTCGTAAATGTGCTTGCTCTCGCGGTACTCGTCCAGACCCGTGGGACCCAATTCCCTGCCGATGCCGGACTTGCCGAAGCCGCCCCACTCCGCCTGCGGGAGGTAGGGGTGGTAGTCGTTGATCCAGATGGTGCCGTGCCGCAGCCGGGCGGCGACCCTGCGGGCGCGTGCGGTGTCGGCGGAGAAGACCGCACCGGCCAGGCCGTACTCGGTGTCGTTGGCGAGCGCGACGGCCTCGTCCTCGGTGGTGAAGGTCTCGACCGTCAGGATCGGCCCGAAGGTCTCCTCGCGGATCACCTTCATCTCGCGGTGGCAGCCGTCGAGCACGGTCGGCGCGTAGAAGTAGCCGGTGGCCGGGCGGACGTCGGACGGCGTGGGCCGGGTCCCGCCGCAGCGCAGCTGGGCACCCTCGGCGAGCGCGGAGGCGACATAGGCCTCGACCTTGTCGAGCTGCTGCTGGGAGACGAGGGGGCCGCACTCGACGCCGTCCTCGGTGCCCCGGCCGAGCTTGATCTTCTCGGCGCGGCGGGCGAGTTCGGCGACGAAGCGGTCGCGCACCGACTCCTCGATGATCAGCCGGGCACCGGCCGAGCAGACCTGCCCGCTGTGGATGAACGCGGCATTCAGCGCCTGGTCGACGGAGGTGTCGAAGCCCTCGTCGGTGGCGCAGGCGTCGGCGAAGACCACATTGGGGTTCTTGCCGCCCAGCTCCAGCGCGATCTTCTTGGCGCCGGAGACCGCGGCCGCGCCCGCCTTCGTCCCGCTGACCAGGCCACCGGTGAAGGAGAACAGGTCGACGTCCGGGTGCTCGGCCAGCCGCTGGCCCACCGGCAGGCCCGCGCCGGTGACGATGTTGGCGACCCCGGCCGGCAGCCCGGCCTCGACCAGCAGCCTGATCAGGTGCACGGTCGACAGCGGGGTGACCTCGCTGGGCTTGATCACAAAAGTATTGCCGGCCGCGAGGGCCGGCGCGATCTTCCAACTCGCCTGCAGCAGGGGGTAGTTCCATGGCGTGATGAGCGCACAGACGCCGACCGGCTCGTGCACGACCACGCTGTGCACATCGGGCGATCCGGCGTCGACGACCCGGCCGCCGCTCTCGTTCATCACCACGTCGGCGAAGTACCGGAAGGCGTTGGTGACGTCATCGACGTCGACCCGGCCCTCCTCCAGCGTCTTGCCGGTGTCCCGGCTCTCGATGAGGGCGATCTCCTCACGGTCGCGCTGCAGCAGGTCGGCGACCCGGCGCAGCAGCGCGGAGCGTTCGGCGACGGCCGTACGGGGCCAGGCGCCGGTACCGCCGTCGAAGGCCCGGCGGGCGGCCGCGACCGCCGCGTCGGCGTCCTCGGCACCCCCCTCGGACACCAGCTGGAGCGTCGTCGCGTCGGCGGGGTCGAGGACCTCCCGCGTTTCGCCGGATGCGGCGGGGAGCCACACCCCGTCTACGTGAATGGTCTCGATTGACGACACGTCGTTCTGCCTTCCGGTTACCGATCTGTTCCCACTGGTGCAACCACTGGCGTCACCAGCAACGGGGACCCCTCCCCTGAAGGAGCGGATCTATGCCCAAACATTCATGGAAAGTGACTCGACTCACTCAATGTGCGACGGAATGTCCCGGAACGTACCGTGAGTAGCCGTATGTCCTTGGCGGACTGTCCCCTCGGGACCGGAGGTACCGAGATGAACCTCAGACGGCGTGCCGCCACCGCCACCACGGCTCTGACCTGCGGCGTGGCCCTGCTCGCCGGGGTCGCCTGCACGGCCGCCGCGGTGGCGGCCGACGCATCGGACGGCGGCGAAGGCGACCTCGCGAACAAATCGGCCCAACAGATCTCCGACGACGCCCTCCAGCAACTGGTCGCCGCGCAGTCCATGCGGCTGCGCACCGAGACCAGTGCCGATCCCACCAAGATCGACCTCACCCTCGACCGCGCCGGCAACTGCACCGGCGCCATCAGCAAGGGCGAACTCGGCCGCGTCGAGCTCATCAAGCGCGGAGACCAGGTCTGGATGAAACCGGACGCGGCCTTCTGGAAGAGCCAGCTGCCCGGCAAGAAGGGCGATGACGCGGCGGCGCAGTACAAGGACACCTACCTGCACGGCACGACCAAGAACACCTTTCTGCGGGGCCTGTCCGCCGCCTGTGACCTCAAGGCGTTCCAGAAGTCGGCCGCGGGTCCCGAACGGCCCCCGTCCCACACCCCCTCGGCCGCCCCCTCGTCCTCGGTCTCCCTCACCAAGGGCCGGCCGACCACCCAGGAAGGCACCCGCGTCCTCCCCGTCGTCAAGAAAGCCCGGGGAGGCGTCCAGACCCTCTACGTGGCCATCGACGGCAAGCACTACCCCCGCAAACTCACCGCCGAGGTCGACCACCAGACCGACACCATCCTGCTGAGCAACTACGACACCCCGGTGTCCACCAAGACACCCGCGCCCTCCAGCACGGCCGACATCTCCGTCCTGGAGGACCAGCTGCGGGGTTCGCGGAACGCCTGACCCCGAGACGTCCCTGCGCTCACGCCGCACCGCCGGGCGCAGGGCTCACCGGCGGGATCGCGCAGGCGTCGGAGAACCCCTGGCTGTGCAGACCCATGGCGCTGTTCATACGGGAGCGCAGGTTCTCCACCGCCACCATGCAGGTCAGCTCGACGAACGCGGCATCGCCCAGCCGCCCGCGCAGGCTCTCGGCCAGCTCGTCGGTCACGGCCGGCGGTGTCGCGGTCATCGCCTCCGCGTACTCCAGGACCAGCCGCTCCAGCGCGGTGAAGGACTCCTGGTGCGCCCGCCAGTCAGGCACCTTGCTGATCTTCTCCAACGGCAGTCCGAGCCGGTCGGCGTGCCAGTGGCCGAAGTCCACACACCACGAGCAGCCGATCGTCGCCGCCGATGCCAGCTCCGCCAGCAGCTTCAGCGCCGGGTCCAGCGCCTTCCACCGCGCCACCTTGCTTTCGAAGGAGAAGTAGGAACGAAGGACCTTGGGGTGGTGCCCCAGCGCCAGAGCGGGCTGCAGCACCTCGCCGTAGGCGCGCCGCGAGTACCACCGGGCCAGTCGCAGGGTGAGTGTGCGCCGCGGGGTGAGAGAGATGCGTGCCATGGCAGTGCCTCCTGGGCAGAGCGTTCAAGAGTGTCCCGAGGGTGGCCCCTCACCCCCTTGACGTGGCAGCACCGCGCGATGTGACACCCCCCGGAGCCGTCACCCGCGCTGCCGAACCGGAGGAGCCGTGGACGGCGGCCCGGACGACAATGCAGGCATGGCTGACACAGCGGCGAAAGCGGTGCTCGAAGGCGGCCCCGAGGAGCTCCCCGAGCGGATCGTGCCGGTGGATCCCCCCGGGACCGAGCTGAAGATCCCGTACCGGAATGGCTATGAACACTTCCGGGCCACCAGCCGGCAGAAGCACACCGCCGAGGGGGCCCTGCCCGTCTACGAGTGGTGGGAGCGTACGGAGCTGCCCGGGTAGCGCCCCTCTTACGGCCGTGCGGGCCTCAGGTGGTGGGAGCGAAGGCCTGCAGGGCGATCTGCTGGGTCCGCTCCTGTTGCGGCCAGTCGGCCTCGGTGCCCAGGACGAGTACGGCGAACAGACGGCCGTCGGCGGCGGTGAAGGCGCAGTCGACGACCTTGACGCGCGCGCCGAGACGCTTGCTGTCATAGGCGTAGACCAGTTGGGCGGCGTCCGTGCCCGGCGCCGGGCCGCCCATCGGTGCGAGGCTGATCTCCTCGAACCCGGGCTGGGCGGAGCGCTCCTGCGACGCCTTCTGCAGCGCTTGGCGCGGCGTGGAGTCCGGTTCGCTGACCTCGAAGATCTGCACCAGCCCCCGGTCGTCCGATGCGGTGTAGAAGACCCCGTTCTCCTCCTCGCTGCGCTGCCAGCCCTCGGGCACCGCGATGGTGAAGCCCTTGGCGTCGTGCACGAGACGGTAGCCGTCGGGCAGACCGCCGGCGGAGGGATCGGTCGCGGTGGGCTGCGTGCTGCCGGTGGGCACGGTGGTGGCCGTGCTCGGCGCGGCGGACGCCTTGCTGCCGACCGGCGGGCGGGCGGCGGCCGGGGCGTCGCCGGGGTGGCCCCAGAGCAGATAACCGCCGCCGACGGCCGCCGCGATCACGGCCACCGCCGCACCGGCCACCAGGGCCGTGGCGCGCTGCCGGACCCCGGGCAGGGGCTCGGCAGGAGGCGCGGGAGCGGGGAGGGGACCGTCCGTGGAGGGGACGCCCGTCGTGGGCGCGAAGGACGGCCGGGGCGGCGGCGGGCCCGTATACGGCGCGGGCGGCGGTGTGCCGTCCTCCCAGCGCTGGGTCTCGTTGTTCCAGCGGGCCGGGCCGCCTCGTTTCATGGTCAGCCTCCCAGCAGGGCCGCGACCGCCTGGCTGACCGCGGCGCCGGAGGCCAGCAGGCCCACCACGGCACCGGCGTCGGCAAGCGCCGTACGGAGCCGGGACAGCCGGCCCGGGGCCGCCGCACCGGTGTCCGCGATCTCCGTCTCGGCGTCGGCGAGTTCGCCGCTCAGGGCGGTGATCTGCGGGCTCTGCACCGCCCGGGACAGATCGTCGCGCAGGGCGCGGACGGCGCGCAGCAGCTCCTCCTGCGCCGGGTCCGCCGCGGGCGCGGTCCCGCCCTCGTTGTGGGTCACCGTGTTGTGGTCGCCGATGGCGACGGGACCCCGGACACTGCCGATGTGGATGCCGTTGCCGCGCTCGTCAGCCGTTGCCACGCCGGGCACTTCCCTTCTCAGCGGAGCCACGCTGGGTGGTGTTCTGGGTGATCGTGTTGTGGTCGCCGATGCCGACGGCGCCCTGTGCGGACTCGACGTAGACACCGCCGGCGGCGACCTGCACCACCCGCTGCTCGAACTCGTCGGTCTGATAGCCGGCCTCGCGCAGCGCCGTGGTCACCCCGGCCGACACCCGCTGCTGAATGGCCCTCAGATAGCGGGCGACGTCCATGTCCTGGAAGAGCGACGACTCACCGAAGGAACCCAGTTCGCGTACGGAGGCGCCGGGGCCTTCGGGAAGCGCCGCACCATGTCCCGCGGTGGCCAGTTGCCAGCTCGACTGCAGGCCGCGCAGCAGCGTGACGAGGGCGTGTCCGGCCGAGCTCGGGGTGCGGGACAGCGCCCACACCGCCTTGCCGAAGTGGTGGTGGTACCGGTACTGGTGGGCGAGCCGGTCGGCGTCCTGGAAGAGCTGCCGCAGCGGCCACAGCACATGGGGTGCGATCTCCAGCATCAGCATCCCGCCCTGCGTGTGGACCCGGACGAAGAGCGTGGTGACGATGCCCTCGTTCCAGCCGCCGACCCGGATGCGCAGGAAGTGCCGGCGGGTCTCGCCGCCCTCCTCCACCGCCGCCGCCCGGTGCATCTCGAACTCGGCCGGTGCGTACGGTGCCGCCGCGCGGGTCGGCAGCCCCTCGGCCGGCAGAAAGACACACTCGTCGATCTCCAGCGCACGCAGCCGGTCGCGCACCGCGGCCGCCGTCTCCGGCGAACCGTGCGGCGACGGCACCCGCAGCGCCGCCACCAGCGGGACGATCCGGGCCAGGATGGCGCCGTTGTCCAGCGGCTCGGGATCGCGGTCCGCCCGGGGGTTCAGCTCCACCGACAGCGACCAGGTCTTGTACGGGGAGCCGGCGCCGCAGAACGGATCGGCGGCCCGGTACATCACCAGCGGCCCGTGCTGCTCGGTCCGCACCCGGTCCCGCAGCCGCTGGAAGCGGTAGCCGTCGGACCGTTCCGCGGGGTCGGACATCACATCGGGGAAGCGTTCCCTGGACAGTTCGCGCGCCAGCACCCGGGCGAACTGCCCGCGTTGCAGCGCGACGACAACCGCCAGTTCCAGCGGCAGCAGCAGCGCGATCCACACCCGCACCAGGACGCCGCCCTGACCGCCGGCACCGGGGTACAGGGCGCCCATTCCCTGGCTGAGGGAGGCGTCCCACGGCGGGGTGCCGTAGGACGAGCCGTAGCCGTCCGAGGAGCCGCTCGTCAGGGGGTTGAGGGCGTCCGGGAGCGGCGAGAACATCCAGTCCGCGCTGATGAGGTTGGCCCCGCCGAACGCCACCACCAGCAGCGACAGGCAGAACAGGGTCAGCGACAGCCGTCCGTACCAACGCAGGACGAAGGAGGCCAGCACGGCCAGCCAGGGCGGAATCGGCGCCCGACGGACGGCGCGGCCGAGCGCCATCAGGATGACGGGGACGAGGTAGAGCACCGCGAGGCCGGAGGACAGCGGGACGGCCACGATCCACAGCAGCAGGATCGCCGCCGCCCAGCCCAGTTGGAGCCGCCGGGCGCGCAGCGCGTGGGCGAGGACCCGGGCGGCGTCGATGCCCAGGGAGGGCGCGGCGAACCGCTGCTCATGGACGTACAGCTCATCGATGACCGCGTCGCGGAACGTGTCGTCCAGGTAAGTGCCGGCGCACAGCAGCCGGGTGGTCTCGCCGGCACCCGGCGGGGTCGGGGGAAGCGGTGCGGGCCCGGGGTCCTGGGGCGTCCGGCCCGATGGCCGGGCGTCGTCGGAATCTCCCTGTTGCTGAGGCACATCCGTCCGCGCCATCGTCCTCCCCCGAACTCCAACCGGCCGCCTCCGCAGCCTGATTGGCGAGCGAGCTGCCGGCTCCGGCCACGGCGGTGCGAAGCCGCAGCATAGGGGAGCGGACCGGTCCGTGTCAGCGCGATTACCCAGGGTCCGTGCGATACGGGGAAACAAGCCGAGCCCGCACGGCCGTTGTGGACCGTGCGGGCTCGTCGGTGCTGCGGTGCCGCCCGCGCGGGGCGGCCGCGGCGGTGGGTCAGCCGAGGAGGCCGAGACCGCGGACCGCCTCGCGCTCCTCCGCCAGCTCCTGCACGGACGCGTCGATGCGCTCGCGGGAGAAGTCGTTGATCTCCAGGCCCTGGACGATCTCGTACTTGCCGTCCTTGGTGGTGACGGGGAAGGAGGAGATCAGGCCCTCCGGGACGCCGTAGGAGCCGTCCGAGGGGATACCCATCGAGGTCCAGTCGCCGTCGGCGGTGCCGTTGACCCAGGTGTGGACGTGGTCGAGGGCGGCGTTGGCGGCCGAGGCGGCGGAGGACGCGCCACGGGCCTCGATGATCGCCGCACCGCGCTTGGCGACGGTCGGGATGAAGTCCTCGGCCAGCCACTTCTGGTCGTTCACGACCTCGGCGGCGTTCTTGCCGGCGACCTCGGCGTGGAAGATGTCCGGGTACTGGGTGGCGGAGTGGTTGCCCCAGATCGTCAGCTTGCGGATCTCGGAGACCGGAGTGCCGGTCTTCTTCGAGAGCTGCGAGAGCGCACGGTTGTGGTCCAGACGGGTCATCGCGGTGAAGCGCTCGCGCGGTACGTCCGGCGCGGCGGCCTGGGCGATCAGGGCGTTGGTGTTGGCGGGGTTGCCGACGACCAGGACCTTGATGTCGTCCGCGGCGTGGTCGTTGATGGCCTTGCCCTGCGGCTTGAAGATGCCGCCGTTGGCCTCCAGGAGGTCGCCGCGCTCCATGCCCTTCGTACGGGGGCGGGCGCCGACGAGCAGCGCGACGTTCGCACCGTCGAAGGCCGCGTTCGGGTCGTCCGAGATGTCGATGCCCTGCAGCAGCGGGAAGGCGCAGTCGTCCAGCTCCATGGCGGTGCCCTCGGCGGCCTTCAGACCCTGTGGGATCTCCAGGAGGCGCAGCTTGACCGGCACGTCCGCGCCGAGCAGATGACCGGAAGCGATGCGGAAGAGGAGTGCGTAACCGATCTGGCCGGCGGCGCCGGTGACGGTGACATTGACGGGAGTGCGGGTCATGGCGATCTCCTGCGCGGTGTTTTTCCGGGGGCAAGCCCCTGGACCACCATGGGTGGCGGTGGGTGTCCCTGCCCAGCTATCGAGGTCTCTTGGTATCGAGAGACCCGGCCGTCAGGCTATCGGACCCCCGCCCGGCCCAAGTGACGGGCCGGTGTGGAACACCTCACCGGGTGCTCCCGGAGGCGTCCGTACGGCCGTCCGTGCGCGCTTCCCCGGCCCGGCATGCGCTCCGCGCGGGTCCCGCAGGAAGGGGCGGCGACCGCCCGCTCAAGGAGGGGGGAGTGCGGGCGGCCGCCGAGTTGTGCCACACCCGTGGGGGGGTATTCCGTCGCCTGCCCGGGATCCCGGCGGGCATGCCCCCTGAATTTCGGCCAACCTCCGGGGAGGCTGATCCGGGGCCTGGAGCGGACCGGGGCGGCCCCGGCACCTGGCTGTCGCCGCCCGCGCCCAGCGGATATCGGCCGGGCCGCCGAAGGACACGTCCTAGCGGGCCGCCCGGGTGGCCTGGCCGGCGGGCGTGGCCGGAACCGGACGGGCGCAGCTCTTCGCGCCCGCCACGGTCGTCTGGCAGGCCGCGACCTTCGCCGGGTCACCGGACACCTCGACCATCGGGGTGTAGGCGTCGCCGTCCCGCTCGGCCCGCGCCGTGGCGCTGTGGCCGCCGGCGCTGATGGTGGCCTGATCGCCCTGTGCCGCGCGGCTGATCCGGGCCCAGGCCGTATGGCAGACCGCGCTGTAGCGGACCTCGATCAGCGCGCGGCCCGCCAGGCCGCGGGACGGGGTGACCGCACGCTGCCCGCCACAGCCCATCTTCTCCGGGTCCTTGCCCACACAGCCGGCTCCGGTGCAGCGCACCCCGGCCGGAAGTGCCGGCTTCGCGCTCGGCGCTGCCGCGGGCGCGGCCGCCGCCTTCTTCGCCGGGCCGGCGGCCGGATTCAGCAGCAGGACGGCGGCGCCGGCCAGCAGCAGCGCGCCGACCGCACCGGCGACGAACAGGACGGTCCGGCCGCGGCGGGCACGGCGGTCCGCGGCCGGGGCGGGCGCGGCTGCCGGAGCGGGGGACGGGCCCGCTGCCGCCTCCCATCCGGGGAAGTCGGCGGTCGACGGGACGTCCGAGCGCCGCTGCTGTGGCGTCCGGGGCGGCTCCGCGATCTGCTCGGACTCCGCGTCCTTGGCGCTCTTGGCACCCTTCGCCGGTTTTGCGGGCTTCGCCGCCGGCCCGGTCTGCGCCGGTTCCGTGTCGAACTCCCCCAGTGCGGCGCGCGCCTGTGCCACGCGGATCGCTTCCATGGTGACGTCCTGCCGCATCTCGGCCCGGCTCCAGGCCCGTTCGGCCAGCTCCCACAGCGTGGTCAGATGCGCGGGATGCGCGCCGGTCGCCTCGGCGAGCGCGACCACCGCGCGCAGCGGCGGCAGCAGCCGCCCGTTGAGATAGCGCTCCCAGGACGTCTTGCTGTAGCCCGTACGGTCCGCGACGGCGGCCACACTCAGTCCGCTGCGGTCCACGAGCCTGCGCAGCTGACCGGCGAACTCCCCTACCTGCGGATCGAGTTCTTCCGGCAGCGCCTTCCAGCGAGGCATTGCCTCCCCCTATCCCCCCGCTTACGTGCGACAGCGCGGCTCCCCCGGCCCCGCTCCTTGCTGCCCGCGGGGATGCGCCCGGCCAGGACGGCAGTTCCCCGTTCACGGGCGCACGGGCGCATCCGGGCACACGTCACCCACCCGCACGCCCCGTGACCCCTGCAGTGTCGCATTTCGACCGGACGCCGTACGACTTCCGTACGTTTCTTGACAAGAACAGGCCGGGTAACCCCTCGTGGGCCTACCGTGCGAAGCACTCCCCTGTCCCGCCGCCCGCCGGATAGAGACACAGGCGGATGCCCTCGGGCCCGCGGGCCGCCACCATCGGCGTGACGAGATACCCCTCGGCATCGAACCGGTCCACCACCCGCACCGACCGCGGCCGCGCCCCCGGCGCCGACACCTCCAGCCGGTCCCCCACCCGGCCGCCACGGAGCCGGCCCCAGGCCGCGCCGCAGGCCTTGCCGTAGCGGATCTGAACATGCTCGCCCCGGGCGGCAGTTCGCTCCACGGGCGTCTCCACCAGGTCCGGTGGCTCGCAGTACATCGACTCCGGGTCCTTGCCGTCGCAGGCCCTCGCCCGGCAGCCGGTCACCGCGGACGGCTGGGGCACCGCGTCCTCCCGCGGGCCGCTCCCGACGCCCCTCTCCCCCGCCCAGAAGACCAGGGCCGCCACCCCGACCGCCACCAGACCCACACAGGCGCCGGCGACTACGGCCACGACCCGCTGCGGCAGCCGTGCTGACGCCCGCGGCGACCGCCGGGCCGCCGTCTCACGGTCACCGTCCCCCGCCCGGGGCGGCGCCTCCTCCACCACGCTCACGCCACAGGCACTCCCCTCTCCCGGCGTGCCGGCGGAGCCACTTGCCTCCCCCCGCGCGCCGTCCGCGGCACGTCCCGCGCCCTGACCCGGTGCGAGGCCCCGGGCCTGCGCCGCGCTCCGGTCCGGCGCCACGCTCCGGCTCCGGGCCCCGCCCGGCCGCCCGCGTCCGCTCCAGGCCGCATCCGCCAGCTCCCACAGCGCCAAGAGCCCTCCCGACGGCTCCCCCGCCAGCAGGCACAACGCCTCGACCGCGCCCCGCGGCGGCAGCTTCTTGGCGTTGAGATAGCGCTCCCAGGACGACTTGCTGTAGGGCGTCCGCTCGGCGAGCGCGGCCAGGGTGAGCCCGGTACGCCCCCTCAACTCCCGCATGCGCGCTGCCAGTCGGGAGCTCTCGACGCTTTCCCTCGGCTCGCTGCCGGGCCCGCTCACCGGCGCAGCACCTTCCAGGTGTCGGGGCCCACGATCCCGTCCGTGGGCAGCCCGGACCGGGCCTGCAGACGCTTGACGGCACGCATGGTCTTCCCGCCGACGATGCCGTCCACCACGCCCGGGTCATAGCCCTGGCGGTGCAGCAGACACTGCGCCTCGACGACGTCCCAGCCGGTCGCGCCGCTGCCCAGGATCGCCGTGCCGGTGCGGCTGTGCCCGGCGTACAGGGCACCTCCCCGGCGCTGGACGGGGCAGTCGAAGGCCTCCCCCGGCCGGTGGGTGAACGTGGGTGCGGCACTGGGGGCGCCGACGGCCATCGCGGCGCCCGCACCGCGCCCGATGCCGGAGGCGTCCTGCCAGAGGCGGACCACCAGGAGCGCCGCACCGGCCATGACGAGCACGGCCAGGGCGCCCAGCATCAGCGGCCCGAGCGGCACGTGCCGTCCGGCCGTGGGCGCGGCGGCCGCGGCGGGGACGGGCGCGTCGTCCCGCTCCGACCGCGGCGGCGTTCCCTCTGCTTGCCGCACCGCCGGTTCCTGGGGCGGCCGGGCCGCCGGCTGCGGCACCGGCGGGGCCGGCTCCGGCCGTTCCGCGTTCCAGGCCTGCGCGGCGACCTCGTGCAGCGCCAGCAGCCGGGTCGCATCGGCCTCACAGACCCGCGCCAGCGCCGCCACCGCATCGCGCGGCGGCAGCTTCTTGCCGTTGAGATAGCGCTCCCAGGACGACTTGCTGTACGAGGCCCGGGCAGCGAGCGCGGCCAGGCTCAGCCCACTGTGGTCCTTCAACCTCCGTAGCTGGACGACCAGATGCCGCACCCGAGGGTCCAGCGATTCGGGCAGCCCTTTCCAACGCGACATGTTCCACCCCATATACGCGTTCGTTCTCCCCCGAGGCCATTAGCCCCCTGTGCCGCCGATGATGGCGCGGACGCGACCTCCGTTTCCGCTTTTTACTCTTTCCACGCGGTATCCCGAACTCCCCGCCGCCCCCGTCACCGTCCCACCGAAACGTCCACCTCGACGACGTCCCCGCAGGTCACAGCCGCGGCATCCCACGGCGTCCGCATACGGCGGCCGCCGACGCCGGCCACCGGCGGGTGGGAGCACGGCCGGTGGCACACCCGGGGCCGCACGGCCCGCCCCGCGCCGCCTCCGCCGTGGCCCGTGCGCCGCCCGGCCGCCTTCGTACGGCACCTCGGCACAGCACGGCGGCGGCCCGCCTTCTCCCGGAGGAGAGGACGGGCCGCCGTCATCGCGCTATCGGCCGGGGGCCCGGAGACGCCCTGCGGCGTGCGCCCGGGACGGGCCTCGGACCGTGTCGTCCTAGCGCACGGTGAAGTGGACGATGTCGTCCAGGAACGGGATATGGATCCACGGCTTGGGCTGCACCATCAGCGACAGCATCACGATCACGAAGCCGAGCCCCCCGTACGTCGCCATATCGGTGAAACGCGAGCGCACGGCCAGCATCCCCACCGATGGCAGCGCCCACCGCAGCACCGCCCCGGCCAGCAGTGAGAGCCCGATCACGATCCCCCCGATACGGAACGCGTCGAGCGCCACCAGCAGCAGCCCGAGCGCGACCCCGCCCATGACGGTGAGCAGCGGCCACTGCCGGGCGGGCGCGGGGAAGCCGCCCGAGGCGGCCCGCCCGCCGCCTTCCGGCCGGGCGGTGTCGCGGGTCAGCGTGGGAAAGCGGCGCGAGGAGCGCTGCGGCTCGGAGGCCCCGTCCGAATGCGCTTCGGCACCCATGGCTGGCAGTCCCTTCCGGTGTCCGGTTCCGTCTGTCTCAGAGACAGGCTCTCAGATCTCGCGTGGTCAGCCCGCCGCGCGCTCGGCGGCCTCGACGACATTGACCAGCAGCTGGGCGCGGGTCATCGGGCCGACGCCGCCCGGGTTGGGGGCGACCCAGCCGGCCACCTCGGCGACGCCCGGGTGCACATCGCCGACGATCTTGCCCTGTTCGTCACGGCTGACGCCGACGTCCAGGACGGCCGCACCGGGCTTGATGTCCCCGGGCTTGATGATGTGCGGCACACCGGCGGCGGCGACGATGATGTCGGCCTGCTTGAGGTGCGCGGACAGATCACGGGTGCCGGTGTGGCACTGGGTCACCGTGGCGTTCTCGGACTTGCGGGTCAGCACCAGCGGCATCGGGCGGCCGATGGTGATACCGCGGCCGACGACCACCACATGCGCGCCCTTGATCTCGACGCCGTGGCGCCGCAGCAACTGGACGATGCCGTACGGGGTGCAGGGCAGCGGTCCCTCGATGCCGAGCACCAGCCGGCCCAGGCTCATCGGGTGCAGCCCGTCGGCGTCCTTGGCCGGATCCATCAGTTCCAGGACGCGGTGCGCGTCGATGCCCTTGGGGAGCGGGAGTTGGACGATGTAGCCGGTGCAGGCCGGGTCCTCGTTCAGCTCCCGTACGACCGCCTCGATCTCCTCCTGGGTGGCGGTTTCCGGCAGTTCCCGCTGGATCGAGGCGATGCCGACCTGGGCGCAGTCGCGGTGCTTGCCGTTGACGTACCAGCGGCTTCCCGGGTCGTCGCCCACCAGGAGGGTGCCCAGCCCGGGCTGCACGCCCTTGGCCTTCAGCGCCTCGACGCGGGTGGTGAGCTCGGACTTGATAGCGGCTGCGGTGGCCTTGCCATCCAGGATCTGGGCAGTCATACCCTCTATCTTCCCGGATGAGGGCGGTCACGTTCCAATCAGGGCATGCGGGGCGTCCGTGGCCGGAATTGATCATTGCACTTGCACAACAGCCAGGGGCCTTGACTGGACAGAGTGAATGCGCAACTAGAAGGATTGACGTGCAGTGCCGCAGGCATCGTCGGGGGCGGGCCAGTGAATCCTGTTTTTCCTCCGAGTCACGCCGCGTCGCGCGACAGTCACCCAACGGAGGAAAGCAGCAGATGAGTTTCGGCGACCCGAACAACCCCTACGGCCAGCAGCCGCAGGCGCCGCAGGGCCCGTACGGCCAGCAGCCCCCGGTCCCGCCGCAGGGTCAGCCCGGCTACGGCTACCCCCAGCAGCCCCCGCAGCAGCAGCAGCCGTACGGCTACCCCCAGCAGCAGGTCCCGCAGCAGCAGCCGTACGGCTACCCGCAGCAGCAGGCCGCCCCCTACGGCCAGCCCGGCATGCCGGGTATGGGCATGCCGACGGGGTACGCGAGCTGGGGTGCGCGACTGTGCGCCCTGCTGATCGACGGCCTGATCGTGGGCCTGGTGCCCGGCATCCTCTACGGGATCGGGGCCGGCGTCGCCGCGTCCTCCGTGAGCGACTACAACAGCTGCGCCTTCGACGACTACCAGTGCCGGGCGGACGCGGCCTCGGCCGGCCCGCCGGCCATCGTCTTCATCCTGATCGGCCTGGCCGGTCTGATGGCCATGGCGGGCGGCATCTTCATGCTCATCAAGGAAGGCAACACCGGCCAGACTCCGGGCAAGAAGGCCATGAGCATCCGGCTGGTCCGCGAGGACACCGGTCAGCCGCTCGGCTTCGGCATGGCCTTCGTCCGCCGTCTGGCGCACTTCCTCGACAGCATCGCCTGCTACGTCGGCTGGCTGTGGCCGCTGTGGGACGACAAGGCGCAGACCTTCGCCGACAAGGCCGTCGGCTCCGTGGTCGTCAAGACCCAGTAGCCGGTCCGGGGCGACGCCCCGACCCGAGGTGCACCACTCGCGAAGGCCCCCTCGCCACTGCGCGATCGGGGCCTTCGCGGCTCCGTTCACGTCGTTTGAAGGACACGTCTCGTGAGTTATCCCAACCAGAACCCTTACGGTCCGCCGCCGGGTCAGCAGCCCGGTTACGGCTACCCCCAACAGCCGCCGCAGCAGCAGCCGTACGGCCCGTACCCGGGCGGCGGCGGGATGCCCGGCATGCAGCCGCAGTACCCGACGGTGATGCCCGGCGGCGTCAAGGCCGCGCGGGTGATGCTGTTCGTGCTCTCCGGTCTGAACCTCATCGGCCTGATCCTCGCCGTGATGGGTCTGGGCGGCGTCAGCAAGGCCTCGCACAACGTCTCGCCGTATGCCGCCGCGGACGACGTCACGGCGATGAACGTCGGCAAGGGCCTGCTGATCGCGGTGATCGTGCTCATCGTGATCTTCACCGCGGTCGCCATCACGCTGGCGCTGCAGTTCGCCAACGGCGGCGGCGGGGTCCGGGTCGGCGCCATCGTCTTCGGCGTCGCCACCATCATGCTGAGCCTGTTCACCTTCCCGATCGGACTGGTCCACACGGTCCTGGGCATCCTGGTGATCGCCTTCACGTCCAAGGACGAGAGCAAATTCTGGTTCAACAGGCCGCGTTACTGACCTCTTCCGGCCGCATGCACGGAGGGCCGCACCCCGGCTGGGGTGCGGCCCTCCGTGCGTGTGGTGCCGGTCGCTCAGTGGAAGAAGTGCCGGGTCCCCGTGAAGTACATCGTCACGCCGGCCTTCTTGGCGGCCTCGACGACGAGTTCGTCGCGGACCGAACCGCCGGGCTGGGCCACGGCCTTGACGCCGGCCTCGGCCAGCACCTCGAAGCCGTCGGGGAACGGGAAGAAGGCATCGGAGGCGGCGTAGGAGCCGCGCGCCCGCTCCTCGCCCGCGCGCTGCACGGCCAGCTTCGCGGAGTCCACGCGGTTGACCTGGCCCATGCCGACGCCGACCGTGGCACTGTCCTTGGCGAGCAGGATCGCGTTGGACTTCACGGCGCGGCAGGCGCGCCAGGCGAAGGCCAGCTCGGCCAGCTCGTCGGCGGGCAGCGCGGTCCCGCTGGCCAGCGTCCAGTTCGCCGGGTCGTCGCCCTCGGCCTGCAACCGGTCGGTCTCCTGGAGCAGGGCACCGCCGTCAACGGGCTTGACCTCCACGGGATGCGACGGCGCGTCGGGGCAGCGCAGCACCCGGATGTTCTTCTTGCGGGCGAGGATCTCGACCGCACCGTCCTCGTAGCCGGGGGCCACGATGACCTCGGTGAAGATCTCGGCGACCTGCTCGGCCATCGCCACGGAGACCGGGCGGTTGACGGCGATGACGCCACCGAAGGCGGAGAGCGGGTCACAGGCGTGCGCGTTGCGGTGCGCCGCGGCGACCTCCGCGGCGACCGCGATACCGCACGGGTTGGCGTGCTTGATGATCGCCACACACGGCTCGGCGTGGTCGTACGCGGCCCGGCGCGCGGCGTCGGTGTCCGTGTAGTTGTTGTACGACATCTCCTTGCCGTGCAGCTGCTCGGCCTCCGCGAGCCCACCGCTGCCGTCCACGTACAGCGCGGCACCCTGGTGCGGGTTCTCGCCGTAGCGCAGGACGTTCTTGCGGGCGTAGGTCGCGCCGAGGAACTCGGGGAAGGCGGAGTCGTCCGCCGCCGCGTAGCCGTCGGCGAACCAGGAGGCGACGGCCACGTCGTAGGCCGCGGTGTGCTGGAAGGCCTCGGCCGCCAGCCGCTTGCGCGCGTCCAGCTCGAAGCCGCCGCCGGTGACGGCCTCCAGGACATCGCCGTAGCGGGCCGGGTTGACGACCACGGCCACCGACGGGTGGTTCTTGGCGGCGGCACGGACCATCGAGGGGCCGCCGATGTCGATCTGCTCCACGCACTCGTCGGGGGTGGCGCCGGAGGCGACGGTCTCCCGGAACGGGTACAGGTTGACGATCACCAGGTCGAACGGCTCGACACCGAGATCGGTCAACTGCCGGCGGTGGTCCTCCAGGCGGAGGTCGGCCAGGATGCCGGCGTGCACCTTCGGGTGCAGGGTCTTGACCCGGCCGTCCAGACACTCGGGGAAGCCCGTCAGCTCCTCGACCTTGGTGACCGGCACCCCGGCCGCGGCGATCTTCGCGGCCGTCGACCCGGTCGAGACGAGCTGGACGCCCGCCGCATGCAGCCCCTGCGCCAGCTCCTCCAGCCCGGACTTGTCATAGACGCTGACCAGCGCGCGGCGGATGGGCCGCTTCGTACCTTCGGTGGCGGTCACGAGATACGTACCTTTCGTCCCTCAATGCGGTAGCCGTGCCGGGCCAGACGCCCCACGACCTCGACGAGCAGTGATCGCTCGACTTCCTTGATGCGCTCATGCAGCGCGGATTCGTCGTCCTCGTCCCGGACCTCGACCACGCCCTGGGCGATGATCGGGCCGGTGTCGACGCCGTCGTCGACGAAGTGGACGGTGCATCCGGTGACCTTTGCGCCGTACGCGAGCGCGTCGCGCACGCCATGGGCACCGGGAAAGCTCGGCAGCAGCGCCGGGTGGGTATTGACGGTGCGGCCGCCGAAGCGGGCGAGGAACTCCTTGCCCAGGATCTTCATGAAACCGGCCGAGACCACCAGATCGGGCTCGTAGGCGGCGGTCGCCTCGGTGAGCGCGGCGTCCCAGTCCGAGCGGCTGTCGTAGTCCTTGACCCGGCAGATGAACGTCGGAAGCCCGGCGGCCCCGGCGCGCTCCAGGCCCGCGATGGCACCCCGGTCGGCGCCGACGGCCACGACCTCGGCTCCGTACTCCGCCACGCCCTGACCGGCGATGGCGTCCAGCAGCGCCTGCAGGTTCGTACCGGAACCGGAGACGAGGACGACGATGCGGGCCGGGCGGCCGGGTCGGCCGGGCCGGGCCGGCTGGGTGGGGGCTGGGGAGGAAGCCACGACGGGGCTCTTTTCCGATCTCGCGTGCTTTGTGTGGTCATACAAGACTGCGGGTACCGCAGATCCGGGGAACCCTACGAAGGCGCCGACCGTCAGCAACGATACCGGCACACCGCGCGGCCCCCACGGGACGGGGGCGGGCACGGGAGGTAGCGTCAGGCGTAAGACTGCATGCAGTTCGTGGTAACCGGGCGCCGGTCGCTAAGGCCCGCGTACGGACGAGACAAGGGGAAGACGCACTCCAGATGACGGACCGACGCCGCCGCGCGGCCCTCCTGCTCCTGCTGCCCGCCACCGCCCCCGGGGTGGTGCTGCTGCCGCGTGAGCGCAAGTCGTCGTCCTCGTCCCCGGAGTCCTCCGCTCCGGATTCCCCGGACTCCGACCAGGACAACCCCTTCGCCCCGCCGCCGGCCGACGCCCCCGACCAGGAGTGGCGCCCGCGCCACCGCGCCCACACACCGGGCCAGGGCGGCAACGACGAGGAAGAGCCGCCGCAGGACGAGCCGGCGCCGGGCTGGGGCAGCCAGTGGAGCCCCCGGCAGCCCGGCCGGCAGAACGGCGGCTTCGGTACCCGGCCCGGCGCCCGCAACGGCCAGCAGAGCGGCGGCCCCGGGGGCCCCGGCAGCCCCGGCGGACTGCGCTGGGACCCCACCGACCCGGCCCAGCGCCGGGCGCGCTTCGCGCTGCTCGCCGGACTGTGGTCGTTCTTCTGTGTGCTGTTCAGCCTTCCGGAGGTCGCCCTGCTGCTGGCCGCGCTGGCCCTCTACTGGGGCATCAGCTCGCTGCGCGCCAAGCCGAACCCGGCGAAGGCCGCCGCCGCGGTCACCACCGCCGCCATGGAGGGCCGCCCGGCCCCCACCGCCCAGTCCGCCCCGGACCCGCAGTCCGGCGCCCCGACCTCGCCGGGCAGCACCCGGCCGCAGGTCACCGCGGCGATCGCGGGGCTGGTGATCGCGTCGCTGGCGCTGATGATGGTGGCCGCCACCTTCACCGTGCAGATCGTCTACCGCGACTACTTCACCTGCGTGAACGACGCCCTGACCCAGTCGGCCGGCAAGTCCTGCGAGCAGATGCTGCCGAAGGAGCTGCGGCCGCTGCTGAGCACCCAGCAGTAGGCGCGGTGGGCGCCGGCCGGGTGTGCCGGTGGCCGGTTCAGCGATGGCCGGTTCAGCGATGGCCGGTTCAGCAGTGACGGCTTGGGGCTGACGATGTGGTGCTGAGGGTGCGGCGCCGGCCGGTGTCAGCCCTCCGGGGCGGCGTGAGTGGCGGCCGGTTTCGGGGCGGCCGGTTCGGTGGCGGCCAGTTCCGCGACGACCAGTTCCGCGACGACCTGTTCCGCGACGGCCTGTTCCGTAGCCGCGAGGTCGTCGGCGTCGGGCGCGGCAGCGTCGGGGCCGGGATCGGCTGCGGCGGCGCCGGGACGGGTGTTCTTGCCGTCGCCCGTCGCCGTGCCGGGGCGGGGGGTTTCCTTGCCGTCGCCGGTCGCCGTGCCGGGGCAGGTGTCCTCGTCATTGGCCCGGCGTTCCGCGTGCCGTCGCCAGACCCGTAGCCCGATCGCGCCCGGGATGCCGGTCAGGGCGGTCCAGCCCGCTGCCGCAAGGCCCGTACGCCACCAGCTCGGGCCGAATGCGGCGAGCGCGCCGGTGCCCAGCGCGCCACCGGAGAGGCCCGCGAGCACTGCCGTGACGGCGCCGCAAAGAACCGCCCCCAGGGCTGCCGCGCATGCCGTCGTCCACCATGACCAGGGACGTTCCGCAGCGCCGGGCGCCGCCGCCGAACGGGCCACGGAGCGGGCCAGCAGCGCCCCCGCGACGACCGGCACCACGACGACCGCCCAGGTCAGCGGGTTTCCCGGGCCGGCGTCCGGCAGCCCGCTGAGCAGCGGCAGCTGCGGCAGCACCGGATGTGCCGAGGTCCCCAGCGGGCCGACCGTACCGCCCGCGCCGACCGTGAAACCCGGTCCCAGGCCGTAAGCGGCGCCCCAGACGGCCGCGTTCGGGAGCAGGACGAGGCACAGCAGCAGCACCGTGGCACGGCTGGCCCAGTCGGGCGCCAACTGGAGCAGGTCCTGGCGCACCCGGCCCGCGTGCAGGCCGAGGGAGAGCAGCGTGAGCAGGGCGCCGGAGACCAGCAGGGCACCGAGGGCGGCGCCGGCGGCGCGCTGCGCTGCGGCGAACCGGGAGCCGCCGAGAAGGCTCCGCAGACCGCCCGGCACTCCGGCCACGGCCCGCAGTGCCCAGGCGGGCAGCAGATCGGCGCCGGGATGGCGGAGCAGGAAGCAGGCCGTACCGCCGAGCGTGGCGACCGCGGTGGCCGGGACGTACGCCAGCACGCTGAGCGGTTCGGCGCTCAGCTGCCCGGTGGAGGCGTAGAGCAGCACACCGGCCGCGATCAGCAGATAGCCGGTGAGCAGCGCACCGAGCAGGGTGCGCGGCACGACCGCCCGGGTGGCGCCCGTGCCGCTGCCGGGGCCCGCGCCGGGGCCGGTGCGGCCGTCGGCCGCGGTCGCCAGGGCGTGGCGGGCGGCCCGGTGCAGCAGCCAGACCGGGAGCACGGCGAGCAGCAGCGGGGTCACGGCGACCGGGGCGCCGGAGTGGCCCGTGGTGCGTACGAGGTCACCGCCGTGCGCCATCAGCCACAGGTCGGCGGCGAGATGCAGGGCCCGGGACGGGCCGCTGTCGGGGGCCGGGGAGGCCACCCAGAGCAGCAGCACGGCGACCGCCAGCGCGCCGAGGCCGAGACCGGCGGCCGTCACGCCGCCGAGGAAGGCCGCGCCGATCGCGGAGGAGCGCTGCGCGGCGGCTCGGCCCTGCGAGGACAACGTTGGGCCACGATCAGTCAACTGGCTCACGCGGCCATGCTGTCAATAAGAGACGTTTCATCCCTGCACTGGCGAAATGCCCGACGTGTCGCGCTGTATCCGGTGGAGCGAGTTTTCCACACTGCTCTGTATGACCCAGCGCGAGCAGGCCGCCACCGCCTTCGACGACCTCCACACCCGGCACGCAGCAGCGCTGACGCGGCAGACCTATCTCCTCACCGGGCGGCCGCGGCTCGCGCGGCGGGCCGTGGAACAGGGGTTTCGGCTGGCCTGGCAGCGATGGCCGCAGGTCGCGGTGGATCCGGATCCGGCGGGGTGGGTGCGGGCGGCCGCGTACGAGTACGCGCTGACGCCGTGGCACCGGCTGTGTCCGGGGCTGCGGCCGGCCCGGAAGCCGAAGCAGTTCCAGGAGAGCGGCGAGCCCTCGGACCGGGCGCTCCTGGAGGCCCTGCTGAGTCTGCCCGCCCCCTACCGACGGGCGCTGATGCTGCACGACGGGGTCGGGCTGGGGCTCTACGAGACCGCGGCGGAGATCGAGGCGAGTACGCCGGCCGCGGCCGGGCGGCTGACGCATGCGCGCGAGCGGGTCGCCGAGCGGCTGCCCGAGCTGGGGCTCGACGGGCACCCGCCGGTGCGGCAGGGCGAGATCCTACGGGCCCGGCTCACCCAGCTGGCGGCCGCACAGCAGGTGACGCCCGCCGCCACGCAGCACGTACGGAGCGACAGCGAGCGCAGCGATCTGCGGACCACGCGGACGGCGTTCGGGCTGGCCGGTCTGTTCGCGCTGGTGATGCTGGTGATGATGATCGTGATGCCGGACCACTACACGCCGTCGCCGGACCAGCCCTTGGCGACCGCGCCGCACGTCCGGGTCTCACCGTCCGGGCGCCGTGGCGCGGACATCAAGAAGCACGGCAACGCCGCCGTGCGGAAGAGGCTCCGGGAGGCGCGCCTGACGCCCGACGTCCGCTAGGCGTCGAACGGCCGACGGACGGTACAACCCCCCACGCACACCGCCGGACCCTGCCCCGGTCGCCGAGCGCCCTCGCGGCGGAAGAATCTTCCGCCGCGACGGCGCGGCCACGAGGGCGAGGGTCCGGCGGTATCAGTGACGGCCGTCGGGACGACGTACGTCCGATCCGGCGCGGACGCCGGGAGGCGGTCAGCCGCCGAGGATCTCGCGGGCCAGCCGCGCGGTCTCCGACGGGGTCTTGCCGACCTTGACGCCGGCGGCCTCCAGGGCCTCCTTCTTCGCCTGGGCGGTGCCGGAGGAGCCGGAGACGATGGCGCCGGCGTGGCCCATGGTCTTGCCCTCGGGCGCGGTGAAGCCCGCGACGTAGCCGACGACCGGCTTGGAGACGTTGGCCTTGATGAAGTCGGCCGCACGCTCCTCGGCGTCGCCGCCGATCTCGCCGATCATCACGATCAGGTCGGTGTCGGGGTCCGCCTCGAACGCCGCGAGGGCGTCGATGTGGGTGGTGCCGATGACCGGGTCGCCACCGATGCCGACGGCCGAGGAGAAGCCGATGTCACGGAGCTCGTACATCATCTGGTAGGTCAGCGTGCCGGACTTCGACACCAGACCGATGCGGCCGGGCTTGGTGATGTCGCCCGGGATGATGCCGGCGTTGGACTGGCCGGGGGTGATCAGGCCGGGGCAGTTCGGGCCGATGATCCGGGTCTTGTTGCCCTTGGACTTCGCGTACGCCCAGAAGGCGGCGGAGTCGTGGACCGCGATGCCCTCGGTGATCACGACGGCCAGCGGGATCCCGGCGTCGATCGCCTCGACGACGGCGGCCTTGGCGAAGGCCGGCGGCACGAAGAGGACGGACACATCGGCGTCGGTCTTCTCCATCGCCTCGGCGACGGAGCCGAAGACGGGAACCTCGGTGCCGTCGAAGTCGACGCTCGTGCCGGCCTTGCGCGGGTTCACACCGCCGACGATGTTGGTGCCGTCACCGAGCATCAGCTTGGTGTGCTTCATGCCAGTGGCACCGGTCATGCCCTGGACGATGACCTTGCTTTCCTTGGTCAGGAAGATAGCCATGGTTGTTGTGTCCTCGTCCTTTACTTAGCAGCCAGCTCGGCGGCCTTGTCGGCCGCGCCGTCCATGGTGTCCACACGCTGCACCAGCGGGTGGTTGGCCTCCGACAGGATCTGACGACCCAGCTCGGCGTTGTTGCCGTCGAGGCGCACCACCAGGGGCTTGTTGACGTCCTCGCCCTTGGACTTGAGCAGCTCCAGGGCCTGGACGATGCCGTTGGCGACCTCGTCACAGGCGGTGATGCCACCGAAGACGTTGACGAAGACGGACTTGACGTCCGGGTCGCCGAGGATGATCTCCAGGCCGTTCGCCATGACCTCGGCGGAGGCGCCGCCACCGATGTCGAGGAAGTTGGCGGGCTTGACGTCGTTGTGCTTCTCGCCGGCGTAGGCGACGACGTCCAGGGTGCTCATGACGAGACCCGCACCGTTGCCGATGATGCCGACCTGGCCGTCGAGCTTGACGTAGTTCAGACCCTTGGCCTTGGCCGCAGCCTCGAGCGGGTTGGCTGCGTCCTTGTCCTCCAGGGCCTCGTGCTCCGGCTGGCGGAACTCGGCGTTCTCGTCCAGGGAGACCTTGCCGTCGAGGGCGATGACCTCGCCGGAGGCGACCTTGGCCAGCGGGTTGACCTCGACGAGGAGGGCGTCCTCCGCGACGAAGGTCTTCCACAGCGTCACCAGCACGTCGGCGACCTTGTCGGCCACCTCGGCCGGGAACTTCGCCTGGGCGACGATCTCCTGGGCCTTCTCCTTGGTGACACCCTCGTTGGCGTCGACCGGGACCTTGGCGAGCTCGTCGGGGCGGGTGGCCGCGACTTCCTCGATGTCCATGCCGCCGGCCACGGAGGCCATGGCCAGGAAGGTGCGGTTGGTGCGGTCGAGGAGGTACGAAACGTAGTACTCCTCGGCGATCTCCGGCGCGGTCTCGGCGATCATCACCTTGTGGACCGTGTGGCCCTTGATGTCCATGCCGAGGATGTCCGTCGCCCGGGCGACGGCCTCGTCCGGGGTGCCGGCCAGCTTGACGCCGCCGGCCTTGCCGCGGCCGCCGACCTTCACCTGGGCCTTGACGACGGACTTGCCGCCCAGCCGCTCGGTCGCCTCGCGGGCCGCCTCAGGCGTGTCGATGACTTCACCGGCCAGCACCGGTACACCGTGCTTGGCGAAGAGGTCCCTCGCCTGGTACTCGAACAGGTCCACGCGCGTCCGTCCCTTGTCTTCTCAGAATCGCCGTAGTGATCGCGGTTCGTTGTCTGCGATGGGCGTGCCGCGAAGGGCAACGTGACGGCGCTGTCACAGGGGAGGCGTACACGGAGACCGGATACGCGGCATGTCCGTCCCGCAGGTTATCGCCGCGGGACCTGAGGCCCTAAATCGCAGATCACACTCCAGCGGTGATTACCATCACAGATCTTTTGGCCAAGTTACGCCTCCTCCGGATTTCCGCATGTCGTCGGCCGGTTTTCGACCGTCCCCGACGGTCTTGAGGGCCGGGGCCCGGCCGGCCCCCGCCGTCCGACGGCTCCGTCGTCACTCGGCGTGCACTCTCACGTCGCGCGTCGTTCGCGGCCTCCACCCGGTACGCCCCTGTGCGCCCCCATCTCATGCGATTCCGGTTCCGAAGCCGCGGGAATCCGTTTGGGAAGAAGCTGCGACTCCCCCTCACAAGACCTCCGCAGACGGTGTCCGGAAAGGCCCCTTGACCCTTCAACTGGCCGCTACGGACACTGTGTTGAGCACTTACGGATACATACGCATCAGGAGTCACAAGCTTCAGGCTTGGTCCCGTGCAGGCCGGTCGGCAGATCGCATTGCACCGGGTGCAGACGGGGGAACTTGATGGGTAGCGGGGGGATGCACGGCCACGGGCACGGGGCGGCCGTGAACTCTTCCGCACCCGTGCCACTCCCCCTTTCTCGATTTCTTGGTGTCCTCACACTCGGTGCCTGAAGGGATTGGAGGGGGAATGCCGACACATACGACCTATCCCGGCGTCTATGTCGAAGAGCTTCCCAGCAGCATCCGCAGCATCACCACCGTCACCACCTCCGTGACCGCATTCGTCGGCCACACCCGGCGCGGCCCGCTCAACCAGCCGGTGCGGATCACCAGCTTCGCCGACTTCGAGCGCCGCTTCGGTGGTCTGACCTCGCAGAGCGCGGTCGCGTACGCCGTCCATCAGTTCTTCGGCAACGGCGGCACCGTCGCGGTGATCGTCCGGGTCGCCAAGGCCGGCAGCGGAAAGGAAGCCCACGTCACCCTGGAGTCCACCGAGGGCCACAGCCAGTGCCCGGTACTCGAGGTGCACGCCAAGGAACCGGGCGTATGGGGCTCCGGCCTCCGGGTCGCCGTCGACCACGACACACCCGCCCGTCGCCGGGCCACCACCTCGGCAGGGGGCGCCTCGCGCCACCCCTCTCCCTCGGACGAGACCTTCAACCTCCAGGTCCTCGACGCCCACGGCACCGCCCGCGAGTCCTTCTCCGGCCTGTCCATGGACCCCGGCCACGGCCACTACGCCGAGACGGTGATCAACGCCGGCTCCTCACTGATCCGCGTCAAGGCCGTCGGGGAGGACCGCCCGGACCCGTCCGGCACCGTCTCCAAGGCCTTTCACCACGAACTTCCCGATCTGAACGTCGAGTTGACCGTGAAGATCGACGAGGTCGAGCGCGAGTTCACGCTCTACGACCCGGACTGCGACGGCGAGGCGCCGTGCACCGTCACCGAGTTGGCGCTGCTGCTGGAGCACAAGCTGCGCGCGCTGCCGGACGCCCCGGGCAAGCACGCCTTCGCGGGCGCCGAGGTCACCGCGTTCGGCCGTCGCATCCAGGTCGTCGCCGGCTCCATCGACCCCGACGACACGGTCCGCTTCCTGGGTGAATGCGCCAATGACCTGGGCCTGGAGGCCTCCGTCAACCCGCCGGTCTTCCCGCTCTGCGGCGGCGAGGACGGCGAGGCGCCCGGACCGCGCGACCTCATCGGCAGCGAGGCCCGTAAGAGCGGACTGCAGGCGCTGCGCGATGTCCATGACGTCAATCTGCTCGCCCTGCCCGAGCTGGCGTCGTACGGGTCCACCGAGGACATGGTCACGGTGCTCTCGGCGGCCGGGCGGCTGTGCCAGGAGCGGCGGATCTTCCTGCTCGTCGACGCGCCCGCGGCCTGGAGCGGTGTGGACGCCGCCCGTGCCGGTATCGCCGCCTTCGAGCCGGTCCGCGACAACCACTCCGGCCTCTACTTCCCGCACCTCCAGCTCACCGACCCGCTCACCGGGCGGCTGCGCTCCTTCCCGCCGTCCGGCGCCGTCGCGGGCGTCATCGCCCGTACGGACAGCGAGCGCGGCGTCTGGAAGGCGCCGGCCGGAACGGAGGCCCGGCTGGCGGGAGTTCACTCGCTCACCGTCAAACTGACGGACCGCGAGAACGGGCTGCTCAACCCCCTGGGCATCAACTGTCTGCGCACCTTCCCCATGGTCGGCCCGCTGGTCTGGGGCGCGCGCACCCTGGAGGGCGCGGACGCGCTCGACAGCGAGTGGAAGTACGTGCCGGTGCGACGGCTGGCCCTGCATGTCGAGGAGAGCCTGCTGCGTGGCCTCCAGTGGGTGGTCTTCGAGCCCAACACCGAGCAGCTGTGGCAGCAGATCCGGCTCAATGCCTCGGCGTATCTGCACACGCTCTTCGAGAAGGGCGCGTTCCAGGGCGGTACCCCGCGCCAGGCGTACTTCGTCAAGTGCGACAAGGACACCACGACCGACGAGGACATCGAGCGCGGCATCGTCAACGTCGTCGTCGGCATCGCGCCGGTCAGGCCGGCGGAGTTCGTGGTCGTCAAGATCCAGCAGATGGCCGGGCAGTTCGACCTCCAGTGACGGACAGGAAAGGAGACGTGAAGGAATCCGATGGCTGAGTTCCAGATCAACGCCCATCGCTTCGACCCGTACAAGAACTTCAAGTTCCTGGTCCTGTGGGACGGTCGTACGGTCGCGGGCGTCAGCAAGATCAGCCCGCTGAAGCGCACCACCGAGGTCGTCAAGCACCGGCACGGCGGCGACCCCAGCTCCCCGCGCAAGTCCCCGGGCCGCTCCGAGTTCGAGGGGATCACCCTGGAGCGCGGCGTCACCCACGACCCGGAGTTCGACCGCTGGGCCAACAAGGTCTGGCAGGTCGGCGCCGGCCTCGGCTCCGAGGTCTCGCTGGCCGACTTCCGCAAGGACCTCGTCATCCAGGTCCTCAACGAGGCCGGGCAGGTCGCCGTCTCACACAAGATCTACCGCTCCTGGCCGAGCGAGTACCAGGTCCTGGGTGAGATGGACGCCAACGCCAACGCCGTCGCCATCCAGAGCCTGAAGCTGGAGTGCGAGGGGTGGGAGCGGGACTACGAGGTGCCGGAGCCGGAAGAACCGTCGTTCACCCATCCGGCCTGAACGGCGGGACGAGGTGAGCAATGGCAGTCACCGGACCCGCTGAGCTGCTGGCCACCTGGGAGGCCGGGCTGGCCGGGCAGAACGGCGCCCGGGCCCTCCTGCTGCACCGGGCCGCCCGTCCCCGGGACGGCACCGACACACTGCTGTCGGTGCCGCTCGGGGAGCGGGCCGCCGACCTCTTCGCGCTGCGCCGGGCGCTGTTCGGCGAGCGGATGCAGGTCACGATCGACTGCACGGACCCGGACTGCGGCGAGGCGATGGAGTTCGACCTCGATGCCGCGGAGCTGGGTTCCCGTCCACAGCTGCCCGAGGGCGGTCTGCGGGTGGCGGAGGGCGACTGGGTGGTGCGCTTCCGGCTGCCCAGCCCCGCCGACCTCGCCGCGGTCGCGTCCCTGGCCGCCGATGGGGAGGACGCCCGGCGGCGGCTGGGCGCCCGCTGTGCGCTCTCGGCGCTGCTGGCGGGCCGGGCGACGACCGACGAGGAGCTGGCTGCGCTGCCCGAGCCGGTGCTCAAGCGGTTCGCCGAAGCGGCCGAGCAGGCGGACCCGGCGGCCGAGGTGACGCTGAACATCGCCTGCCCGGAGTGCGGCGCGGCCACCCCGGCGGAGCTGGACATCGCCGCGTACCTGTGGACCGAACTGGACGCCTGGGCACGCGATGTGCTCCTGGACATCCATCTGCTCGCCTCGGCCTACGGCTGGAGCGAGCCCCAGATCCTGGCGCTGAGTCCGCTGCGCCGCCGCTACTACCTGGAGCTGTGCGCCGATGCCTGACTACTTCGACCGGCTGCTGACGCGGTATGCGCCGGTGCCTCCGGGCGCCCCGCCCGCGGGCCCGTCCGGTGGCCGTGCGGGCGGGTCCGGCGCGCGTGCGGAAGGGCCCCGGCGCGCCCTCGTACAGCCCCGGCTCCCGGGGCCGTTCGAGCGCGTCGAGGCGCTGCGCGGTGTGCCCGCCGAGCCGGACGGGCCGGCGCCGCTGTATCCCGAGGCACCGCGGCCGTTCGCGTCCGAGGGGGAACGGATCCGCTACGAGCGGGAGATCAGGACCACCGAGCGGCAGACCGTGCTGCGGACCGAGGCTCCACGACAAGAGGCCGCGGATCCCGAGCGACAACTACGGCCCGAGCAAGCGCTGTTGCGGCCCACCACACCCCTCACCCCCGGGCCGCGGCCCTCCACTGCGGACGTCATCCGCCCGCAGCCCAGGACGCGGCGCCCGGCGGGCGAAGCGGATACCGCACGGCCCACGGCCTCCACACTCGTCCTCCCCGGTCTCGACGCCGCGCCCCTCGCCGCGGTCTCGATGCTCCGGCCGCGCACCGACGAGCTGCCGGCGGCCCGCGGCGCCGCCCGGACCGCCCCTGCCGGGCGGCGCGGGCAGCGCAGCGCCGAGCGGGTGGTGCACGTACAGATCGGCCGTCTCGAAGTGAGCGCGGCCGGTACGGAACGACCCGCGGCGGGCGGGCGGCCGGCGCGTTCGGAGCGCCACGCGCCCTCGCTGAGCCTCGCGGACTATCTGGCGCGCGGGGAGAGGACGAACTGACGGTGAGGCACCCCACGACCTGCCCCGGGCCGACTTCGCAGGGACGGACTTCATGAGCAACGCACTCGCCGTCGCGACGGTCACCCAGGCCCTGGCACTGCTGATCGAGCACAATCTGCACCCCGAGATCGATATGGCCGTCTCGGTGGAGACCCGTAAGCCGCCGTCGGACCCGCCGACGGACCCGACGATCACGGTCTTCCTCTACCAGGTCACCCACAACCCCTCGATGCGCAACAGCGACCTGGTCACCCGCGCCTCCGACGGAACCCTGCTGAAACGGCCGGCCGCCGCGATCGATCTGCACTTCATGATCAGTGCGTACGGCGAGGAGACCGAGCTGGTCGGGCAGCGGCTGATCGGCAGCGTGGTGCGCACCCTGCACGAAATACCGGTGCTGCCGAAGGAGTTGATCGAGGAGGCCGCGCAGCGTCCCTGTCTGGAGGGCAGCGATCTCGCCGAGTCCCTGCAGCAGGTCCGCTTCACACCGACCCAGATGGACGTCGACGAGACCTCCAAGCTCTGGGGGATGCTCAACAACACGCCGTACTCGCTGTCGGTCGTGTATCAGGCGTCGCTGGTGCTGCTGGACGGCCACGAGAAGCCGAAGCCGGCGAAGCCGGTGCGGCGGCCGGAGGTCACGGCGCTGCCGTTCGGGGCGCCGGGGGCACCGGAACGGCCGCTGACCGGGGAGCGCACGGAAGCCGCCGGGCCGGCCGAGGCCGAGCCGGCGAAGCGTGCCGGCACCAGGTCCGCGAAGGCGACCGGTGCAGGTGCCGGAGCCGGTGCCGCGCACGCCAAGTCCGCCCGTGACACGACGACCACCCGCACGAAGACCGCCGATGCGCACGCCGCCGAGGAGAAGCCGACCACGCATGTCGGCGCCACCACCAACGTCCGGGCCACCGTCACCAAGGCCGCGTCCGGCGGCGGGGCGCGGGCGGCGAAGAAGGCGGCGGGCGGCGCGACGGCCGGGCGTGGGAGCGGCACGTCGTCCGGTACGGGCGCCAAGTCATCCGGTACGCCGGCCCGTTCGCGTACCCGCAGGACGACCAAGGAGGCCGCGGGGGACGGCGGGCGCGACGGCGACCGGGGCGGCTCGCGCCGCCCGGCACGCCGTACGGACGAGCCGGACCGTACCGACGAGCCGGCTCGTACCGACGAGCCAGCCCGTACGGACGAGCCGGGCCGTACGGACGACGGCGCGGAGAGCTGAGGCGCGGTGCGCGGAACGGGGGCGGAGAAGGACATGGGCAGCGACCGCGGCACCGGGCCGGATGCGGCGCCCGTCGAGGCGGACGGCGCCGCGCTGACTGCCGGTATCCGGTCCGTGCTGGCGCGCCTGGACCTCCACGCCGCGCGCGCCCACCGGACCACGGCGGGTGGCGGTGGCGGTGGCGGGGAAGCCCCCGACACCGGCGCGCCCTCCGGCAAGACCGCGCCCCCCGCCCCGGCAGCCACCGCCGAGGCAGCCGGCCTCCCCTCCCCTGACGGCCCGCTCCCGGCCGTCGCCACCCTCGACGTCCTGGCCTCGTGCTTCGGCCTGAGCACATTCGAGCGGGAGATCGTCCTGCTCGCCGCCGCGGCCGAACTGGACCCGACGACCGGGCCCCGCTGCGCCGCCGCGTGCAGCGACCCGAGCCGTGCCTTCCCGACGTTCTCACTGGCCCTGGCCGCACTCACCGACCCGCACTGGAGCGCACTCACCCCCGTCGCACCGCTCCGCCGCTGGCGCCTGATCGAGCTGGACGACGAGACCCGCCTGACCACCACCCGGCTCCGCCTGGACGAACGCATCCTGCACTTCCTGGTCGGCTCGCCGTACCTGGACGCCAAACTGCACGGGCTGCTGCGCCGTACCACCGCGCCCGGCGGCCTGCCGCCCTCGTACGACGCGGCCGCTGAACGGGTGGCGGCGGGCTGGGCAGGCGCCGGCCCCGACGCTCCGCTCCGTGTCGAGCTGGTCGGCGGCGACCTCCGCACCCGCGCCGACATCGCCGCCACCGCCGCCCGCCGCTCCGGACTCGGCCTCTACTCCATGGCGGCCGATGACGTACCGGCCGACGCCGCCGAGCGGGACCGCCTGGCCCGCCTGTGGCAGCGCGAGGCGATCCTGCTGCCGGCCGCGCTTCTGGTCGAGGTCGGCGAGATGGACCGCGCTCAGCACGCCGCTGTCGACGCCTTCGTCGCGGGCGCGGCCGTGCCCCTGGTCGTCTCCGGCCCGGATCCACGGCAGACCGGGCAGCCGCGCGGCGAGCGGGTCACCGTACCGAAGCTCTCCGACGAGGAGCAGCTCGGCCTGTGGGTGGACGCCTTCGCCGACGTCCCCGAGGTGACGAAGCGTCATCTCCAGTCCCTGGTAGCCCAGTTCCAGCTCCCGCCCCACGTCGTACGGTCGGCCGCCGCCGCCGTACGCCGCGATCTGTCCGGCTCCGGCACCCCGGACGCCGTCGCACTCGCCTGGCAGGCCGGCCTCACCGAGGCCCGGATGGGCCTGGACGAGCTGGGCCGGCGGATCGCACCACGCGCCGGCTGGGACGACCTGGTCCTCGCCGACCGCCAGCTGCGCATCCTCCAGGAGGTCGTCGCCCACGTACGCCGGCGCAGCACCGTCTACCAGGACTGGGGCTTCGCCGAGGCACTGCGCAGCGGCCTCGGCGTGACGGCCCTCTTCGCGGGCGGCTCCGGAACCGGCAAGACCCTGGCCGCCGAGGTCATGGCCAAGGAACTGGGCCTCGACCTCTTCATCATCGATCTCTCCCAGGTCGTCAGCAAATACATCGGCGAGACCGAGAAGAACCTCAGCAAGGTCTTCGACGCGGCCGAACGCGGCGGCGCGCTGCTGCTGTTCGACGAGGCGGACGCGCTGTTCGGCAAGCGCAGCGAGGTCAAGGACAGCCACGACCGCTACGCCAATCTGGAGGTCAGCTACCTCCTGATGCGTATGGAGGCGTACCGCGGTCTGGCGATCCTCACCACCAACATGAAGAAGGCGCTGGACTCCGCCTTCCTGCGCCGTATTCGCTTCGTCGTGGACTTCCCGTTCCCCGGTGAGAAGGAGCGGGCGGAGATCTGGCGGCGGGTGCTGCCTGCCCAGGCCCCCATGAAGGACATCGACCCGGTGCTTCTCGCCCAGCTCACGGTCGCGGGCGGCTCGATCCGCAACATCGCCCTCTCCGGAGCCTTCCTCGCCGCGGACGAAGGCGACCGCCTGCACATGAGCCACATGCTCGCCGCGGCACGCACCGAATACCTGAAGCTGGAACGCTCCTTGACGCCGTCGGAGGTCCACGGATGGGTCTGAAGCACGAGGTCAGGAGCCCCGCGCGGGATGCCGTGCCCGGGTCCGCGACGGCCGGGCAGCCCGCGCCGACGCCACGGTCCGCTCAGCCTTCCTTCCGTATCGACATCGGCGAACTGGTGCTGTCGGGCTTCGACGCCCGCATCGATCCGGACCGCGTATCGGAGGCCTTCCGGCACGAGTTGGCCCGGCTCGTACACGAGCGCGGGGTACCGCTGGCAGCGGACGGGACCGGCGTGGCGCTGGACGGCCTCGCCGGGCTGCCGCCCCTACCGGCGACCGCCTCTCCCGTACGGCTGGGCGAGGCGCTGGCGCGCGCGGTGCACGCGGGACTCGCGGGACGGGGGGATGCGCAATGAGTACGGCACGGTCCTCGACGCAGGACACCCGGTCGGCCGCCGACGACAAGCGCCGCAAGCGCAAGGAGCGGTCCGCCAAGTCCCGCACCCCGGAGCCGAAAGACATCGTCAGCGGCGCCGGCCAGCCCCTCGACCCGGGCGTCCGCCGCGAACTGGAGGAGCAGCTCGGCCACGACTTCAGCCAGGTCCGGCTGCACACCGACCGGGACTCCGGGCAGCTGGCGGAGATGATGGGTGCGGACGCGTTCGCCGTCGGCCAGGACATCTTCTTCCGCGCGGGCACCTACCGGCCGGGTACGGCGGACGGGCAGCGGCTGCTGGCCCACGAGCTGCTGCACACCGTCCAGAATCCGCACGGCCTGGGCGCGTTGCGGGCCGGCCGCGACCTGGGCTCGGTCAGCCTGCCGCAGGAGTCGGTCGAGCGGGAGGCGGAGTCGGCGGCGCAGGCGTCGGTGCTGGGCGCGCTGCGGGATTCCGTACGCGAGGAGGAGCCGGCGGCGGAGGTCCGGCCGGGGCAGGCGACTCCCGGCTGGCTGCGGTACGCGACGGTCGACGCCGATCGCTCCCGTATGGAGAAGGTGGACCCGGCGACGCTGGTGGACCGCCTGACCAATGGTGTCCTGCGGTCGCTGCGCGGTGACCCCGAGGACCGCTCGGGGCGGGTACGTCTGCAGCTGGCGCGGATGGCGCCGCAGGTGCAGGAGAGCGTGCTGGACCGCCTGGAGATACGGCTGTCCACCCCCGAACTCGACCGGCTGCTGGACCTGGTCGAGGAGGTGGCGGAGGGGCCGTTGCCGCCGGCGTCGGCCACGGCCCCCGAAGCCGTCCCCGACGAGGCCGAGGTCCTCGGGCAGGAGCGGGCGCAGGAAGCCGCCGCCGCCCGCGACAAGCGCAGGGCGGACGAGAAGGAGAGCGACGGCCGCCGGAAGCGGGCGCAGCAGCGCAAGGACGCGGATCCCGCCGGCGACGGCGGTCCGGAGCGGGACGGGCGGCAGACGGCCGGGGGCGCGGCGAAGGCGTCCGCCGCGGCAGGCGGGACGGCGGCGTCCGGGCAGTCGGCGGCCCAGGCCAAGGAAGCGGCCGGCGCTCGGCAGGGGGAGCAGGCCCAGGCCAAGGAGGACGACAAGGCGGCTACCGGGCAGGCCGCGCGGCAGGACAACGAGAGCGCTGCCGGTGGTCAGGGGGAGGACTCGCCGGAGCAGTCGGAGGAGCAGGCCGGCGAGCAGGACGGGCAGAGCACCGGCGGGGAGCGTGCGGAGGACGCCGGCGAGGGCGGTACCGGTCCGGAGGCCGTGGACAAGAGCGCCGCCGAGCCCGGCGAAAAGGACCGGAAGGGCGGGGACCGCGACGGGCAGCCCGGCTCAGGGGATCTGGAGAACGAAGAGGACGCCGACGACGAGCCGTTGGGGCTTGAGGAGGAGTCCGCGGACCTCGACGAGGACGACGAGGAGAAGGCGGAGCAGGACGCGGACGGGGACGCGGACGCGGAACTGGAGCCGGAGGACGACGAGGACGATGCGGACGCCGATGCCGACGCCGCGGATTCTCCGTCCGATGGCGAACTCAACGGCTCGGCCCCGTCGGCCGCACGGCGGGGGAACCAGAAGGACTCCGGCGGCCGTGAGGGGGACGGTCACGGCGCCCCGGGCGTGATCGACTCGCCCGCCACCGAGGATCCGACGGCTGCCCTGCGAGAGGCGGACGGTGGATCCGGCAGCGGTGGGGGTGCGCGCCCTTCCGAGGAGGAGCAGGAGTCCGACGACCGGATCGGCCAGGATCTCCAGACCGACAAGTCCATCGAGCAGGAGATCGGGCCGGAGCCGGACGAGCAGGCGGACGACAAGGTCGGTGAGGAGTCCGGAGATTCGGGCTCGGACTCGGTGGACCCGGACGACGCGGAGCTCGAACGGGAGCAGGCCGAGGAGCGCACGGAGGACGCCGAGGCGAAGCGGCGGGACGACGCGGCTCGTACCGCCTCCGAGGGCAGCGGTGGATCGGCGTCCGGATCCGGTGGCGACACAGCCGCCTCGGGGCAGCTGTCGAAGGCCGACGAGGACGCCCGCAAACAGGCGGCGGGTTCGTCGTCGGCGTCGAACGCGGCGGACGCCGCTTCGGGTTCGGGTGCGGGTGCGGGTGCGGGCTCCGGCGAGGGGAAGAGCTCGGAGGGCTCCCCGGACACGGGCCCGAAGCCGTCCGCCGGTTCCGGTGAGAGGTCCGGCACCGGATCGGGTTCGGGCTCCGCCACCGCGTCCGGTACGGAAGGCGGCTCGGCGGCCGGTTCCGCCTCCGGTACCGCAGCCGGCAAGGACGAGAGCAGGGAAGCGGGCGGCACGGCCTCGGGCGGCAGCGGAAAGTCCCCGGACGACGCGGCGTCGATGGACGCCACCGCGTCGAAGGACGCGACCGACGGCAAGGACGCCGCGGAGCCGGCGGGCGCCACCGAAACCAAGGACGCCGCCCGGAGCAGGGAGGTGACCGAGGGGAAGGGACCCGCGACCGTGCCGGGCCCGGAGGCCGGCCCGGACCAGGCACCCGGCACCGGGCCCTCGGCCGCGCCCACCCTGTCACCGGGCAAGGGGGCGGCCGTCCCCATGGCCGCCACGGTGGCCAAGGGCGGCGCCCCCAAGCCGGAACCCTCCGCGAAGCCGGAGCCGGGCCGGCCGGCCGTACGGCCGAAGGCCGGGGCCGCACCCCGGCAGCGTCAGGCGGCCAGGCAGGCGGCCAGGACCGTCCGGCGTGGCGGAGGCGGCGGTGGTGGTGGCCGTACGGCCGCGGCCCCCGCGCGGGGCGGCGGCGGTGGCCGTGCCGCGTCCGGTCCGGCGAAGGCCAAGAAGGACGCCCCGACGCCCGATGTCTCCAAGAGCACGCCCGAGGCCGGGCTGGCCACGGTGTCGAAACTCAAGCCGTACCAGATGCTGGAGACCTTCAAGGGCGTCGACGGGGCCGTGGGCAACTCGGTCGGCAAGGAGCGCACGGCACTGCACAAGGGGCCGCCGACGATGGCGCGCCCCATCGGCTCACCCCGTACGGTGCCGGGCGGCCCGACCCCCGCCGCCCCGGGGACGTACACCCACGACAAGGTCGCCCGCACCGACGCGGCCAAGGGCAAGACGGACGAGATCACCGGCGAGCAGCGGCCGGAGGGAGAGGCGCCCGGCGCCGATGTGCCGGAGCCGAGCTGGTGGGACATTCTCCTGACCATCGGCGGCGCGCTGCTCAAGAAGATCTTCCCCTTCGACGACCTGATCGACTCGGTCATGGGCATCGAGACCACGGACGACGGCATGAAGGGCAACCGGGTGGGCAACGCCCCCGGACTGCCGCTCCAGGACGACTCCGATCCGCAACGCACCGAGGAGCAGGGGCAGAAGCTCGACGAGCGCAAGGACGAACTGCACCGGTCCGGCCGCGAGGATGCGGCCAAGCCCATGGGCGAGGACCAGATCTACCCGGACGCCCCCCAGGAGACGTTGACCGCCAAGGTGCGCGGCGGCGGGAAACAGGTCCGGCAGAAGGGCGGCGGGGCGGCCAAGGGGGCCGGCGGCGGCGTGCCGGTCGAGTCCGCGTCCGCCGTGGCCGAGCACGACCGCGGCCCGCAGATCCAGGCGGGCTTCGCCCGGGGCCACCAGCGGATGGCGAAGGAGCGCGGGGCCAAGGACGACAAGGCCACGGCGGACAAGCAGAAGCACGACCAGGACGTGAAGCGCGAGGTCGACGCCGGCACCAAGAAGCAGGCCGGCGAGCGCGAGAAGGGCCGCGACCAGATCTCCGATGCCCGCGACAAGTGGCGCAAGGAGCAGGACGACAAGGTCACGGAGATCGACGACAAGAAGGGCAAGAAGTACGACAAGGTCCGCAAGGACGTCGACGACAAGCAAAAGGAGACGGACGACAAGGCGGACAAGCGCACCGAGGACGACAACAACAAGATCGACAATGAGCATGCGAACGCGCAGAAGGGCGCGGAGCAGAAGAAGGACGACAAGAAGAAGGAGGCCGAGAAGGGGGACGGCGGGTTCCTCGATCAGCTCAAGCAGTGGTGGGAGAACCTCAAGAACGAGATCAAGAAGTTCTTCGAGCAGGCCCGGAAGGCCGTCACCGACCTCATCGACAAGTTCAAGAAAGAGGTCTTCCAGCTCATCGACGACGCACGCAACTGGGTCGTCAAGCAGATCAATGACTTCGCCGACGCGCTGATCGCGTTCGGCGACGAAATGCTCGCCGACTACCCGGCGATGCGTGACAAGTGGCGCAACACCATCAACGCCGGCCGCGACTACGCCGTACGGAAGGTCAACGAGGCCGCGGACGCGCTGAAGGAGGTGGCGGGCAAGCTCATCGACGGGCTGGGCGGAGCGCTCCTCGCCGGCCTGGACATGATGGAGAGCGGGCTGCTGGCGGCCGTCGAGGTCGCGGAGAGCGTCACCGTCTCGGCGGTGGAGTTCGGGCAAGCCGTCGTCGCCGGGCTCGGTGAATGGGCCGCCATCTTCACCGACATCGTCTCCGACCCCGGCGGCTGGATCAGCAAGGCCGGTTCGGCGGCGCACTCGGGCGCCAGGGACTACCTCTTCGACGAGGTCAAGTCGGCGGTCAAGGAGTGGTTCAACAACAAGGTCCAGGAAATCACCGGCCTTTCGCCGGAGGACTTCCAGGCGCTGATCTCCGGGAACGTCAGCGTCGAAGAAATGGGCAAGATGGCGTGGGACGCCGCCGTCCCCCAACTCCCCATGATCATCGGTGAATTGGTCATCGAAAAGGTCGTCGCCAAGCTGATCCCCGGGGCCGGCTGGGTCATGGCGATCATCGATGCCCTGAAGACCGCATGGGACACGCTCAGCGAAATCCTGGCCGCCTTCGGCCTCTTCATGGACTTCCTGAAGGCCGTCAAGAGCGGAAACGGCGCCCGGCCCTTCGCCAAGGCGGTCGCGGCCGGTGTCGTCGCCCTCCTGGAGCTGATCTACCAGGCTCTGATCGACGGCCTCAACAAGTACATGGGCAAGGTCACCAGCAAGCTCGGCGAGATGCTCAAGAACATCCGCGGCAAGCGGCGGCCCGGCGGGCACGGCGAGCCCGGCGACTCGGGCTCGCCCGGCCGGAACAGCCGGCCCGGACACCCCGACAGCCCCGGCCACGCCAACACCTCTGGCCCCGCCGGCCGCCCCGGCCACGCCGACAAGCCCGGCCCGACGGCCGACAAGCCCGGCCCTGCCGACAAGCCCAACCAGCGTCCGGCCCCGCGCAAGCCTTCCCCCGACAAGACCTCCCGCCCGGAAGAGGGCCCCCGCCCCACGAAACACCCCTCTCCCGAGAAGAAGCCCCGCCCGGAGCACCAGCCCCAGCCCAAGCACAAGAAGAAGCCCGACGAGCACGAGCGCCGCGACGACGGCCGCGAGGTCAACGACGCCCGCCGCCGCCTGCGCGACGCCAAGCGCAAGCAGCGCCGCGACGACGACAAGCCGGCCGCCGGCAAGCGCCGCGGCCCGGCCCGCGACACCCTCCGCAAGAAGCGCCCCGACCAGAAGCGGGACCAGGACAGGACCAAGGACCCGCTCCACAAGAAGGACCCCAGGAAGCCTGACCTCAACAAGAAGCACGACGACAAGGGCCACCACAAGGACCGCACCCGGGACAAGGACGGCAAGAAGAAGGTCAGCACCAGGAAACGCCCGCCCCGCAAGCCCGAGTCCCGCACCCGCCGCACACTCCGCCGCGCCCGCCAGACCATCAAGTCCGCCCTGTCCAGGGCCCGCCGCGCCGCCCGCCGCCTCTTCGGCAAGGGCCGCAAGTTGGGCCACAAGCTCAACAACCGCGCCCATCGCCTGAGGGACCGGTGGAGGCGGCAGCGGGATCGGCTGCGGCGTCGTCATGAGCGACGGCGCAACCACGATCGCGACCGCCGGCGCGATCCCGACAGCAAGAAGGACTACGACCTGCCGAAGGTGCACTTCCGCACCAAGGCCGGCGAAATGCACACCCTGCTTTTCAGCGGCCGTGGCAGGAGTGCGGGCCTGGCCGTGCGTAGCCGCCTTGACCCTCTTCAGACGTATTTCAACGAATGGCAAGACGACAACAAGAAGATCAAGGACAGCAACCCGGACATGTTCGCCGAGCAGGAGAGCCTCCTGAAGCAGGCCAAGAAAAAGGGCGACACGACGGACGATATTCAGAATCACCTGCCGGAGAAGGAAACGAGGAATCCGCGAACCGGCAGCCGTCTCGGGTCACCGATTTCCCTGGGAAGCAGTACGGATGCGAACTTCAGCGCACAGATGGCAAGCCTGCAGATAAGCATGGAGGCACTCGCCGACCTGCTTGCGCAACGTTATTCGGAAGCCGATAAACCACCTCTGCCACCCACCATCCTGCCCCCCTTCTCCGACGGCACGGTAGCGAGGAGCTTCAAGGCGTCGTACATCAAAAAGTCCACACCGGCGGGATCGGAAGCGAACGACCGACCAGATGCCTGGCCCTTGGGCTGGGACAAGATTGTCCAGCGCAACCTCGCCATAAATGCGGCTTGGGTGCGCATGCACATGCTGACTGCCGTGCTGGGTGGTGAGTCGTCCACGTCGAACCTGGCGCCCGCACGCGGCACGGACAATATCGACGCCAGAGAAAAAGCAGAGCATCCCGCAGCACGCTCCTTGGGCAAAGCCCCGGGTGGCAGAGGATGGAGCGGCTCAGGCGCACCCAATGAAATGATCTGGTACGACGTCGACATCGCGTATTGGCAGGACTATCCGGGTTTTCCGAGCTCTGTCGTGATGCGCTGGGGAGGATATCACCACCCGAATGGGTCGTGGGCGAGGATCAGCGCAGGCGGGAAACGGTCCGGAAGCTGGAGTGAGGGAAGCTTCGCCAAGCCTCCGTGGGACGCGAACAGCGCCCCCCACGCGATCGCCAATATAAACAGAGACGACGCCCAGTCCATCCACGCCGCCACCCGGGTCAATAAGGGGCCTGCCAAAACCATCGTCTCCAAGAGGAAGCAGGAACCAGGCCAGAGATTCGACGGAATGGAGGAGCTCAAGGCCGCCTTGCTGAAGGGCGTAAAATCCGACCGGCTAAAGGCTTCACGCGAAAAGGTGATCGAGCTGCTGGAAGCGGCAGAGGCGAGCGGACGACTTATTTTCTGACGGGAGCACGAGAAGTGACAGATCGCACGCCCTTCGAAGAATGCTGGCTCAGCATCCTGCAATCATTGCGCAGAAGTCCGGGGATCCACGTGATGCGAGACGTGGAGGGGCCGGCCGAGCTGGCGGTCGAAGACGTTCTCGAATCATTTGACGAGCTGGAAGACCGGGAAAAAGTCACGCTACCTCCCGCACTTCAGGAGCCGCACCTCCAGCTCTCGGAAATCGGCAGCCAGTGGAAAACCGTTGAGCCGTACGCCTTCGTCACGGCCGAGTTCCATTTCACGCCCATTGCTCATCTCGTACACGAAGATCCCCCCGTCTTCGCATCCTCGCTGTCCTCGGATGATGAGCGTCAACTGGTCTCCGAACTCCGCGTCATCGACGAGGCCCCGGTGACCGGAATGGGATCCTTCGCTGCGCTCAGGCTTCAACCTGAAGCGGAAGAGCCCGAGATTTGGTTCACCGACGGTGAACGAGGAATCTGGAAAATGGACCTCGACTATTTCGGCTATTTCGAGGCGCTGCAACTCACCAAGGGCGCCTTCGACTGGCAGCACCTCTTCACTGAAGCACCGCTTGATACCGAGGAATTCGCGAGCGCGGTCGATCGCCTGAGGAACATGCTCGAAGCCCTCCCGAGGATATTCCCCGATCTCGACTATGCCCCGCTCCGGTCCCGCTTGGAGGAACGGCTGTGACCCGCTACGCCGACATCCCCAAGCCCATCCGGTCCGGTCTTGTCATCGTGGACCCCGAGCGCGGAACCCCCCAGCGCATCATCGTCCTCCAGTTCAATCCGGACACCCTGGAGCGGTCAGTCGCGCCCCAAGCTGCCGGCGGGGAAGGCGGGGGCGGGGATGGCGGTGGAGACCGGAATGAGGCCCTGCGGCTCAAGGGCCCCGCCCAGGAGACCTGGAAGTTCACCGCGGAGATCGACGCCACCGATCAGCTCGATGTGGCGGCGCCGGACGGGATTCATCCGGAGCTGGCCGTGCTGGAGATGCTCGTCCAGCCCACTACCGCCCAGCTCCGGGCCGCCTCGCACCTCAGCAAGAAGGGCACGATCGAGATCAGTCCGATCGAGACGCCGCTCACCCTCTTCACCTGGGGCAGTAAGCGCGTCATGCCCGTGCGGCTCACGGAGTTGTCCGTCAATGAGTCGGCGTTCGATGTGAATCTGAATCCGATACGGGCCTCGCTCGGTATCGGGATGAAGGTGCTGACGGTGAGTGATCTGCCGGCCGGGCACCGGGGGGCCGAGTTGTACCTCGCGCACCTTGCGCAGAAGGAGCAGTTGGCGCGCAAGGCACGGGCGGGGAGTTTCGCTCAGTTGGGGCTCGGGAGGGGGATCTGAGGCGTGATCGAGCCGTATGAGCGGGCGTTGGACGACGTGCCGGGAGCGCATCCGTATCCGCGCAGCAGTCGGTACCACGCGGTCGAGATCGGGGTGCACCGGGCGCAGGACGGTACCGAGGTGCGGTATGCGCGGCGGCGGTTGTTGCCGCCGCTCGATGAAGCGGCCGAGGAGACCGTGCCGCATACGGTCAGCAGCGGGGAGCGGGCGGATCAGCTGGGGCAGCGGTATTTCGGGGATCCGGGCCAGTGGTGGCGGATTGCCGATGCCAATCCGGTGCTGGATCCACGGGAGTTGACCGATGAGCCCGGCGAGCGGGTAGCCGTGCCGTTGCCGGGCGGGTTCCCCGGTGGGACGGGTGGGCCAGGGGTGCGGAATGGGTGAGGACCAGCCGGTGGGGAGCGGGCCCATCCATGTGTCCTTGTACATGGGGCCCAAGTCGGCGCGGCTGGTTCCGCAGGAAGTGACGGAGGCACTGCTTTCGGCGCAGATCACGAGTACGGCGGGTGAGCGCAGCGGTTTCCAGATCGCGTTCGATCTGACGAAGAAGGGGGCGATCATTCAGCGGCTGCTGCCCGAGGGGTTCTTCGACCCCAAGACGCGGGTGATTCTGGCCGTGTCGGTCAAGGGGACGCCGTTCGTGCTGCTGGACGGGTTGATCGTGCGGCAGGAGGTGGGGGCCAGCAATCAGCCGGGGCAGACCACTCTGACGGTGACCGGGGAGGATCTCACGCTTCTCATGGACCTGGAGGAGCGGACGGACCGGTATCCGAATCTCGCGCCCTCGCAGCGGGTGGAGCGGATTCTGGGAAAGTACGCGGATTACGGGATCGATGCCCGGATCATTCGGGAGCAGGTGCCGCAGCCACCGCGGGAGCAGCTGAGGGTCGACTACCAGACCGGAACCGATCTGCAGTATGTGAATGAACTGGCCAGGGCCAATGGGTACACCTTTTATCTGGACCCGGGGCCGGTTCCCGGGCGGTCGACCGCGTTCTGGGGCCCGGAGCAGCGGCTGGGCCAACGGCAGCATGCGCTGAACGTGAACATGGACGTCCACTCGACCGTGGACCAGATGACGTTCGCCTATGACGGGACCGCGCGCGAGGAGCCGCAGGCCCGGGTCCAGGATCCGGTGACGCGGCAGGCTCCGCTGCTCGCACAGCCCGACATCAGTCCGCTGCGGCCGCCCCTCGGGCTGCGCGGTTCGCCGGCGCTCAAGCGGCGGACGCTCTCGGGGACGGCGAAGAAGGATGAGGCGCTGGCCAAGGCGGAGGCCCTCGGGCGGGCCGCCATGTCGGCCGACGCGATCTCCGGGTCCGGGCAGCTGGACGTCAACCGGCATGGATATGTACTGCGCGCACGGGAGTTGGTCGGGGTGCGCGGCGCCGGGGTCACCTATGACGGCGATTACTACGTGAAGAGTGTGACGACCAATCTGAGGCCGGGTTCCTACCAGCAGAACTTCACGCTGTCGCGGGAAGGACTGATCGCCCGTAGCGGCACCGTACGACCGTAGCGACATGGAGCCGCGGTTCGCCCCGTAACAGCACGCACGAGATCCAGGAGACGTGGAGAAATGGCCGGCGCACCGAACAACCGCTTCCTCGGCAAGTTCCGGGGCCGGGTGGCGGCGAATGACGACCCGATGGGGATCGGACGGCTCAGAGTCCAGGTGCCGGACGTGCTGGGCGATGAGGTGTCCACCTGGGCGATGCCCTGCTTTCCGTTCACGGGAGAGCGGGCGGGACAGGTGGTGGTGCCGTCCGTCGGGGCCGGTGTGTGGGTCGAGTTCGAGCAGGGGGACCCGAGTTTCCCGGTGTGGACCGGCTGTTGGTACGGGCGGCGGGACGAGCTGCCGGAGGACGCGCAGGCCGATCCGGCGATCGCGCATCCCGTGGTGATTCAGACGCCCAAGAAGCACAAGTTGGTGATGTCGGATGTGCCCACCAACGGAATTCTGCTGGAAGCGCCGGGTGGCGCATTCGTGAAGATCGATGCGACGGGTGTCCATATCAATAACGGGCACGGCGCTTCGATTTCCTTGGTCGGGGATCAAGTCGACATCAATGAGGGCCGGTTGACCGTGCCCAAGAAGCGCTGAAGGGAACGGGGGGACAGAAGACAATGGCGAGCGGAAATCTTGTCCATGGCGGGGCCGTGATCAGCTGCCCGCACGGAGGGCGCGCGCTGTCCATGGCGGGCGCGGGCAGTGGCGCGGAGGTGCGGATCGACGGTGCGCCCGCGGTCACCGCGGCGGACCTCTACACGGTCAGCGGGTGCACACATGTCGTCGCCGGCCGTCCGCGGCCGTGCACCAGCATCCGCTGGACCCCGGCAGCGGGCGATGACGCCGTACTGGTCGACGGGGTGCCGGTGCTGCTGGACACCACGGCGGCCATGTGTTTCCACGCCGGGCTGGTGCCACAGGGCCCGCCGGTCGTGGCGTCCGTCCACCAGGGGGTTTCCAGCCGATGAGGACCACAAGGCCAGTACGTACCGAGATCGCGTTTCCGTTCCGGATCGACCGGCGGGGGCGGACCGCGCAGGCCGGCCATGACGCACACGTACGGGACCTGATCGAGCAGCTGTTGTTCACCAGCCCCGGTGAGCGGGTGATGCGGCCGGACTTCGGGTGCGGGCTGCTGGATCTCGTGTTCACGCCGAACAGCCCGGAGCTGGCGTCGGCGGTCGAGCTGTCGGTCCAGGCCTCGCTGCAGCGCCTGCTGGGTGACCTGATCGAGGTCGAGTCGCTGGACGTGGTGAGCGAGGAGAACGTCGTACGGGTGTATCTGCGCTATGTCGTGCGCTCCACCGCGAGCCGGCGTGACGAAGTGTTCGAGGGGCGGGGCGAGGAATGAGCGAACAGCGCGGCGCGGCAGCCGAGTTGAGGTGCCGTACGGACAGTCGGCGCGGGCGTATCAGGGCGGCGCAGCTCAACGGGATCGATGCGGTGGAGGTCGCCGATGACGGGGTGACGCTGACGGTCACCTTTCTCGGTAAGGCGCCGCACGGGCTGTGTCCGGAGAATGTGCGTATCGACGGCGGGCGCCGGATCACCGGGCCGGTGGCCCTGGAGGTCTCCGTCGAGCGGGAGGAGGACCCCGAGCTCGACGACCGGCTGCATATCGTCCTCGACCGGACCGGTGACACTTCGCGGTACGGGCTGTCGCTGGTCGCCACCGATCCGTACGGCCGCCCCGGCACCGAGCCGTACGAGGGTTTCGACCAGCGCTACTTCCGTGCCGAGTTCTTCTTCCGGACCGATTGCCCGAGCGCCTTCGACTGCGCCGGGGAGAGCGCCGGAGACGACTGCCCGGACACCTTCCGGCCGGCACCGGTCATCGATTACACCGCCCGCGACTACGACAGCCTGCGCCAACTCGTCCTGGACCGGCTGCGGCTGACCACTCCCGACTGGGTCGAGCGCAATCCGGCGGACCTGGGGGTGACGCTGGTCGAACTGCTCGCGTACACCGCGGACCAGATCAGTTATCAGCAGGACGCGGTGGCGACGGAGGCATATCTCGACACGGCGCGGAGACGGGTCTCCCTGCGCCGGCACGTGCGGCTCATCGACTATCCGATGCACGACGGGTGCAGCGCGCGGGCGTTCGTGTCCCTGGAGACCACCGGGGAACTGACGCTGCTACCGGGCGAGTTCCGCTTTGCCGCCGTCGACATCCGGACGTACGGGCCACGCGACCGGCCCGAGATCGGCAGCGTCATCGACGACCGGGATCTGGCGGTGCTCGACGAGCGCGGTTCGGTCGAGGTCTTCGAGCCGGTGGCCGACGCACCGCTGGCCCTGCGGGCGGAGCACAACGCCGTCCGGCTGTGGACCTGGGGCGGGGAGGTCTGTGCGCTGCCGAAGGGGGCGACGAGCGCGACGCTGCGGGACGAGTGGGCGGACGACGGGTGCGCCTCCCGTGCACTCCGCCTCTCCCCCGGTGACCTGCTGCTGTTCGAGGAGGTCAAGGGGCCGCGTACGGGCACGCCCGGCGATCAGGACCCGGCGCACCGGCAGCCGGTCCGGCTGACCTCGGTCACCCCCGGTGTGGACCGGCTCGACAACCAGCCGGTGCTGGAGGTCACCTGGGCGCAGGAGGACGCGCTGGCCTTCGCGCTGTGTCTGTCCACCCGGGGCGGTCCGGACTGCGCGCCCGTCGAGGACGTGAGCGTGGCGCGCGGCAATGTCGTACTCGTCGATCACGGGCGGTCGCTGACCTTCGGGGCCTCGGCCGCGGAGACCGAGCAGGAGACCGTCACCGTCCCGCCCGTCCCGGCCGTCCTCGGCTCCTGCGATCCGCCCGCATTCGGCTGCGGCGACCGCAAGGACGGGGGGAATGCGCCGGCCCGGGTCATCAACGCCCTGCGCGAGAAGACCGGTGGTCACCGGGCGCTCTCCCCCGACGACATCCGTGAGCTGTTCACCGTCGTCGGCGAGGAGGCGACCGTACGGGCCGGGCTCGGCCTGGAGCCGGCCGGAGCCGGGCGGGGCCGGGAACGCGTCGTCCCCGGTACCGCGTATGCGCAGGCCGAGGCGCTGCGCACGCTGCTGGCGCAGGTGGTCTATCCGGGCATCGGCCCGCGCTTCCGGCCGCTGCTGCACCGCTCCCCCGTCGCCCAGACGGTGCCCTTCCCGCAGGCCGCGCAGGTGGCCGCGGGGCAGGCCGGTCATCTGGCGGGTATCCGGGAGCGGGTGCGGGCGCGGCTGGTCGAGCTGTGGCGCAGCGCCCGGGACCACGACGGGCTGTCGGAGGACGAGATCGCCGAGCTGGCCGTGGTGTTCGGCCTGAAGATCCTCGAACGGCTGGAGCTGCGCCGCCACCCGGTACGGGCGCTGCGTGAGCTGCTGCACCGTGCGGACCGGCTGCTGGACGCCAAGCTGCGCCGGCTGGAGGTGCTGACCGCGCGGGCCCGTGTGGGCACGGTGCTGGACGGGCGGATCGCCTGGGAGATCGCACAGAGCTGGGGTCCGGCCTACGCGGTGGGCCTGCATCCGGACGAGCCGGTGCTGCACGGTCCGGCCGCCGCCCTGCTGCCCGATCCGCGCGCCGCGCTCCCCGCCGTGCGCATCCAGGACGACGACGGTGAGTGGCGCCCCCGCCGCGATCTCCTCGGCAGCGGGCCCCGTGAGCGGCATGTCGTCGGTGAGCTGGAGGACGACGGGCGGATCGCGCTGCGCTTCGGCGACGGGCGGTACGGTGCCCACCCCGCACCCGGCAGCCGGCTCACGCTGCACTACCGGCTGGGCGGCGGGAAGGCGGGCAATGTCGGCGCCGAGGCGATCAACCACCTGGTGCTGAGCCGGGATCCGCAGACCTCTGACGCCGGGGACCCGATGCCGGTGGCGGGGGTCCGCAATCCGCTGCCCGCGACGGGTGGCACCGAGCCGGAGCCCCTGGAACAGGTGCGGCAGCTCGCCCCGCTCGACCTCAAGCGGACCCGCCTGCGGGCCGTGACCGCCGCGGACTACGCGGAGCTGGCGTCGGCACTTCCCGGCGTTCAGCGGGCGGCGGCGGAAATCCGCTGGACCGGCAGCGTCCAGGAGGCGCATGTCGCGATCGACGCGGCGGGGACCGGTGAGGCGGGCCCGCGGCTGCTGGACTCCGTCGCGGATGCGCTGGAGTGCTACCGGCGGATCGGCCACGACCTGGTCGTGGGGCCGGCCCGGACGGTGCCGTTGGACATCGCGCTGGAGGTGTGTGCCGCCCCGGGGCATCAACACGGGCAGATCCTGGCCGAGTTGACGCGGGTGCTGGGCAGCGGGCGGCTGCCCGGCGGCCGGCTCGGCTTCTTCCACCCGGACGCGCTGACGTTCGGGGAGCCGGTCCGGCTGAGCCGGCTGGTCGCGGTGGCCGCGGCCGTGCCCGGCGTGCGGAGCGTGCGGGTGACCCGGCTGCAACGCCTTTTCCCTCAGGGATATATCGACAACAGAGCACTGGAGGACGGTGTGCTGCGGCTCGGCCCGCTGGAGATCGCCGTGTGCGACAACGACCCGGAGCGGCCGGAGAACGGCTCGCTGGTCATCGAGCTCGGGGGTGTGCGATGAGCGGCTGCCGTTGCGGCTGCGGGGGAGGCAGCGACGAGCGCCGCGCCCCCGACGCCCTCTACAACCCGCCGGGGCGCACGGCCCTGGACTACCGCGTCGGCGACTACGGCTCGTTCCTGGCCGGGATGCTCGACCGGCTCGCCTCGCCCGCCTACCCGGCGCTGCGCGGCCTGACCGTGGGGGTCCCCCCGCGCGAGCAGAGCCGAGCGTGGGGGAGTGCGCCGGACGACCCGGCGGTCGGACTGCTGGACGCCTGGGCGGTGCTCGGTGACGTACTGACCTTCCACAGCGAGCGGATCGCCGAGGAGGGCTATCTGCGGACCGCCAACGAGCACCGGTCGCTGGCCCTGCTGGGGCGGCTGGTGGGGCATCGTCCGCGGCCCGGTGTCGCGGCCGACACCCACCTCGCGTACACCCTCGACAAGGATCCGCGCGCCGAGGACCTGCCGGTGGTCATTCCGCGCGGCGCGCGCAGCCACAGCGTGCCGGCCGCCGACGTGGAGGAGTCACAGACCTTCGAGACGGACGAGGACCTGACCGCGCGATGGGCGTGGAACGAGCTGACGGTGCGCAGGCGGCGTCCGGCGCTGCTGGTCGCCGAGGATCTGGCCCAGCGGTCGGAGCTGTACGTATCGGGCACCTCGACCTCCCTCCAGACCGGTGACCAGCTGCTCTTCGACTTCGGCGACAGGCAGTTGCTGCTGCCGGTCGCGAAGGTACGCATCGACCGGGACGAGGACCTCACCGCGATCGGGCTGCCGCAGTCCGCACCGGCCACCCTCAAGGAGCTGGTGGACGAGCTGCGGCAGTGGATCACCGAGCCGGAGACCGGCGTCGACCCGGACGACCCGGACTATCCGCCGGATCCCGGCCCGCAGGTCCCGAACCCGCGGCCCGTCAGCAAGCTGATCGAGACCTTCGACATCCAGGTGCTGGCGCCGCTGCGCAGGGATCTGGACGGGGACGCCGGCCGGACGCCGGCGGCCTTCGCCGAGCGGCTCGCCGGGCCGCATGAGCGGCTGGCCGAGGCACAGGTGCTGGCCGCGCCGTACGAGGCGGTCGCGGCCTGGTTCGAGCAGCTGGCGGCGGTGGTCGGCGAACTGCGGGAGCGCGCGGGGCAGCTGGCGCCCGCGCGCACGGTGCCCGGCACGCCGAAGTCCGCCGCGGGGCAGGGCGCTCCGGCGCTGGCGGCGCTGGGTTCCGTCCTCCCCGCCCTCCGTACCCGGGTCGTCCGCCCGCCGTCCGGCGCGCGACCCGGCCGGCTCTTCGCTCCGGGTTCGGACCTGACCGCGCGGCTGCTGTCCGCGCTGGACCCGCGGCTGGCGGACGGGATGTACGCGGCGTGGCGGCAGGCGGCGCCCGCGGTGCCGTCCGCGCTGCGCGAGTTGCTGGCGATGCGGGTGACCGCCGCGCCCTTCGGGGCGACCGCGCCGCTCAAGCCCGTGCAGGACGACAAGGGCCGGGTCATCCGGCAGGCCGACTGGCCGCTCACCGGCGGGATGCTGACCAGCATGCGGGTCGTGTTCGACACGGCCGGCAAGGTGCCGGTGAAGGCCGAGTTCCAGCACATCGAGACCGGCAGTTCGGTGCAGCGCACCGAGAATCTGCCGTCCGACGGGGCCTTCGACTTCGGTCCCGGACGCATCGAGCTGTCCACGCGTACCGGCCCGGACCACGATCTGAGCTGGCTGGGCCGTCGTCCGACGGACTCGCAGGAGGCCGGGATCACGGCCCGGCTGCTGGCCGGCCTGCCGGAGCGCACCCTGTTCGTGGCCCGTCCGGACGACGAGGACCGGATCGAGATCGCGGTGCACAACGGCGAGACCAAGACCTGGCGTCTCAAGCCGGGCGACCAGGATCAGATCCGGCACGGCGCGTACGAGGTGACGGTGCGCCGCACGCCGGGCAGCGAACCGCCCGCCGTGGAGATCGGCATCGCGACGGTCCCGGAGGCCGCCAACCGTTCGGTGCTGCCGCTGGACTCGGTGCAGGACGGCATCACGGTCGGCAGCTGGGTGGCCGTCCAGCGGCCCCGTAAGGGCGCGGACGGGCCCGACGGCATCCCGGGGGACAGGAAGCTGGCGTTCGTCACCACCCGCGTGACGGCGGTGCGTACCGCCGCCTACACCGATTTCGGCATCACCGGACGCGGCACCGAACTGACCCTGGCCGACCCCTGGCTGGACGAGCACGATGTGGTGCTCTCCGCGATCCGGGACACGACCGTGCACGCGGGCGGCGTGCCGCTGCGGATGGCGGACGAGCCGCTGGGCGAGGACGTGCACGGCAACGAGCTGGAACTGGCCGCCCTGTACGACGGTTTGCTGCCCGGCAGGCGCCTCATCGTCTCCGGCGAGCGCACCGACATCCCGGGGTCGGCGGGGCTGCGCGCCACCGAGCCGGCCGTGATCGCCTCGGTCGACCAGCGCCTGGACCCCGGGCTGCCGGGCGACCAGGTGCACACGGTGCTCACGCTCACCGCGGATCTCGCCTACCGGTACCGGCGGGACACCGTCCGCGTTCAGGGCAATGTCGTCCCCGCCACGCATGGTGAGAGCCGCGACGAGCCGATCGGCAGCGGAGATGCCGCACGCGGGAACCAGACGTTCGCGCTCTGGCAGGCACCGCTGACCTGGCTGCCGGACGACAATGCGCTCGGTGCCGTCCCGCAGTTGGAGGTGCGGGTCGACGGACTGCTGTGGCATGCGGTGGACAGTCTGGCCGGGCGCGGCCCGCGGGAGCGGGTCTATGTGACGGGGACGGCGGACGGGGGCGCCTCCCCGTCGAGCCGGGCCGGGGGCGGCGGAGGCCGTACGACGGTGACGTTCGGCGACGGGGTGCACGGCGCCCGGCTGCCGAGCGGGCACGACAACGTACGGGCCCGCTACCGCTTCGGCACCGGGCGGGCGGCGAATGTCGCGGCGAACCGGATCACCCAGGCGGTCACCCGGCCGCTCGGCGTCACCGGCGTCACCAATCCGCAGCCGGCGAGCGGCGGTGCGGACGCCGACGGACCGGGGCTGACCCGGCGCACCGTGCCGCTGGCGGTCTCCGCGCTGGACCGGCTGGTCTCGCTCGCGGACTATGAGGACTTCGCCCGCTCCCGGGCCGGCATCGGCCGGGCCGCGGCCCGCGAACTGTTCGACGGGCGGCGGAAGGTGCTGCATGTGACGGTGGCGGGGGTGGACGACACCCCGATCGCGCCGGACGCGGAGGTGCTGCGGGCGCTGCGGTCCTCGCTCGCGGAGTACGGCGACGCCCGGCTGCCGGTCCGGGTGGACGTGCGGGAGCCGGTGCTGCTGCTGCTCGTGGCGCAGGTGAAGGTGGCGGCGGACCATACGTGGCCGCTGGTCGAGCCGCGGGTGCGGCGGGCGCTGCTGGCCCGGCTGGGCTACGACGGGCGGGAGTTGGGGCAGGCGGCGCAGTTGTCGGAGGTGCTGGCCGCGGCACAGGCCGTGCCGGGTGTCGACCATCTCGATGTGGACGCGTTCACCGGCGTGCCGGCGTCCGCCACTCCCGCCGAACTCGCCGGATTGGGCGACCAGTTGACCGGGCCGCCGAATGCTTCGGTACCGGCCCGCCTGGCCACGTACGACGAGCGGATCCATGAGGTGACGGCGGACGGCGGCGAGACGCTGAGCGCGGTCGCCGGCCAGTACGGCATCTCGCCGGCCGAGCTGCTGCGGCTGAACCCGGACATCACCGACACCCGACCGCTGGCCAAGGGCCGTGCGGTCGCCGTCTTCCGCGGCATCCGGCCGGCCCAGCTGGCGCTGTTCTCACCGCAGGTCGCGGACACACTGATCCTCACGGAGGTGACCCGATGACGACGTCCAGGGAGCCGGACGGGCTCGCGGAGCTGCTTCCGCAGTGGCACCGGCTGCGCGACGCGGAGAACGGGGAGCCCCTGCGCGCCCTGCTCGCCGTGATCGCCGAGCAGGTGGACCGGGTACGCGACGGGGTCGCCCAGCAGTACGACGACTGGTTCGTGGAGAGCGCCGCCGAGTGGGTGCTGCCCTACCTCGGCGATCTGGTGGGCTACCGTCCGCTGCCCGGATACGAGCGGGTGTTGGCGACCGGGCTGCGGGACGGCGGGCTGCCGGACTCCTCGCGCCGGCGGCTGGCCGAGGCGCTCGCGCCGCGCCGCGATGTGGCGGCCACGGTCGGCAACCGGCGGCGCAAGGGCACTCTGGCGCTGCTGGAGGAACTGTCGGAGTCGGTGGCGGGCTGGCCGGCGCGGGCGGTGGAGTTCTCCCGGCTGGTCGCGCACCAGCAGCCGGTGAAGCTGTACGGGTCGGGCACCGAGGCCGCCGACGAGCGGCGGCGCGGGCGCGGGCGGCTGGTGGACGTCCGGGACGGTGCGGCACTGGACCTGGCCGGCGGGCCGTTCGGGACGGTGGCCCGTTCGGTGGATGTCAGAAGGGTCAACTCGCCCCGGACTCAAGGCGGTTACACCCCGGCCGGGGTCGGGCTGTTCGTCTGGCGGCTGAAGCCTCAGTCGGTCACCCGGGCGCCCGCGTACTGCATCGACCGGGCCCGTAACCTCTACACCTTCTCGATCCTGGGCAACGACACGGCGCTGGTGACCCGCCCGGAGCCGGAGCCGTCCGCGAGCCACATCGCCACCCTCGACAATGTGCCGGCCGCGATCCGCCGCCGGCAGCTGCACGACCGGCTCGCCGACTACTACGGGCCGGGCAAGAGCTTCGTCATCCGGCGGGACGGACACGACACTCCGGTGCCGCCGGCCGACATCGTCGTCGCGGATCTGAGCGACTGGCGCTACCGGCCCAAGCGCGGGCAGATCGCCGTCGATCCGGAGCTGGGGCGGATGGCGTTCGGCGCGCGCTCGGCGCCGCGGCAGGGCGTCTGGGTGGACTACCACTACGGGTTCGGCGACGAGCTGGGTGGCGGGGAGTACGAGCGGGAGCGGGACACCCCTGCGGGCGCCGCCGTCTACCGGGTCGGGCCGCGCCAGGACTTCCGGCGGATCATGGATGCGTACGGGGCGTGGCAGCACGACCGGCGGGCCGGGCGCTGCGGCTCCGACGGGATCATCGAGATCACCCACAGCGGCGCCTACCAGGAGCAGCTGGACTTCGACCTGGAACCCGGCGACCGGCTGGAGCTGCGCGCCGCCGAGGGCACCCGGCCCGTCATCCGGCTGCTCGACTGGTACAGCAACCGGCCCGATGCGCTCAACGTCCGGGCGAGCGAGGCGGATTGCGCGCCCGGCGACCGGCCACGGATGGTGCTGGACGGGCTGCTGGTCACCGGCCGCGGGCTGAATGTCAGCGGGCCGATGGGGGCACTGGTGCTGCGGCACTGCACGCTGGTGCCGGGCTGGTCACTGGAGCCGGAGTGCGATCCGCACTCCCCGGAGGAGCCGAGCCTGGTCCTGGACCGTACGACGGCGTGTGTGGAGATCGACCGCAGCATCCTGGGCACCATCGAGGTGATCGGTGACGAGGTGAGCACCGATCCGCTGCCGATCCATCTGCGCGACAGCATCCTGGACGCCACCGGGTCCGACCGCGAGGCCCTTTCGGCGCCGGACTGCCGGCATGCGCATGCGGTGCTCCACGCACACCGCGCCACGGTCATCGGCGAGGTGCACACGCACGCCGTGCAGATCGCCGAGAACAGCATCTTCACCGGGCGGCTGCACGTCGCCCGGCGCGGCATCGGCTGTCTGCGCTTCAGCTATGTCCCGCCGGGGTCGCGCACCCCGCGCCGCTACCGCTGTCAGCCGGACCTGGCGGGCGCCGAGGACGCCGCGCGGGTACGGCCGCTGCTGCGCGGTGAGCGCTACGGGACGCCGTGGTACGGACAGTTGGCGACGGGCTGCGCGGACGAGATCAGGCGCGGCGCGGAGGACGGCGCCGAGATGGGCGCGTACCACGACCTCTACCAACCGCAGCGCGAGGACAGCCTGCGGGCCCGGCTGGCGGAGTACACGCCGGCGGGGAGCGATGCGGGGGTGGTGTTCGTGACGTGAACCACCGGCCTGTTCGTGACGTGAACTGCCCGCGCACTGCGCGCCCTTGCTGTGCCCCGACCGCCGACCTTCCGAGCATCCCGTACGAGGGGGACCCCTTCCATGCACGCTGATCTCTCGCGCCTCACCCACCGGCCGGAGCGTCACTACTCCGCGGTCGTCGCCCAGCAGGGCCGCGTCCAGCTGGACGCGGACGCCAATGAACAGACCGCGATCCAGCTGTTCCAGGCCCGTACGCTCGCCGCCGACCTGATCGGTCAGCACGGCGGGCCGCGCGGCGCCACCGGCTTCAGGATCCAACTGCGGGGCGGCAGCCGCGAGCTGGACGACCTGATCATCGGCCCCGGCCGCTACTACGTGGACGGCATCCTGTGTGAGGCGACCCGCCCGCAGCCCGGGGTGCCGGTGCCCGCGGCCGGCGCGGACGGCGCCGGCGGCAAGGACGGCGCCGCGGCCAAGGACGGCCAGGACGGCGGCGAGGGCGCGGACGAACCGGCCGCACCGCCCGCCACCTGGACGTACTGGGACCAGCCCGACGGCTTCCGGGACCCGGAACGGCCCGGTGACCGGCTGCCCACCGCCTTCCCGTATCTGGCCTGTCTGAAGGTGTGGGAGCGGCTCGTCACCGCGGCCGAGGACCCGGCGCTGCGCGAGGTCGCCCTGGGCGCGGCGATGCCGGACACCGCGGCCCGCACAAAGGTGGTGTGGCAGGTGCTGCCCCTGCCCGCCTCCGCACTGGGGCTGGACGACGACAGCCCGTCGGTCGACGACATTCGTACGGCCTTCACCCGCTGGGCGCAGAAGGCGGGTGCCCCCGGCTCCCGTCTCGCGGCCCGCAGCGCACGCCCGGACCACGCGGACGACGAACCCTGCCTGGTCGTCCCGGACGCCCGCTACCGGGGGCCGGAGAACCAGCTCTACCGGGTCGAGGTGCACGACGGGGGCAGCGCGAAGGACGCCACCTTCAAATGGTCCAGGGAGAACGGCTCCGTCACCTTCCCGGTCGACGGACTCGACGGCACCTGGGTGGAGCTGGCGACCCTGGGCAGCGACGACAAGCTGGACCTGGACGTCGGCGACCGGGTCGAGTTCGTGGACACCGCGTATACGAGCCGGGGCGAGGCCGAGCCGCTGCTGCGGGTGGAGGAGATCGATCTGCCGGGCCGCCGGGTACGGCTCTCGGACGAGCCGGCGCCGGGCGTCGGCCGGCGGCCCGAACTGCACCCGTTCCTGCGCCGCTGGGACCACCAGGAAGGCGGCCGGCGGACCACCGCGCGCGCTGAGCGGGGCGGGCGGCTCAAGCACGGTGCACTGCCGGTCGAGGAGGGCGGCTGGCTGCCGCTGGAGGACGGCGTCGAGGTCTACTTCGCGTCCGGCGGCAGCTACCGCACCGGCGACTTCTGGCTGATCCCGGCCCGTACGGCCACCGGCGCGGTGGAGTGGCCGACGGATGCGGCGCGCCGCCCCCTGCTGGAGTACCCGTCGGGTATCGCGGTGCACTTCGCGCCGCTGGCGTGGGTCGCGGGCGAGCAGGGCGAGACCGATCTGCGGCTGGCGTTCGCCCCGCTGTCGGCGGGCATTCCGGCGGCGGACGAGGCGGCGCTCGCCGCCGAGGCGGAGGCACGGGCGGAGGAGGCGGACAGCGCGGCGTACGACACGGCGGATCCGGCGCCGAGCAGGTCACAGACCACCGCGGCGGCCGAAGCCGCGGCCGACGAAGGAGGTGCGGGCTGATGGCCACCGCCCTGACCGCGAACAAGCTGATCGCGGCGCTGCGCGACGAGGGCCTGGTGGTCCACGAGGTCCGCAACTGGCGTCAGCACAACCGGAACACCAAGGGCCGCTGGGGCCCGTTGAACGGCGTGATGATCCATCACACCGCCACGAAGGGCACCGACAGCTCGGTGGACCTGTGTTACGACGGGCGCTCCGATCTGCCGGGGCCGCTGTGCCATGGCGTGATCGACAAGCAGGGCGAGGTCCATCTCGTCGGCAACGGCCGCGCCAACCACGCCGGGCTCGGCGACCGCGACGTCCTGCGTGCGGTGGTCAACGAGGACGCGGAGCTGCCGAAGGACAACGCCGCGGACACCGACGGCAACCGTCACTTCTACGGCTTCGAATGCATCAACCTCGGAGACGGCAAGGACCCTTGGCCCGAGGAGCAGAAGCTCGCCATCGAGAAGGCCGCGGCGGCGATCTGCCGGGCGCACGGCTGGAGCGAACGCTCGGTGATCGGGCACAAGGAGTGGCAGCCCGGGAAGGTCGATCCGCGCGGCATCGTGATGGACGACCTGCGCGGCCGGATCAAGAAGCGGCTGGCGAAGGCGGCGGAGGGCCCGCCGGAGGCCGGCGGTACGGATGCGGGCGGTACGGATGCCGGCGGCTCGGGGCCGGGCGGTACGGATGCCGGCGGCTCGGGGCCGGGTGGCTCGGGCGGCGATTCCGGTGACGGTTCGACGCGGCCGGTGCCGCCGAAGCCACAGCATCCGCCGTACGAGTCGTTTCCCGGCCGCGACTTCTTCCGGGCGGGGGCCCGCAGCCCGGTGATCACGGCGATGGGTGCGCGGCTGGTGGCGGAGGGCTGTGGCCACTACAAAGACGGCCCCGGTCCGGAGTGGACCGAGGCGGACCGCAAGTCGTACGCGGCCTGGCAGCGCAAGAACGGCTTCCGCGGCAAGGACGCGGACGGGGCACCGGGGCAGGTCAGCTGGGAGCGGCTGCACGTACCCAAGTCGTAGGCGCGGGAGGCTCGTTGGCCCAGCGCATCACGGATGCGGCGCCATGCGAAGTGGTGCGGCGCGGTGGTGGATACACCAAGGCCGGGCGGCCCTCCCCCACAGAGGTCCGCCCGGCTGTTCATGGGTGTTCCGGCATCGGCCGCCGCCGCGGCCGATCAGCCGGTGGTGTCGGCCTGAGGCCTCAGACCGCCTGGACCGGGAGGGCCGGCAGCGCCGGGATGTTGGCGGCGTTGGTCAGGTCGGCCAGGTTGGCGGGCACGGCCGGAACGGCAACGGCGTCGGTCAGGTTGGCCGGAACGGCAGGCACCGACGGGACGGCCGGGACGGCAACCGCGTCGGTCGGGTTGGCCGGGACGGCGGGGACGGACGGAAGGGCGTCGGTCACGTTGGCAGGCACGGCCGGGACGGAGGGCACGGCAGGCACGGCCGGGACGGAGGGCACGGCAGGCACGGCCGGCACGGACTTCACCGGGGCCAGGCCCTGCACACCGGCGACGGCCTTGCCGGCGGTGCCCTGCGCGTCGGCCACGACGACGGCGGTCAGGCCCTGCGCGAACGGGGTGGCGTCAGCGGCCGCACCCTGGGCGAACCCCACGGTGTCGGTCGCCTTGCCCTGCGCGAACGGCGCCGCGTCGGCGGCCACACCCTGGGCGAACGGCACCGCGTCGGCCGCGGCACCCTGCACGAACAGCTGCGCCTGGCCGCCGACCGTGATCACGAACGGGGTCGCCTGGCCGGCCGCGTCACCGGCGAGGTGACCGGCACCGCCGACCGCACCCTGCGCGACCGGCACGACCTTGACGACGACCCGGCGGGCGACGGGCGGCAGCACGTCGGAGGCCGCCTTGCCGACGACCGGACGGGCGGTGGCGAGACCGCCCTGGGCCTGCTTCGTCAGCTGCTCGGGGCGGATGCCCGCACCGGCGAGACCGGCGAGCAGGTTGTCGACCGAGCCCGGAGCCTTGGGCAGCGCGGGGGCCTTCGGCAGCGCCGGGGTGCCACCGGGGAGGTGGGCCGACGGGACGCCCGGGGTGGCGGGCAGCGACGGAACGGAGGGCAGCGTGCCGTTCGTGAGGCGCCCGGTCTTGCCCAGGTCGGCGGCCTTGGCAGCCTTCTTGACGGCCTTGGCGGCCTTCTTGGCCTTCTTCAGGTCGGCGGCCTTCCGCACGTCACCGGTCTTCGGCAGGCCGACACCGTGGGCCTGCTTCTGCACGCCGTCCACCGCACCGGTCACGTCACCGACCTGCGGCAGCTTGCCGGTGGGCAGGTTCTGGGTGGACACGCCACCGAGGGCGCCGGTGGCCTTGGCCGCCGTCTCCTGGGCGGTCGTGGTGACGGTCTTGGCCGTCTTCGTCGCGGTGCCGGCCACGTCACCGGTGGGCAGCTGCTTGGCGGTGTCGGTCACCGTGCCGGCGGCCGGCAGGTCCGAGCCGACGGGCAGCTCGGCGGCGTTGGCGGCGACGGAGCCCAGGGCCCACAGACCGGTGGCGGCAGCGGCAACGACGATGGAACGGCGGATGTTCGAGCGCATGGAGGTGATGTCCTTCGAATTCAGGGGTGTAAGGGCAGACCTGTCCCGCCCCCGCGCGGCAGGTCCAGTTACAGACGCGGAGCGGTCTGCCCTAGCCCGGGAATTCGAGGATTTCTTCGGCACGCCGACGCGTCGGAGCGCCATCGGCCGTGCGGACGCCACCCGGCAGCAGCCGGAAGCGCGTGGGATCCGCCGGGGCGGCGGCGTGCTGGTCCCCGCCACGGGGGCCATGGCCGTCACCGGCGGAGTGCGAGGTGGGCGCCATCGGGGCCTGCGGGCACTGTCCCGGAAGGCCGTTGTGGCCCGGGGCGGGCTGCTCGTGGACGGCGGCCGAACGGTGCTCGGCGGCCGGCCGGTGCAGGTCACCGACGAGGTGCGACGACTGGGCGGCACGAGCGGCGGCAGCCTGGGCAGCGGTCCGCTGACCGGCCGGCTGTGCGTCGCCCGGCGTACGGCCGTGCTGGTGGCTCGCGCCGTCTCCGGGTCCCGTCTGCTCACCGGACGGGAGGTGTACGGGCAGTGCGGCGCCGACGGAGTCCCCGGCTTCCCGTACGACCCGGCTCACCGGCTCGGTGATCCGGCCGGTGACCGGCGCGGCCTGCTCGGCGGCGGGCCGTACGGCCGTGGCCACCGCGCCGGAGGCGGTGTGGGTGCGCTCGGCGAGCTTTGCGCCGGACGCCTTGCCCTGCCGCTGGAGCCCGGTCCCGGAGCCGGACAGCTGGTGCGCCCGGTCCGTCGCCCGGTCCCGGGTGGCGGCCCGGTCCGGGGTGGACGCCTCGGCCGGGGCCTTGGCCGGGGTCGCCACCCCGGGCAGGTCCGCTGTCCGCGTGCGGTCGTCGGCATGGGCGCCGGGACCGAAGGCGAAGCCGAGGGCGACGAAGCCCACCAGGAAGAGCCCGGCCAGCAGCGCACGCCGCACGGCCACCGTGCGCGGCAGGCGCACGGCGGCAGGCAGGGCGAACACAGCAGACAAGGAGGGACCTTCCCCTACGGACGGGGACGCCCAAGGCACACGGCCTCGGCGTCACGCGCGTCGCGGGCGATCGAGCGATGGCCTGATCCTTGCATGAGGAGCCAGGTGCCACGCAAGTCCCCCAGGGGTTCCTGTCACCGTTGCTCCGCCATGTCCGGTATGGGCAGCGGCCGTTTCTCGATCGCGGCCGCCATCACGTCCGGAAAGAGATCCGGGGTGCAGGCGAACGCCGGGGCCCCCAGGGCCGCGAGGGCCGCGGCGTGTTCACGGTCGTAGGCGGGCGCACCTTCGTCGGAGAGTGCGAGCAACGTCACGAACTGCACGCCGGACGCCTTCATCGCGGCGACCCGCTTGAGCATCTCGTCCCGGATTCCGCCTTCGTAGAGGTCGCTGATGAGGACGACGACGGTTTCGGTGGGGCGGGTGATGCGGGACTGGCAGTAGGCGAGCGCACGGTTGATGTCCGTGCCGCCGCCGAGCTGGGTGCCGAAGAGGACATCGACCGGGTCGTCCAGTTGGTCTGTCAGATCGACGACCGCGGTGTCGAAGACGACGAGCCGGGTGTCGAGGGCCCGCATGGAGGCGAGCACCGCGCCGAACACCGAGGCATGGACGACCGAGGCGGCCATCGAACCGGACTGGTCGATGCAGAGCACCACATCCTTCTTCACCGACTGCGCCGCGCGGCCGTAGCCGATCAGCCGCTCGGGGACGATCGTGCGGTGCTCCGGGAGGTAGTTCTTGAGGTTCGCCCGGATCGTGCGGTTCCAGTCGATATCGCGGTGGCGCGGCCGGCTGATCCGGGCGGAGCGGTCCAGTGCGCCGGTGAGGGTGGCGCGGGTGCGCTGCGCCAGCTTCTTCTCCAGCTGCTCGACGACCTTGCGGACGACGGCGCGGGCGGTCTCCTTGGTGGTCTCGGGCATGAGCTTGTTGAGCGAGAGCAGGGTGCCCACCAGATGCACATCCGCCTCGACGGCCTCCAGCATCTCCGGCTCCAGCAGCAGCGCGGACAGCCCCAGCCGGTCGATGGCGTCCCGCTGCATCACCTGCACCACGGAGGACGGGAAGTAGGTACGGATGTCGCCGAGCCAGCGCGCCACCCCGGGCGCCGAAGCCCCGAGCCCCGCCGACCGCCTGCCGTCGGCCGCCTTGCCGCCGTTTCCCTTCTCCCGTCCGTAGAGCGAGGCCAGTGCGCCGTCCATCGCCGCGTCCCGCCCCCGTAGTTCACACCCCGTCCCGTCCGCGCCGCCGCCACCGAGCACCAGCCGCCAGCGGCGCAGCCGCTCGGCTTCGGAGGCGGGGGCGGGGGTGGCGGGAGCGGGGTCCGGGTCCGTCGTGGGGGCGGGGGTCGTCGCCGTCGCCGGGGCAGTAGTCATGCCCGTTGCCGTCGCCGGGGCGGTGGTCGTCGTTGCCGTCGCCGGGGCAGTAGGCGTACTCGTTGCCGTCGGGTCCGGTGTCGTGCGGGTCATGTCCGTGCCCCCGTGAGGTCGTCGGCCGGTCGGATGGTGTCCAGTTGCGGGTCGTTCGGCCCCTCGCCCGGCTCGTCGTCGAAGCCGTGGGCACCGATCCCCAGCAGCATGCGCAGGGTGGGGAGGACGGCCGCGGCGCGGTCGCGGTCCAGGCCGGGGCCGAACCCGGGTGCGGCGGCGTCCGGGGCATCGCCGGCCGGGTGGCGGGACGGGGCCGCGGGGCCGCGGCGGATCAGTTCGCCGAGGGTGCGCCGCACTCCGGCCTCGTACTCCGCGAAGGTCCGGCGCAACAGCGGCAGGACGTCCGTGAACGCGGCGTCCGGCACTCCGGTCAGCCAGCCGTCGACCAGCGCGAGCAGCCGTTCGTCATGGACCAGCAGCATGCCGCCGTCCCCGCCGCCGACGAATCCCTCGATCCATCCGGCGGCGTCGGTGGGCGGGGTACCCGGCGAGAGCGCGAGCCCCATCAGCCGCTCCGCTCCCCCGTCGCCCAACTCCCCCTCGTCCAGCAGGAGTCTGGCCGCCCGGCCGCGGATCAGGCCCGGTACGGCGTCCCGTTCGCTCACTGCCCGCAGCACCCCGGCCCACCGCGTCCGCAGCTGCCGCGGTCCGGGCCGCTGCCCGGTCTCCTGCTGGCCGAGGAGGCCGACGGCCTGATGGGTGGCGTCGAGATGGCCGCGGATTTCCGCGGCGCCGTCGGCATCCAGGCCCGGGCAGGCGGGTGGCAGTCCGACGAAGATCCGCTCGGCCAGGCCCGTCGCCACCTCGCGGAGCGCCACGGCGTCCGTGCCGCGCACATCGCCGTAGCGCACCGACCGTACGAGGGCGGGCAGCGCCTGGGCGAGATGGCCCACGTCCGCGTCCAGTGCCGCGCGGTCGGACAGCGCCCGCATCACCACCGGTAGTGCGTCGGGGAGTTCGGCCAGCAGACAGCGCTCGGCGAGCGCCGTCACGTCGGCGAGCGTGGCCGTCCCGGACGCCTCGGAGGAGGCCTTGGCCGTGGCGGCCGAGAGCACGGTCGTGCCCCAGATGCCGGCCTCCGCGACCCGCACCGACAGTTCGGGCTCCCAGCGCAGCCGCCAGGTCTCCCGGAAGGTGCCGGTGCTGCCGCGGGAGCGGGTGGGCTCGCCCCAGGGGATGCCGAGCAGCCGGAGCCGGTGCAGCAGGCGGCTGCGGCCGGCGTCAATATCCTTGCGCAGGTCCAGCTCCAGTTCCCGTTCATGGGGGTGGTGCCCCCGCTCGAGCGAAGTCGGGAGTGGGGGAGCCTCCGGTTTGAGCCGCAGCGTCCGCTGGCTGCGGGCGATGTCCCGTTGCAGCGGCACCGCGGGGGCGTCCTCCGGGACCTCGCCCAGCACCTCCCCGACCACCAGCCGGTCGTGGATCAGCGAGGACGGCGCATCGGAGCCGTCCCCCATGACGGCCCGGATCGCATCGTCCAGTTCCGTCAGCCCGGCCAGCGGGCGGCCGCGTACCGTGGCCAGCCCCTCGGCGAGCCGCACCGCTTCGATGACATGCGCCGACGAGACGGCGTAGTCCTCCTCCCGGAGCAGCCCGGCGACCTTGGTCAGCCAGCGTTCCACGGGGCGGTCGGGGACGCTGAAGAGATGGCCGTACCAGCCCGGTGAGGCGATACCGGCGCCGTAGCCGCTGCGGCGGGAGAGCCGTCGGTGCGTCCAGGGCACCCAGGTCACCGCCGTCTTCACCTTCGGCAGTCCCTTGAGCAGCTGCCGGTCGGCGGCCACGGTGGTGCGCTGCGCCAGGGCCGGTACGTGCCAGGCACCGCACACCACGGCGATGCCGTCCCCGAACTCCCGCCGCGCGGCCCGCAGTCGCAGCCGCATATGGGCCTCGCGCACCGGATCGCGGTCATGGCCGCCGTCCCCGTACGTCTCGCGCAGCGCCCCCATCGCCTCGGCCAGCGCCACGAACGGGGCCAGCGCATCCACACCGGAGCCTCCCCCGCTCCCGGCTCCTCCCCCACTCCCGGCTTCGCCCCCACTCCCGGCTTCGCTCGAAGCTTCGCTCGGACGGGAGGGCCCCCCTGACCGGAAGGCACCCCCGCCTCCACGGTGCTCGACCACGTCCTCCCACCAGCGCTCCGGGTCGTCGTACCCGGCCGCCTCGGCCAGTACCCGGATCGGATCGACCCGCACCTCGGTCACGGTCTCGGTCGCGGTCTCGGTCGCGGTCTCGGTCGCGGTCGCGGTCGCGGTCGCGGCTTCAGCCTCGGTCTCGGTTCCGGCTCCGGTTCCGGTCTCGGTTCCGGTCCCGGCCGCGGCCTCCTTACCGGCGGCCGGCCCCCCGTCGGCCGTTCCCTCGCCCGCCGTCCCCTCGTCGTCCCCCATCGCCAAGGAGTGCGCCGCGGGCAGATCGATGAAGCGGACGGGGACGCCGCGCTCCAGTGCCCAGCGCATCGCCACCCACTCCGGGGAGAACTCGGCCAGCGGCCAGAACGCCGCACGGCCGGGATCGTCCTGCGCATGGGCGAGCAGTGCGACGGGCGGGCGCATCCCCTCCTGCGCGGCCAGCGGCACCAGCGCGTCCGCCTCCGGTGGTCCCTCGATCAGGACCGCGGCGGGCGTGCACTGGTCCAGGGCGGCGCGCACCGCCCGCGCCGAGCCGGGGCCGTGATGCCGCACCCCGAGCAGCACCGGCCCGGTCATGCGCTCACCTCACGGCAGGCGCGGTAGAAGTCCTTCCAGCCGTCGCGCTCGCGCACCACGGTCTCCAGGTACTCCTGCCAGACGACCCGGTCCGCTGCCGGATCGCGGACCACGGCTCCCAGAATGCCCGCGGCCACGTCCCCGGAGCGCAGCACACCGTCCCCGAAGTGGGTGGCCAGCGCCAGCGCGTTCGTCACCACCGAGATGGCCTCGGCCGTGGAGAGGGTGCCGGACGGCGACTTGAGCTTGGTGCGGCCGTCGGAGGTGAGGCCGGCCCGCAGCTCGCGGAAGACCGTCACGACGCGGCGGATCTCGTCCAGGCCCTCCGGTCCGGCCGGGAGGTCCAGCGAGCGCCCGATCTGCTCGACCCGGCGCGAGACGATGTCCACCTCTTCGTCCGGGGTTGCGGGCAGCGGCAGTACGACGGTGTTGAAGCGGCGGCGCAGCGCGCTGGAGAGTTCGTTGACCCCACGGTCGCGGTCATTGGCGGTGGCGATCAGATTGAAGCCGCGGACGGCCTGCACCTCCTGCCCCAACTCCGGGATGGGCAGGGTCTTTTCCGACAGGACCGTGATCAGCGTGTCCTGGACGTCGGCGGGGATGCGGGTCAGTTCCTCGACCCGTGCGGTCATGCCCTGTGCCATCGCGCGCATCACCGGGCTGGGCACCAGCGCCTCCCGGCTGGGGCCGTTCGCGAGCAGCTGGGCGTAGTTCCAGCCGTAGCGGATGGCCTCTTCGGGTGTGCCGGCCGTGCCCTGGACCAGCAGGGTGGAGTCGCCGCTGACGGCGGCCGCCAGGTGCTCGGACACCCAGGTCTTCGCGGTGCCGGGCACGCCGAGCAGGAGCAGTGCACGGTCCGTCGCGAGGGTCGTCACGGCGACCTCGACGATCCGGCGCGGGCCGACATATTTGGGTGTGATGACCGTGCCGTCCGCGAGCGTGCCGCCGAGAAGGTACGTCGCGACCGCCCACGGCGAGAGCCGCCAGCGCTCCGGCCGAGGCCGGTCGTCGGCCGCCGCGAGGGCCTTCAGCTCCTCCGCGAAACTGTCCTCGGCGTGCGGCCGCAGCGCTTGGCCGCCCGCGGCGTGCGGCGTCGTCCCGCCGCTCGGATTGCTGTCGTCGTCCGTCGTCTGGAAGCTGTTCTCGGACATGGTTCCCCCTCGTCGCAACGTCTGCGGCCGGGACCCCGAAATCCCTGCGGCCGCTTGCGGAATCAAGCCTGCACCACGCCACTGACAATCCCCCGAAAACCCGCCCTGAACTGCGAGTTCATCGCGCGTCACGGCGATTGTCAGTGGGGCGTCGTAGCGTCGATGACATGAATCCGCAGGGGGAACGCTGGACGACGGATCAGGTGCTCGCGCTGGCGCCTGACGAGGCTTCACGCAAGGCGGGCGGCAAGCTCGCGGCGCCGGGACCGTGGTCGGAAACGGGCGCGGACGAGGGCGCGGTGTGGGGGCAGTGCAAGGGCAGCGGCAAGAAGCCGTATCAAACGGTCGTGGAACTCAACGGCCCCGCCTTCAAGTGCAGTTGTCCGAGCCGCAAATTTCCGTGCAAGCACGCGCTGGGACTGCTGCTGCTCTGGGCGGGCGGCGGCCAGGAGGTGCCGGCAGGGGAACCGGCGCAGTGGGCGGGCGAGTGGCTGGCCGGACGCCGGGAGCGCGCCGAGCGGTCCGCGGATTCGCCCTCGGGCGGCGGCGCTCCGTCGCGTGCGCCGGCCGACCCGGAGGCGGCCAAGCGGCGGGCGGAGCGCCGGATGCAGCGGATCGGCGCCGGTGCGACGGAGCTGGAGCAGCGCCTGGAGGATCTGCTGCAGTCCGGTCTGGCCTCCGCCGAGCGCGCCGGTTACGGGGCCTGGGACGAGACGGCCGCCCGCATGGTCGATGCCCAGGCGCCCGGTCTCGCCTCGCGGGTAAGGGAGTTGGGCTCGGCAGTGGCATCCGGTCCGGACTGGCCGGCCCGGCTGCTGGAGGAGTGCGCCCTGCTGCACCTTCTCGACCAGGGGTTCCTGGGCATCGAGCGGCTGCCGGCCCCCCTCGCGGCGACGGTCCGCTCGCGCGTCGGGCTGACCACGGACACGGCGGATCTGCTGACCGGCCCCGGGGCGACGACGGTCCGGGACCGCTGGCTGGTGCTCTCCCAACAGGACAGCGAGGACGGCAAGCTGACCACCCGCAGAATCTTCCTTCGGGGCGAGCGGACCGGCCGGATGGCGCTGCATCTCTCCTTCGGCGGTGCCAACCGCCCTCTGGACCTGGCCCTGCCGCCCGGCCTGGTGCTCGATGCGGACCTCGCCTATTACCCGGGCGCCCGCCCCCTGCGCGCCACCCTGGGCGAGCGGCACGCCCCGGCGGCCCCGGGGGCCGTGCCACCGGGCTGCGGCATCGATGCCGCCCTCGCCTCGTACGGCGACGCTCTGCGCGACGACCCGTGGCTGGATTCCTGGCCGGTGGTGCTCGCCGAGGTCACCCCGATTCCGGGGCGGGACGGAAAGAGCTGGCAACTGGCCGATGCGGACGGGGAGTCGGCGCTGCCGCTGGACCCGCGCTGTCCGGGCCGTACGAACCTGTGGCAGCTGGCCGCCATATCGGGCGGCGCGCCGGTCACGGTCTTCGGCGAATGCGGCCACCGCGGCTTTCTGCCGCTGACCGTCTGGGACCCGGCCCCGGTGTCCCTGTGACCCGAGCCCCCGCCACACCGCCGGCCACTGCCTCCCGCCACCCGCGCCCGCCGTCCACCACCGATCCCCGGAGGAAGCGCATGACGCCCACCACCACGCCCACTCCACCCACGACTCCCACGGCTCCCGCCACTTCCAGTGCACCCTCCGCCCCCTCTTCCCCCACCCCGACCGCCCCGGCCCCCTGGGCCGATCTCGTGAGCGCCGCGCTCCTCGGGACCGAGCGGCGGACGCCGCCGGTGGCGGTGCGGTCCGGGCAGGGCGGCGCGGCCGCGCTGCTGGACGCGGCCGCGGTGAGCACGGTGCGCCGGCGCGCCGCACTCCGCCCCGCGCCGGCCGGTGAGCGGCCCGCCGCGGCCCCGGCCGACCCACGGCCCCCGTTGCCGCCCGCCGCCCGCCGCCGGCTGTCCCTGCTGCTGGCCGACCGCGGCGCCGGAGGCGGCAGCCGCCGCGGCACGGCCCCCGATCTCACGGAACTGCTCCCCCAGTGGCTGGCCGCCGCCGGTGAGTACGGCTATCGCGCCCCGGAGGCGCTGCTGCCCGCGCTGCTCGACGCCGCCCGCGCCCGTACGGACCTGCGGCCCGCCGCGCTGGCGCTGGCGGGGCCGCGTGCCCTGTGGCTGTCGCGGCTCAACGACGAGTGGAAATTCGCACTCCGAGGGGTCGGCGGCCCGGCCGAGCTCTCCGGAGACGACAACCCCGAGGGCGTACGACGCCGTTGGGAGGAGGGCCTGTTCGCGGAGCGGGTCGCCCTGCTGACCGCGCTGCGCCGCCAGGACCCGCAGGCCGGCCTGGCCCTGCTGGCCACGACCTGGCCCACGGAGCGGGCCGAGGACCGTCTGATGTTCCTCGACTCGTTGCGCGAGGGCCTCTCGGGGACCGATGAGCCCTTCCTCGAACAGGCGCTGTCCGACCGCAGCCGCAACGTCCGCGCCACGGCCGCCGAACTGCTCTCCACGCTCCCCGGCTCCGCCCTCGCGGCCCGTATGGCGCAGCGCGCCCACACCTGCGTCGGCCTGGACCGTACGGCCGGCGCACCGGTGATCGCCGTGGAGGCGCCGCACGAGTGCGATGCGGGGATGCAGCGGGACGGCGTGGCACCCAAGCCGCCCTCCGGACGGGGCGAACGGTCCTGGTGGCTGGGCCAGTTGGTGGAGGCGACGCCGCTGGACGGATGGCACGCCCGGCTCGGGGGCCGCGACGCGGCGGCGATCGTCGCCCTGCCGGTGGGCGACGACTGGCGGACGGAGCTGCACGACGCCTGGTGCCGCGCCGCGGTGCGACAGCGGAACGCCGACTGGGCACGGGCGCTGCTGGGCGCGCCGGGCGCGCCGTCCCAGGCGGCCGAGGTCGCACCGGCCGGCTCGTCGCGGGACCTGACGAAGCTGCTGACCGTGCTGCCCGGTGCCGAACGGGCCCGGTGGGTGGCGGAGTTCATCGCGGCACACGGGCTGTCGGAAGCCTTCCGGATGCTCGGCGTGTGCGCGGTCCCCTGGGCCGAGCCGCTGGGCGGGGCCGTCGTCGACGCCCTGGACATCGCCCGGGACGCGGGAAGCTACCCGTGGAGCTTCAGCGGGGTGATGGGCCTGGCCGAGCGCTGCCTGGACCCGGCCGCGGCGGGCCGTTTGGAGATGCTCACCGCCGTCACGGACGAGCCGGAGGGCGCCTCACCGGGCGCCGGCGGCTACTGGTCCGAGGCCTTCCAGCGCCTGGTCGGCACCCTGCGCCTGCGCGCCACCATGCACGCGGAACTCACCCCGCCCCCCACCGGTCACGACAGCGGGGACGAGAGCGAATCGGCCGGCCCTGCCGACACCGGCACGAGCACCGGCACCGATACCGGCCCGGACACCGGCATCACTACCGGTACCCCGGCCGGCGCCCCGCGCCGGGCCACGCGACAGCCCCTCGCCCCATGATCCTCCGCTCCGGACCCTCCCGCGCCGCGGCCGCCCAGGCGGCCCGGCCGTCTCGTGGCTCAGACCGCCAGGGACCGCACATTCGCGTTGACCCACGCCACGATCGAGGCGGTCGTCGCGCCCGGCGTGAAGATCTCCGCGACGCCCTGCGCCTTGAGCGGGGGGATGTCGGCCTCGGGGATGATGCCGCCGCCGAAGACCTTGATGTCCGCCGCGTCGCGCTCCTCCAGCAGGGCGATGACCTTCCCGAAGAGGGTGTTGTGCGCGCCGGACAGGATGGACAGCCCGATCGCGTCGGCGTCCTCCTGGATCGCGGTGTCGACGATCTGCTCCGGGGTCTGGTGCAGCCCGGTGTAGATCACCTCCATACCGGCGTCGCGCAGCGCCCGCGCGATGACCTTGGCACCCCGGTCGTGCCCGTCCAGGCCCGGCTTGGCCACGACCACCCGGATCGGCCCCGACCTGCCCGCCGCGCCCTGGCTCCCCGCTTGCGCTCCGTCATGCCGAGCCACACTCATCACTGCCTCCAAGCCATGCACGGCACCGTGGTGCCGCCGAGCCGACATCGATCGCGCGACCGCGATCCGGCGGCCACGAGCGTGAACGAACGTTATCGCCAGCATCCCGTACCCAGCCGTTTCGTGACATCCGGGGAGGGGGAAATCACACATGGGACACGTTCGCTACGCGCCGTGTTCCGCGTGTCGTGCCGCCAGAGCCGGGCGGATCCGTACACGCGGGGCGGGCGCACGGGGAGTCGCAGCCGGGCCACCGCGCCGCCGGGCGCGCATCAGGGCGGGTACGCCGCATGCCCGCCGTCGCTGCTCATGACTTCCCACGAGGGCATACGGGGGTCAAAGCCGCCTCCCACGTGCCGTTCGGGAGGTCGGCCATGCAGGCCCTGCCCTTTCTCTCCGCACCCCTTCTGCTCGCGCGCCTTTGCGCCACACCACTCCGGCGCGCCCGCCGGCTCCCCACCCGCGTCTCTTCCGTGCTCCTGCGCAGCACGGCCGTGGAGCTGGCGGTGCTGGCCGGCCATCTCCTCCTCTATCCGACCGGCATCTCCCCGGAACGCCCCGCGCCACGACCCGCACCGCACCCCGCGGCCGGGACTCCGGAAGGGCACATGGCGCCGGAGCCCTTGCAGCCCGCCGCCGATGCACCGTCGCTGCTGCCGACCGAGGGCCGGGCCCATCCGCCGGTCCTCCTGCTCCATGGCTTCATCGACAACCGCTCCGTCTTCCTGCTGCTGCGCCGCTCGCTGCACCGGCACGGCTGGCGTCGCGTCGAGGCGCTCAACTACTCCCCGCTGACCTGCGATCTCCGTAAGGCCGCCGAGCTGCTGAGCCGGCATGTGGAGGAGGTGTGCGCGCGGACCGGTCATCGACGGGTGGACATCGTGGGCCACAGCCTGGGCGGGCTCATCGCCCGCTATTACGTGCAGCGGCTCGGCGGCGACGCCCGCGTCCGTACATTGATCACGCTCGGGACCCCGCACTCCGGCACCCGCATCGCGCCCTTGATGTCGGCGCACCCGATCGTCCGCCAGATGCGCCCCGATTCCGAGGTGATTGCGGAGTTGTCGCTTCCGGCGCCACATTGCCGGACGCACTTTGTCGCTTTCTGGAGTGAGGAGGACCGGGTGATGGTTCCCGCCACGACGGCCAGAATCGACCACCCGGATTTGCTCGCTTACAACGTGCATGTCGCCGGTGTCGGACATCTCGCGCTACCGGTCAACGGCACCGTCGCCGCCGGCATACGTGAGGCGCTGACCTCGGCGGAGACGGCGGAGGGAGCCGCGGACGTCATTTCGGTGGCCTGACCCCGACCGGTGACGAACGCCCCGTTTCGGCCTCGCGCGAGGCCGAAACGGGGTCGCACAGGCGACCTGATCTTGGCTTAATGTCGAACAAACGTCGAACGGGGCGCCAAGGGCTCGCATGGGGACTGCCGAAAGGCGGCCAAATGCCCGGTCTGGCCGAACCCAAAACCTGTGGAAGATTGTCGCCGCCACGTACCGCCGGGTACAGTCACCGCTAATTCTCCTGCTGCCGAGGCGAAAGAGAAGTTGGTGAACGACCGTCACCCATCGGGGGCTCAGCCCCCGACCGGCTCCACTTCCGACGCCTCGTATGCGCATTATCCGGCCTACGACTCCTACGGGCAGCAGCAGCAATCCCCTTCGGGCAGCGCCGAATACGGCGACGGCGACCCCCTTTTCGGCTCGCTCCCCAGCTCGTACGAGACCGGTATGTACGAGACCGGTATGTACGACACCGGCACCTATGACACCGGGGTGTACGACACCGGTACGCACCACGCGGGCGCCTACGGCATGAGCGCGTACGGCACGGGCACCTTCCACACCGGTGCGTACGACACGGCTGCGTACGACACAGGCGCATACCCGGCGGCCGACGGCTACGACACCGGCAGCTACACCACCGGCGCCTACGACACCGGCACCTACGCCTCGGCACAGTGGGACACCGGCGCCTACCAGACCGGTGCGTACGACAGCGGCGCCTACGCCGCCACCGACCCGCACCCGGCCGCCGCGGGCTACGACCCCTATGCGCACACGTCGTACGAGACCCCGGCGCACGAGGCGACCGCGTACGCCTCTCCCGCGTACGAGACGGCGGCCGCCTACGAAGCCACGGCTTACGGGCACGGCGGGTACGACACCGGGAGCTACCCCACCGGCACGTACGACACCGGGAGTTATGCGACCGGCGCGTACGAGACCACCGGCGCCTTCGACACCGTCGGCCAGCAGGCCACCGCGCTCCAGGAGACCGGGAGCTTCGAGGCCACGGCGGTCTGGCCGACCACGGACCGGAACCTGATCGCCGGCATTCCGGCCCAGGCCGGCCCGCCCCCGACCGACACCGTCCACTGGGACACCAGCGCTTGGGGCGACACCCCGCACTTCGAGACCGGTCAGCCCGACGTCGGTCAGCTCGACACCGATCGGTTCGACGCCGACGGTTACGACGCCGATGTTTTCGAGGCAGGCCGGACCGGGACCGACGGCGGCTTCCCCGGCGAGGCTGATCTCTCCGACGGCGACGCCGACACCAGCGATGCCGCCGCCGTGGCGGACGCCATGACGCAGGCCATGCCGGTCACCGCCGCGGCTCCCGCCGGGCGTCGGGTCGTTGGCCCGGATGCCGGGAAGGCCGTCCGTGGCCGGGGCCGGAAACGGCCGGTAAAGCGGTCGGCACTGCTGACCGTGGCCGTCCCCTCGGTCGCCGCCATGGGCGTGTGCGCCGTGGCCGCCGCGTCCGTCACCGGATTCACCGGGGACGACAAGGGCGACGCGACCGCCCAGGCCGCGCCCGACCCGGGGGCCGTCAAACCGTCCGCGGCGAACAACAAGCTCGACACCCAGCTCGCCGGACTCAGCGCCAGCGCCGACGACTTCCGCGACCGGGCCAGCCGCACCCAGGAGCGGATCGACCTCAAGGAGCGCCAGGCGCTGGAGCGTGAGCGCAAGGCGAAGGAGGCGGCGCGCAAGGAGGCCATGCGCCCCAAGTTCGTGCTGCCGGTCACCCAGCACGGGCTGAGCGCCACCTTCGGCCAGGCCGGTGTGAACTGGATGTCCGTGCACACCGGCATCGACTTCCCGGTCAGCTACGGCACCCCGGTCAGGTCGGCCACCGACGGCACCATCCGCACCCAGTGGAACTCCGCCTACGGCAACATGGCGATCGTGACGGCGCCGGACGGCACCGAGACCTGGTACTGCCATCTGAGCAGCACCAAGATCCGGTCCGGGTCGGTCAAGGCCGGTGACCAGATCGCCTATTCGGGCAACTCCGGCAACTCCACGGGACCGCATCTGCACTTCGAGGTGCGCCCCGGCGGCGGCGCGGCGGTCGACCCGCAGCCGTGGCTGCGCGACCACGGCCTCAACCCGAACTGACCGCCGCCTCCCCGTCACAGCCCCCGGGGGACACCCCCGCGGGGGCTGCTCGGCCCCGTTACAGCTTCTCCACCGGCGCATACCGCAGCAGCAGCCGCTTCGGCTTCTCGCCGCCGAAGTCGATCGTCGCCTCGGCGTTGTCTCCGCCGCCCTTGACGCCGACGACCGTGCCGAGCCCGAAGGTGTCGTGGGTGACCCGGTCACCGATGGCCAGGGCGACCACCGGACGGTCCGCGGCGCGGCGGGTCGCAAAGCCGCTCGGGCCCTTGGCGCGCGACGACGACAGCATGGAGCCGAAGCCGCCGCCACCGCTGCCCGCCGACATACCGCCCATCGACGCGGACGGCGTCGCCGGGCCCGTGCGCTTCCAGTCCACGTAGTCGACCGGGATCTCCTCCAGGAACCGGGAGGGCGGGTTGTACGAGGGCTGGCCCCAGGCGCTGCGCATCGTCGAGCGGGTGACATAGAGCCGCTCGCGGGCGCGGGTGATGCCGACATAGGCCAGCCGCCGCTCCTCCTCCAGCTCCTTGGTCTGGCCGAGCGAGCGCATGTGCGGGAAGACGCCGTCCTCCAGGCCGGTCAGGAAGACCGTCGGGAATTCCAGGCCCTTGGCGGTGTGCAGCGTCATGAGCGTGATCACGCCGCTGCCGTCCTCGTCCTCGTCCGGAATCTGGTCGGAGTCGGCGACCAGCGCGACCTGCTCCAGGAAGTCGGAGAGCGTGCCGGGGCCCGGGGCATCAGCCCCCGATGTCGCAGCCTCACCACGGTCCTGCTCGAACTCCAGGGCCACGGCGGCGAGTTCCTGGAGGTTCTCGATCCGGGTCTCGTCCTGCGGGTCGGTGGAGGCCTGGAGTTCGGCGAGGTAGCCCGTACGCTCCAGAACCGCTTCCAGGATCGTGGCGGGGCCGGCACCGGACTCGACGATGGTGCGCAGCTCCTCCATGAGGACGTTGAACCGCTTGACGGCGTTGGCGGAGCGGGCCGCCATGCCGTACGCCTCCTCGACGCGGCGCAGCGCCTGCGGGAAGGTGATCTTCTCGCGCAGCGACAGGGCGTCGATCATCGCCTCGGCGCGGTCACCGATCCCGCGCTTGGGGACGTTCAGGATGCGGCGGAGCGGGACGGTGTCCTCGGGGTTGGCGAGCACCCGCAGATACGCGAGGACATCGCGGACCTCCTTGCGCTCGTAGAAGCGCACCCCGCCGACGACCTTGTAGGGCAGCCCGACCCGGATGAAGATCTCTTCGAAGACACGGGACTGGGCGTTGGTGCGGTAGAAGACGGCGACCTCGCCGGCCTTGGCGTCTCCGGCGTCCGTGAGCCGGTCGATCTCGTCGGCGACGAACTGCGCCTCATCGTGCTCGGTGTCGGCGACATAGCCGGTGATCTTGGGGCCGGCGCCGGCGTCCGTCCAGAGGTTCTTGGGGCGGCGGTTCTCGTTGCGCTCGATGACCGCGTTGGCGGCGGACAGGATCGTCTGCGAAGAGCGGTAGTTCTGCTCCAGCAGGATCGTCGTCGCGTCCGGATAGTCCTCCTCGAACTGGAGGATGTTGCGGATCGTGGCACCCCGGAAAGCGTAGATCGACTGGTCGGCGTCACCGACGACGCACAGCTCGGCGGCGGATTCGGCGGGGCCGACCAGCTCGCGGACGAGGGTGTACTGGGCGTGGTTGGTGTCCTGGTACTCGTCGACGAGGACATGGCGGAAGCGGCGGCGGTAGTGCTCGGCGACATCCGGGAAGGCCTGGAGCAGATTGACCGTCGTCATGATGATGTCGTCGAAGTCCAGGGCGTTGGCCTCGCGCAGCCGCGCCTGGTACATCGCGTACGCCTCGGCCAGGGTCTTCTCGAAACCTCCCCCAGACTCCGTCTGGGAGGCGCCCCCAGCCGCCGTCCCGGCGAAGGTCTCCTCGTCGATGAGCTCGTTCTTGAGGTTGGAGATCTTCGCGCTGAAGGACTTGGGCGGGTAGCGCTTGGGGTCCAGGTCCAGATCGCGGCAGACCAGGGCCATCAGGCGCTTGGAGTCGGCGGCGTCGTAGATCGAGAAGGAAGAGGTGAAGCCCAGCTTCTTGGACTCGCGGCGCAGGATGCGGACGCAGGCGCTGTGGAAGGTGGAGACCCACATGGCGTTGGCCCGCGGGCCGACGAGCTCCTCGACGCGCTCCCTCATCTCGCCGGCGGCCTTGTTCGTGAACGTGATCGCGAGGATCTGGCCGGGGTGGACATGGCGCTCGGCGAGCAGATGCGCGATGCGGTGGGTGAGCACCCGGGTCTTGCCGGAGCCGGCGCCGGCGACGATCAGCAGCGGGCCGCCGGTGTGCACCACGGCGGCCTTCTGCTCGTCGTTGAGCCCCTCCAGCAGCGTCGCCGGGTCGAGGGCGGGACGGGCGGCGCCGTCGCGGTAGTACGCCTCTCTGGGCGGGGGCGCGTCGAACTTCCCGCCGAAGAGGTCGGCGGGGATCTCCTCCGGGGCCGGACCGTGCTCGTCCTCGGGGGGCGGCGGGTGCTCCTCGCCCTTGTGGCCGAGGTCCGCCAGGAAACTGTCGTCAAAGAGGCTGCTCATCGCCCACCGAGTCTAGGCCGCCGCACTGACAGTCCGCCGCGGAGTAGCCCATTGTCGGCCGCTTGCGGGGCGAGGCGTGGCACCGCGGCAGGTCAGGTGGCCGGGACCGGCACAGATCGGTCGGCGGCTCGTCTACCCGAATCCGACATCTGCCACAACAACCCCGCATCGCGTTCAGGTCACGAAAAGGTTTCGGGCATATCGAACATCAGCCTTCACAGGAGCCACACGAGTTGGCTAACGTCCTCGCTCAGGCAGCCCGCCTCCCCGTGGACGACAGCGTCCGCACGGGCCGCCCACGCCGAGTCCGGCCCTGCCCTCAGGCACCCGGAGCCGGGGACCCACCAGCACCACCGGGGTGAATCGATCCGGACAGCCGTCGCCAGCGGACGTCCGGACCGTAGGGCAAGCCTTCCGTCAGCGACACCGCCCGAACCCGACAGCTAACCCGGTAGGCGGTCCACGGAAGGAGTCGCCGGCCTTGGCGTCGCATCGCAAGCCGCGCACCAGCATTCTCGCCTCACCCGGAGGCCGACGTACGGCCGTCGGGCTCACCACTGCCGCCCTCGCCTCGGCCACGCTGCTCTCGCAGTCCGCCGACGCGGCCCCCCGGGCGCCCAAGCCCACCGTCGAAGAGGTCAAGCAGAAGGTCGACGGCCTCTACCGCCAGGCCGAGGTGGCCACCCAGAAGTACAACGCCGCCAAGGAGCACGCCGACACACAGCGCCACACCGTGGACGGCCTGCTCGACGCCGCCGCCAAGCGTGCCGAGAAGATGAACGAGTCCCGGCGCCAGTTGGGCACCTTCGCCTCGGCGCAGTACCGCACCGGCGGCATGAACCCGACGGCGCAGCTGATGCTCGCCAAGGACCCGCAGCAGTTCGTCGACCGCAGCCACCTCATGGAGCGGCTGACCGGCCGGCAGAAGCAGGCCGTCACCGACTACCAGGAGCAGCAGGCGGCGGCCGCCCGGCAGCGCGCCGAGGCGACCCGCAGCCTGGAGCGGCTGCAGACGTCGCAGACATCCCTCAAGGAGTCCAAGCGGTCCGTGCAGCAAAAGCTGGCCGAGGCCCGGCAGCTGCTCTCCCGGCTGACCGCCCAGGAGAAGGCGCGGCTCGCGGAGCTGGAGCGCCGGAAGGAAGCGGCGGCCAAGCGCAAGGCCGAGGAGGAGGCGCGCAAGCAGCAGGAGCGCGAGCGCCGGCGCCAGCACGACGCCGGCGGCTCGGCCGGCGGACAGACCGGCGGCGGTGCGGACGACGGTGGCTCGACCGGCGGTTCCACCTCGGCCAAGGCCGACAAGGCGCTCGCCTTCGCCCGCTCCCAGATGGGCAAGCCGTACGTCTGGGGCGCGACCGGCCCCAGCTCCTACGACTGCTCGGGCCTGACGCAGGCCGCGTGGAAGGCCGCCGGTGTCAGTCTGCCGCGGACCACCTGGGACCAGGTCAAGGTCGGCCAGCGGATCGCCACCAAAGACCTCAAGCCCGGTGACCTGGTCTTCTTCTACGACGACATCAGCCACGTGGGCATGTACATAGGCGGCGGCAAGATGATCCACGCGCCGCACCCGGGCGCCAACGTCCGGGAAGAGTCCATCTACTACATGCCGATCTACGGGAGTGTCCGCCCGGGCTGAGACCCGGCCGCGCTCCCCCGGGCCACCCCCCACGGCCACCCCCCACACGCCACCGCGCGGCCGTCGCCTCCGGATTCGGAGTGCGATGACCGCGCGGTGTGCCGTGGAGGGGGCCTTCCCGGCCCACGGGGGGACCTTCTTCCGGCCCGTGGAGCCCTGTTCCCGGGCGGAACGCCGCTCCGCTCAGGTCCAGAGCACGGCGATGAAGATGTTCGCCACCGTCAGCGCACCGACCGCGCCGAAGAGCGGCTTGGCGACCGTCTCCTCGTCCCGCTTGACGTAGACCAGCGCCAGGATGACCACCAGAACGGCCATCTTGATGCCGATCTTGATGTTGTTGAGGCTGTGGCCCGCGGCCTGGTCGAGGCCGACCAGCACGATGCCGGTGACCAGCATCGTCAGCGCGCCGTGCAGCATCGCCGGGACAAACCGGGCGGTGCCCGCGCTCATCGCCTTCATCTGGGTCAGAAAGCCGCCCAGCAGGGAGGCGATGCCGATGATGTGCAGGCCGACGAAGAGATTGATTACTACGTCCATAGTGCTGGATCGTAGCCGCCGCATAGCACGGCCCTTCAGGCAGGGCGCCCACAATCGCCGCTTCGGTCAGGCCGGGCCCGGTCCCGGCCGTGCGGCCACGGCGCCGCGGTCACCCGCGCGCCGACCGCGGTCGAAAGCGAACAATCCCGGGCAAGCGCACCCGTCGCCGCAACACACGGGCTTAGCGTCCTCCTCCAGGCGGCCGACTCCCCGCCATCGCCGGCCTCCCACCGGCGTCCTGTCGGCCGCCCCGCCGAGAGGTGTGGCGGCGGTCCGTTCCCTCGTTACGGACCGCCGCCGGGCCCACGGCTCGAAGGGAAGGAAGTGACGGCCACCGTGGCCTCGCACCGCAAGCCCCGGCAGCATCCGCTCACCGCTCTCACCGGTGGCTCCCGCAGCGCACGCACCGCCCGTACGGCCGCCACCCTGGCGCTGGCCGGTGCCGCCACCGCCACCGGCTTCGACGGCACCGGCCAGGCCGCACCCCAGCCCACCCCCGCCCAGGTCAAGAACCGGGTCGACGCGCTGTACCAGGAGGCAGAGGTGGCCACGCAGAGCTACAACGGCGCGAAGGAAGCCGCCGACACCGCACGCGAGGAGCTGAGCAGGCTGCAGGACGAGGCCGCCCGCAGGACCGGGAAACTGAACGCCGCCCGCACCGAACTGGGCACCATGGCCGCGAGCCAGTACCGCTCCGGCGGCATCGACCCGACCGTACGGCTGTTGCTGTCCGCGGACCCGCAGCGCTATCTGGACGGCGCCGCGGTGCTGGAGCGTACGGGCAGCCACCAGGCGACCGCGGTGGCCGGGTACGCCCGCCGGCTCGGCAGCGTACGGCAGATTCAGCGGCGGGCCGAGGACACCGCGGAACGGCTGGCGGACACCGAGGCGGCGCTGAAGAAGCACCGGGTCACGATCGTCCACAAGCTGGGCGCCGCCGAGCAGTTGCTGAGCCGGCTGACCGCGGAACAGCGGCAGCGGATGGCGCGCCGCGGCGGCGCCGGCGAGAGCCGCGCGGACCGCGGGACCGGGCGCGGGGACGGCCTCCTCGGCGGGGTCCCCACCGGCTCGGCAGCCGCCGCGGCCGCGGCGCAGGCCCCCGACCCCCGTGCCGCGCGGGCCGTCGCTTTCGCCTACGGCGCCCTCGGCAGGCCGTACGTCTGGGGCGCGACCGGCCCCTCCGCGTACGACTGCTCGGGGCTGACACAGGCCGCCTGGAGGTCCGGCGGTGTGGCGCTGCCCCGTACGACGTACACCCAGATCAGCTCCGGGCCGCGTATCGACAGGTCCCAACTCGCCCCCGGTGACCTGGTGTTCTTCTACTCCGGCATCAGCCATGTGGGGCTCTACGTCGGGGACGGCAAGATGATCCATGCGCCGCATCCGGGGGCGCCCGTACGGATCGCGCCGATCGACCAGATGCCGTTCGCGGCGGCGACCCGGCCGGCGTAAGGGGCCGTTTGCGGGGGTGCCGCGCTCACGCCCTGAGCTTCATCCCCAGCCAATGGAAGATCTGCGGCACCTGGTGCTTCCACACCACCGTGGTGTGGCCGCCGGCGCCCGACGAGATCTGCTGCACGTCCACGGTCGTCGGGTACTTCGCGAGCTGTCGCAGACCGATGCCGGCCTGGTAGCCGTCGCCCGCCGCGCCCGACACATACAGGGCCGTACGCGGCGGCTTCCCGGCCGCGTTGGCGGACTGCAGGATGTGCATCGGGTTGGACTCGACGCGCAGCTTGGGGTCCTTGCCGGCCAGCGAGTCGCGTTCGAGCGCCGGGTCGTTGTAGCCGGACATCGCCACCGCGGCGCGGTAGCGGTCCGGGTGGGCCAGGGCGAGCTTGGCGGCGCAGTGCGCGCCCGCCGAATAGCCGGCCAGGGCCCAGGAGTCCGCCTTGCTCCCGGCCCGGAAGTTGTCGACGATCATCTTGCGGACATCGACGGTCAGCCAGCTGTCGGCGTTGACCTTCCCGGGGATGTTGACGCAGCCGGTGTCCGCGCCGGGGAGGATGTTGGTACGCGGTGCCACCAGGATGGCCGGCTTGACCTGGCCGCGCTGCATCAGCGGCTGGAGCTGCTCGGCCACGTGCAGCGAGCCCAGCCAGGACTTCGCCGAGCCCGGGTAGCCGGGCAGCAGCTCGACCACCGGGAACCTCTTGTTCCGGTAGGCCGGGTCGTTGTACTGCGGCGGCAGCCATACGTAGACCTCGCCCAGCACGCCCGAGATCCGGCCCTTGAGGTCGGTCATCTGCACGCCGGGGCCCACCCTGGGGTCGTCGGCCGGGCGGAACTGCTGGAGCTGCTTGGGCTCGTTCCTGATCTGCTGGCCGCCCATGCCGTCGGGGCCGAGGTCCCGGGCCGCCTCGACATGGCTGCCGGTGCCGAGCAGATCGTCCCAGGTGTCGTAGAGGTTGTTTGCGTTGTTGACCAGGACGAAGACCACGGTGATGGCCGTGACCTGGGCGAACAGCAGCATCAGCAGCCGGCCGAGGCCGCGCGCCAGGGGTGGCCCGGCTATTCGGCCCCACAGGGCGAGCGGCAGAACAAAGGCGACGATCAACAGCGTGACCGAGGTGAGGAAGAAGGGCGTGCCCGTCAGGCTCATCGGGATCTCGCTTCCAGGACAACTACGCGAAGGACGTGGGGGTGGTTCCGGCCCCGCCTTCGGCAGTGAGCCTCTCCGCGCCCTTAGATGGTGATCCGCGTGGTCCTGGTTGCCCGTCTTTGGCCGTTCTTTACGACCCGCCCTCCGGCGGCCCCGCTATCCGGCCCCCGAGCGGGTTGTGCAGGTCAGACCAGCCGCCGGGCCGTGGCCCAGCGGGTGAGCTCATGGCGGTTGGAGAGCTGGAGCTTGCGCAGCACCGCGGAGACATGGGATTCGACGGTCTTCACGGAGATGAACAGCTGCTTGGCGATCTCCTTGTACGCATAGCCGCGGGCGATCAGCCGCAGGACCTCGCGCTCGCGCTGGGTGAGGCGGTCCAGGTCCTCGTCGACCGGCGGGGCGTCCGTCGAGGCGAAGGCGTCCAGGACGAAGCCGGCCAGCCGCGGGGAGAACACCGCATCGCCGTCGGCGACCCGGAAGATCGCGTTGACCAGGTCCGTGCCGGTGATCGTCTTGGTGACATAGCCGCGGGCGCCGCCGCGGATGACGCCGATGACGTCCTCGGCCGCGTCGGAGACGGAGAGCGCCAGGAAGCGGACCGGGCGCTCCGCGTCGGCCATCATCGCGGCGCTACGGCGCAGCACCTCGACACCGCCGCCCCCGGGCAGATGGACGTCCAGCAGGACGACCTCGGGGCGGGTGGCCGTGATGACCGTGATCGCCTGGTCGACGTCGGCCGCCTCGCCGACCACCTCGACGCCGGTGCGCGCGGTCTCCCCGATCTCGGCCTGGACGCCCGTACGGAACATCCGGTGGTCGTCGACCAGCACGACCCGTACGGTCCGGCCCTCGGCCGTCCCGCCGCCGGTCTCGCCCTGCTGTGCGCCCTCGCTGCTCATCTCTTCCGCCCGTCCCTCGATGTCTGCCCGGTCATCATCCCGTGCTCCGGCCCGCGGTGTCGCCACCGGCTGCCGCTCGCCCGGCCCGGTCATGTGCCGTGCTCCGCCGCCGGGCGTTCCATTTCCAGCTCGACGACCGTGCCGCCCTCGGGGGCGGAACGCAGCCGGGCCGTGCCGCCGTTGCGCTCCATACGGCCGATGATGGATTCCCGTACGCCCATCCGGTCCTCGGGGACCGCGTCCAGGTCGAATCCGGGGCCGCGGTCGCGCACCGAGACAAAGACCGTGCGTCCCTCGACCTCGGCGAACACCTGCACCGCGCCGCCCTCGCCACCGTACTTGGCGGCATTGACCATCGCCTCGCGTGCGGCCTGCATCTGGGCGCCCAGCGCCTCGTCCAGCGGGCAGTCGCCGACGATCACGACTTCGATGGGGACGCCGTGGTCGTCCTCCACCTCGGCGGCGGACGTGCGGACCGCCTCCGCCAGGGTGGCCGGTTCCTCGTCCTCCTCCTTGCCGCGGCCCTCGGGTTTGTAGAGCCACGCGCGCAGCTCCCGCTCCTGGGCGCGGGCCAGCCGCGCCACCTCCCGGGGATCCTCGGCGTTGCGCTGGATCAGGGTGAGGGTGTGCAGCACGGAGTCATGGACGTGGGCGGCCACTTCGGCGCGTTCCTGGGCGCGGATGCGCATCAACCGCTCCTCGGAGAGGTCCTGGGTGATCCGCACGAGATAGGGGCCCGCCAGCAGCGCGATACCGACGACGACGGCGAGCGAGGCCTGCAGCACCGCGCCGAGATGGCGCACCGACCCCTGCAGCACGACGATGCCGGTCACCCCGACGCCGACCAGCAGCACACCGGCCGCGCCGCGCAACACCGGCAGCACGCCCTTGCGGCGGCCGAGCTCAAGCCATTGCGCACGGCGGGAGTTGTCCGCCTGGCGCCACACCAGGGCGACGCCGGCGCCGATCAACAACACCGGCCAGACATAGCCCTTGGCCTGACCCAGCTGAAATCTGGAGGCGACGATCGCGGCGCCGACGAGCAGCGCGATCAGCGCGAAGACCTGGCCCTTGTCGGGCTTGTGCCGCCGCAGCCGCAGTTTCCCGCCGGCCGTGGCGGGCTGCCGGTGGTCCACGCCGCCGACGCCCAGCGGGACGAAGAACCAGAACGCGGCATACAGCAGGGCGCCCATGCCGTCGGCCAGGAACAGGGCCACGAACACGATCCGCACCCAGGAGACCGGCAGCCCGAGATGCCCCGCCAGACCGCGCGCGACACCGCCGAGCAACCGCCCGTCGGCGCTGCGGTACAGCTTGCGCACGGGTGGCTCATCAGGGTCCGGCGCCGGGGCGTAGCTCGTCTCGGCGCGGGGCGGAGCGGTGGTCATGTCCCCGATCGTCACACGGCGCCGGGGCCCGGGGCATCAGGGTCGACCCTGAACCCGCCCCTGACGTTTCCGGGGTTCGGCCCGGGACGGGGCCGTCGGCGACCGGTCCGGCCGGCCCGTGGCGGCCTGCTCCGGTCCGCTGGCTCCGCCCGCCGCCTCAGCCCTTCGGGTCGGTCCTGCGGAAGCCGTCCTTCACCACCGAGAAGACCTTTTCGAACTTCGCCCAGTTCGCTTGCGGCGCGGACACGTAGATCGCGTACTCCTTGGCGCCCTCCCGGCCGAACCCGAGATCTATCCCCCGAAACGTACGGGCCCGGCCCCCGAAGGTGAACTCCCAGATCGCGGCGGGATCGTGCTGGTAGGTCGTCTTCTGCATACGCAGCTGTGAGTAGATGGGGTACAGCTTCTTGAAGGCCACCTCGACGTCCTTGAAGTGCTGGACCTGGTCCCCCGAGGAGAAGTCCAGAACGCTGAGGGTGAGCTGCGCGCGCTCGGCATTCGAGGAGTAGACGATCTGCCGGCCGCCGTCCCTGACTTCCCGCCTCCAGCCGTCGGGCACCGGAAAGCTGACGCCGACCCCGGACTCCGTGACCTTGCGGTAGCCGTCGGGGAGGGCCGGCGGGGGCCCGATGTCGTTGTCCGGGACGCTGGGAACTCCCGGTACGCCCTTGTCGGAGGCGTTGGGGGACGCACCCGAGTCGCCATGGTGCATCAGGTACCAGGCCGCGCCCGCACCGCCGCCGGCGAACAGCACCCCGACGGCGCTCCAGACCACGACCCGGGCGGCACGCCGCTTACGGGGCTTGCCGCCGGACGGCGCTCCCGTACGGTCCACGGCGGTCCGCCCGCCGCCGGCCCCGTCCGGGAGGGCCACCGGGCCGGTCAGGGCCTCGCCGCCGGTACCCGTACCCGGCCCCGTGCCCGTAGGCGCCCCGGTGCCGGTGCCGGTGCCGGTCCCAGTGCCGGTGCCGGTGCCCGTCCCGGTGTGGCCCGACATGGTTCCCGTCGCGCCCGTATGAGGCACCGGACGGGTGGGAGCCTCCGTCTGCTCGTTCAGCTCGGCCGACTCCGGGGCACCACGTCCGACCGTGCCCAGTGCCAGCGTCGGCCAGCCGAGCAGCGCCGTTTCCGCGTCGGCCTCGGCGGACCGCAGCGCCTGCTCGACGACCTCGGCCGTCGGGCGGTCGCCCGGCTCCTTGGCGAGCAGCGCCTCGATCAGCGGGCCCAGCGCCCCGGCGTTGCGCGGCGCCTCCAGCGGGTCCATGGCGATCGCATACGCCGTCTCGACCGCGGTGTCCTTCCGGAACGGGGGCCGTCCTTCGACCGCTTGATAGAGCGTCGCGCCCAGCGCCCACAGGTCGGAGGCGGGACCCGGGCTGCCGCTCCTGACCCGCTCGGGGGCCAAGTAGTCGATGGAGCCCACCAGCTCGCCCGTCTTGGTGAGCGTGGAGGTTCCGCTGGCGACCGCGATGCCGAAGTCGGTGAGCACGACCCGGCCGTCCTCACCGAGCAGCACATTGCCCGGCTTGACGTCACGGTGCAGCACACCGGCCGAGTGAGCGGCCCGCAGCGCCGCCACCATGCCGCGTCCGATACGGGCGGCCTCGCGCGGCGTGACCGAACTGTCCTGCCGCGCGGCTTCCTTGATGAGATCGCCGAGCGTCGTCGAGCGGACGTACTCCATGACGATGCACGGCATGCCGGCGTCGTCCACGACGTCGTGCACCCCCACCACATTGGGGTGGTTGATGCGCGCCGCGGCCTGCGCCTCGCGGGTGGTGCGCTCATGGCGCCTCGCCAGTTCGTCCGCATCGAGATACGGCGCCACATGCAGACGCTTCACCGCGACCTGACGCCCAAGGACTTCGTCCCGGGACCGCCAGACGGTTCCCATGCCGCCCTGGCCTATCCGCTCAACCAGGCGATACCGCCCGGCGACCAGTCGCCCCTCGTCCACCGACGCCGCCTCCGTCACCGCACGCCCCTCCGGAAACCCGTACGTATCCAGGGCGCAACGATAGTCGCCCTCGCCGGTGGAAAGCCCTCCGGCCACCGCCCGTCCGCGCCCGTGTTCCGGCCAGGGCCCCAGCGGGGGGGCATATGCGAAGGCACGAGGGGTTTCGGGACCCCCCTGGGGCATATCGGGTTGGCCATCAGGGAATCTCAGGGGTCTGCCAGGGTTTCCACGGATGCCGGGACTCCGCTGCCCACGTCACCATGGGTCCATGAACGATGCAGCCCCCGTCGAGGAGTCGGCGCCCTCCGACCCCGCCGGCCCCACCCCGCCGCACGCCCCGCTGCGCCGCAGCCGGCGGCACAAGGTGATCGGCGGAGTGTGCGGCGGGCTGGGCCGCCAGTGGGATCTCGACCCGGTGATCTTCCGGATCGTGCTCGCCGTGCTCTCCGTCGGCGGCGTCGGCCTCATCGTCTACGGCTTCGCCTGGCTGCTCATCCCCCTCCACGGCGAGGACGAGAACGAGGGCCGCCGGCTGCTCTCCGGCCGTGTCGAGGGCTCCGCGCTGACGGCCCTGCTCTTCGCGCTGGTCGGCTGCGGACTGTTCCTGACGACCCTCGCCAAGGGCAGCATGATGTCCTTCGCCATCATGCTGACGCTGGCGGCGGCCGGTTCCGCCTACTGGTCGCGGCGGCGCCGGGAGGTCGAGACCAGGGGCCCGGAGTCGGTGGACGCCGCCACCGCCCAGGCCGTCGCCGACGCCCCACCCGAGACCAAGGCCCCTCCGGTGCCGACCAGCCCCTCCTGGTGGCGCAACCAGCGCTCCAGGGAGGCGGGCGGCCCCGGCTATCTCTGGGGGCCCGAGAACACCCCGCTCCCGCTGGACATCGCCTACCGCTACGAGCACGGCGCAGGCGCGGCGGCCGCTGACCGGCCCCGCTCGTCCGACGCGGGCGGCCCGCCCGGCCCGCCTCCGCACGGCGCACCTCCCGCCCGCGCCCCGCGCGCAACCCGCCGCATCGGCCGCCCGATCGGCGGCCGGACGTTCCTGCTCGCGCTGCTCGCCGGCGGCACCACCGCCCACGCGGTCTTCCGCCAGGACGGCTTCGCACCCTCCCTCCAGGCAGGGCTGGCTTGTGCGCTGGCCGTCTTCGGCCTGGGGCTCGTACTCAGCGCCTGGTTCGGGCGGACGGGCGGCGGCACGGTCTTCATGGTGGTGCTGACGGCGCTGCTGCTGGCGGCCGCGACCGCCCTGCCCGACAACATCACCACCGACTGGCAGAAGCACACCTGGACCCCCACCACCCTCGGCGCCGTCCGTCCGCATTACGAGATCGGTTCGGGAGAAGGGTCATTGGACCTCGGCGACCTGCCCGTCAAGGGCGGCCGTACCGTCCACACCAGCGCGGAAGTGGGCTTCGGCCGCCTCCAGGTGACGCTGCCGCAAGGCGTCACCACCCGCCTCCATATCTCCCTCGGCCTCGGCGACATCCAGCTGCCCGGGGAATCGCCGCACGACGTGGACCTCTCGGCAGGAGGCGACCAGCGGACCATCACGCTGCCGGCCGACGGCCTCAAGAGGGGCGAGAAGCCGCGCGGCTCGCTGGATCTGGACCTCGAACTCGGCGCGGGACAGATCGTCATCCAGCGCGCGACACCGGCCTCCGCCCCGTCGATACCCGCCCCGGCGCCGCCCGCACCGCCGACCGCCCCCACCCCCGAGGGAGCCCCCCAGTGAAGCGCCATCGCTTCGAACCGGCCCGCCTGATCGCGGGCCTCACCGCCCTGACCGTCGGCACGGGCTACGGTCTCGACGCCCTCGGCCGCTGGGAGGCCCCCGGCCTCTGGCTCTTCCTCGCCCTCCCCGCCGGCCTGTTCCTCTCGGGCCTCACCGCCGCCTTCCGTGCCACGGCCCGCCGCGACACACCGCACACCGAGGCGCCACCCCTGCCGCACCCCTGACCGGCCCGGCCTCACGTGACCGGCCCGGCCTCGCGCCGCCGCGGAAGGACCGAGCGGCCGCGCCGCATCGGACGAGCCGTCCGAGCCGCACCGCGCTGTCCGATCCGCCCGAGCCGCACCGCGTCGTCCGGCCGCACCGATCCGACCGAGCGGCACCGCGTCGTCCGAGCCGCAGGGCGCCGTCCTCACCTCATAGGCCCTCCGGATGCCGAGCTGCACGGCAAAGCGGCCCCGCCCGCGGACCGAGTGTCCGTGGGCGAGACAACAACGCGGCGAGGGGCCGTGCCAGGCGTCGCGGGCCCGCGCTGATCCGCAAGAGACGCCCTAGCCGAACAGCTGCGTCCCATGCCGCTTGCGGCGGTTCGCCAGGGCGGCATCCAGGGAGTACCTCGGTGTGCCGGCCAGTACGAGCGGGACCCAGGCCATCAGATAGGCGAGGTCGTTGCCGTAGTAGTACGGCGTGGTCGCCCAGCTCACGGTGAGCCACAGCGTCAGCGCGATCAGCGCCCCGCCCAGGGCCGCCAGCCGCCCCAGCAGCCCCACGAGGGTCCCGAGGCCCACCGCCAGTTCGCCGGCCGCGATGGCATAGCCGAAGCCCACCGGGCTCTTCTGTGCGAGGTCCACGAGCTGCGGCAGCGCCGCCACGTCATGGACCTGGCGCAGCATTTCACCGAGCGACCCCGCGCCACTGGTCGCCAGGAACGCCGGATCCGTCAGCTTGTCGATGCCCGCGTAGAGGAAGGTCGCCCCCAGGAACAGCCGCAACGGGAGCAGCGCATTGCGCGCCAGCTGCCCCCGCAACCCGACGCCGGAGCCCTCAACGGCCACCCCTCCCAATTCGGCACCGATCGTACGATTCGCGTGAACCATGACGTCCGCCTCTCCATTGCCTCCGGGCGCAGACGATTGTGCCCCCGCCCGCGCCTCGTGGGGAGATACGTATGCACGTGCGCGAGAGGTTCAACGGCGCGATGCACTTCGGGCGGTTGCGGCACACAAAATCGTCACGCAAGGGCGACCGGCCGCGCCCCGCCGCCCGCAGCCATCCTCACCCCGCCCGCTGCGGACCTCAGTCCAGGACGTCGATCGGGTAGCCGTTCGTCTCCACACCCGCCGCCGTGATCACCCGGACCGTCACCCGGCCCGGCTCGACATCGACCGGTACCGGGACGGTCAGCACCCCGTCCGTCGGATTGGCGAAGCCACCGGCCACCGGAACCAGGGGGACGGGTACATGAACATCGCCGATCCGCACGACGGTCCGGGCGAGCCGGTCGGGCGTCCCGGCCCCCGGCGGGACAAAGCCGGCACCGCGGATCTCGATGTCGTCGCCGGTACGGACCGGGGCGGCGAGATCACCCAGCTCACGGGCGCGGACGACGGAGAGGATCACCGGACGCCCGCCCGCCACCGCCTTCCCCCACAGATAGGTCGCTCCGGAGAGTGCGAGGAGCACCACCAATCCCCAGGGCAGCTGCGGCACTTCCCCCGGCCGCCCGGCCAGCCGCACCAGGGCGCACACCAGCACGGCCGCGTTCACCAGGACGTACTGCACGTCCAGGAAACTGCCCCGCCCCGCGTCGTCCGCCAGCAGGTCGGCGGCCCGTGGCCGCTCCGCGGGAACCTTCTGCAACCGCCCCGACCGCACCCGCGCGGCCACCAGCCCGTACGCCAGCACGGCCACCCCGCACCCGACGGCGAGCATCGCCAACAGGGCACCGGACCGGTCGAGTTCCAGGCCCCCGAGTAGAGCGCGCCGCTCAGCCGGGGCGGTGGCCGTCGCCAGCTGCCCGGCCGTCGTCAGCACGGCGTACAGCACCGCGACCGCCCAGCCCGACGCCACCGCGCGCGAGGTGGACAGCCGCCCGTCCTCGCCGATCAGCGGCGCCAGCACCCCGCCGTGCGCGCGGTGCCACCAGGCCGCCGCCGTCAGCCCCAGCGCGAGCACGACGGCCGCGAGCAGCCCCGCCGTACGGGCCGCCGTCCAGCCGTCACCGATGGCGGTCAGCGCCTGCCCGAGCAGCAGGGCGATCACCGCGCCCCAGACGACGAGCAGGGTGCGCCACCGTACGGACGTCAGCCAGGCGGCTCCTTCGGCGGCGCCCCGCTTGGCCACCTCCCGTGCGGACAGCGTCAGTTCGTCGGAGACCCACTGCCGGGCCGCGCCGGCCGAGCGTGCGAGGCCGGCCGGCACCCCGTGCCCGGCGGCGAAGTCCTCGCGCAGCGCGATGAACGCGGCGACCGCCTGCCGGTGCCCCGCACGGGCGCCGTGCGGGCACCGTCCGCATCGGCACTCGCCGCCGGTGGCGCGCTCCGCGCCGTCCCCCGGCTCGCCCGTTCCGGCCATCCTGCCCGCCGCCTCAACCGACACGTCCGTTACCGCCCCGCCACCGCTCGCCGCCAACTTGTTTTATACAAAGGCGAATTGTGCCCCAAATGGCCCGGCGGACATCAAACGTCCAGCTGGTGGCGGGTGGCGGGCGCATCGGCGCGTTGACGTACGACAAGCGGCGGCCCCGGCCGTCGCACGCGCCCCGGCATATCCGCACCGGTGTGCGCAGGCTTCCGCACACCTGACCGGCGGCCGACCACGCAACCCCGGCGCTTCCCCTATTCGGGCGAACCGGGCCACGGCGACGGCTGATTGGCACGCGCGCTGCGCAAGCTCTCGCCGTGTTCCCAATAGACGGACCTCACGGATCGCACAGCCGCGTTGACCTGGACCGACCACCGGAACCGAACGGACCCGACGCACTGACTGAACCGAATGAACCACATGGCCCGAATGGACCGAATGGACCGGGCGGACCGGGCGGACCGGGCGGACCGGGAGCACGTGATGCAGGCGATGCAGGAGATGCAGGAGATGCGCGATATGCACCGGTTGCACCGGGCGGACCGGTTGCACCGGACGAACAGTGCGGACCGGGCGAACAGGGCGGACCACAAGAGCGACACGACAAGGGGACACCACCCCACGACCACACCCACCGGCGCCGAGCCCGCCCCCTTCACCCCCTCGTCGGCATCCGGCGCCTGGGGGCCGGACTGCTGGCCGCCGCCGCTTTCCTTCTCCTGACCGGGGCCGCCGCGCTGCTCGTCACCGCGCCGTCGGCGACCGCCCATGACCGGTTTCACCACCCGGTCACCGGCGACAACTGCGCCTATGCCGGTACCGCACCACCCGTGGACGTACCGACCGGCTTTCCCATGCCCCGCCACTGGCACTTCCCCTGCACCGCAACCAAGCCCACGCCCCCGCCCCCGCCACCCCACACGCCGGCGCCACCTCCGCGGAGCCCGAAGCCCGCGCCACCACCACCGCCCGCCTCCAGACCGCGGCCGACACCACCACCCCCGCCTCCGCCCCCTGCTCCCCGCACCCACCCCGCGGCCCCGCCGCCCAAGCCGAAGCCCAAGCCGCCGACCCCCCGCCCGGCGCCCTCTCCGCCCGCCCTGCCCCGCAGCTATGCGCCGGTGTCCCACAAACCGCGTGCCGGGCGCTCCGTGGTGACCACGACCCTGCTGATCACCGCCCCGGCCGTGCTGGCCGGCGCCGCCCTCCGTCCCCGTTCGAGCTCCTCGTCCGGTTCCGCCGGGCGCCGTTCCTCGTAGGAGGCCTCCATGTCGCAATGGCTGGTGCTGACCATCGCCATCGTCGTCGCCTGTGGCGTCGTCCTGACCATCACCGTCCTCAAGGAGCGCCGGGTCGGTGAGGACGACGACCCGACCGAAACGCCCGATGTGATCGAGTATCTGACGATGATGGTGGGGGTGGTGTACGCGATCGTGCTGGGCCTGGCCATCGCCGGTGTCTGGGAGGCCAGGAGCGCGGCCGAGGACACCGTACGGACCGAGGCACAGGCGCTGCACGAGGTCAGCGCGCGGGCACGGACCTACCCCGCGCCGGTACGGGACCGCATCCGCTCGGACGTCGACGCGTATGTGTCCTATGTGGTGCACAAGGAATGGCCGGTCATGGCCAAGCAGGGGGCACTGACCGGGCACGCCGCCGACCTGCTGACGAAGGTCCGGGCGGATGTTGCCGACTACCACCCGCGCAACGACTTCGAAGGGCAGTCCTACCAGCCCCTCGTCGACCAGGTCGCGGTGGCCGACGGCGCCCGCACGGCCCGTGCGGACGCGGCCGATTCGACGTTGCCGGGCGTGGTGTGGTTCGGGCTGATCACCGGTGGCGCCATTTCGATCGGCGTCATGTTCACCCTGCAGATCCGGCGCTCGGGGCGGGAGTTGCTGATGGCCGGGCTCTTCAGCGCGTTGATCGCCTTCCTGCTGTTCCTCGTCTGGGACTTCGACGCGCCCTTCAGCCGGGGCATCGCCGCAACCGCCGCACCGTTCCTCGATCTGTTCCCGCACCTGTGAGACGGGGCCGGGCCCGGCGGGACAGTCGTCCGCGCCGCCGGGCCCGGCCGACCGATCCGAAGGGAACGGCCTGGGTGTGCCGTCCGGTGGTTCGCGGGGACACGTAACGCTCCACGGACACAATGAGTAACCGCATGGATACAGTGCGCACACAGGGTCGATATACCGACCTTCTCGTCGTTTAAGGAGAGAGCTGTGGCACGAGAAGCCCGACACGGAGCAGTGACCAACCCCAAGTCCAGGGCTCAACTTCACCTCGCGGACTGGCAGGCCGCCGGCCTGGAGGCCGGCAAATTCTTCCCCGCGACAGATGCCGGCCTCACCGACCCCTACGCGCGGGACGATGTCCCCAACTTCCAGCCGCCCCAGGACGGCCGGATCGCCAGCGCAGGGAAGGACTTCGCGTCCAAGCTCGACGAGCCCGACGCGCAGCAGGACTGGCACAAGCACCAGGTGGCCGCCGGCCAGGCGCTGGACATCACCTGGAACTACCACGCCGCGCACAAGACCCGTCGCTGGAACTACTTCCTCACCAAGAGCGGCTGGGACCCGGGGGCGCGCCTGACGCGGGCGCAGTTCGCCCCGGAACCGATCGCCACGTACCAGAACAGCGGCCAGCCGTACTGGAGCGCCGACGACCTCCTCCCCGAGGACCCGACCATCCACCACGTCACGCTGCCCGGTGACCGCAAGGGGTACCACGTGCTGTTGTCGGTGTGGGAGGTCGCCGACACCGGCAACGCCTTCTACCAGGTCATCGACCTCAACATCGGATAGCTCAACGCGCGGTCCGAGCTCGGCCGGCGCCCGGTCGCCTTCCTCGGCGACCGGGCGCTGCCACCGACCGGGGGCCGGTCCCGGAACCCACCGGACATGCCCTGGGCGTGTCCGCAAAGTCCCGCCTGGCCTGCGGGCGAACGACGGGACCGCACGGACCCGCCCTAGCCGAACAGATCCGGCTCGCTGCGCACGATCTGCTGGTACAGCGGCTGGTAGTTGATCCAGGCCACCAGGTCGTTGCCCAGCTGTTCGCGCGTGCGGACGGCGTTGTGGTGGTCGATCAGGACCGGCTTGCCGGCGGCCTTGGCGGCCAGTTGGACCTGGCAGGAGCGTTCCATCGTGAGGAACCACCACGCCGCCGCGTCCACCGAGTCGCCCACCGTCAGCAGGCCGTGGTTACGCAGGATCACGGCCTTGTGCGGCCCGAGGGCGGCCGCGATCCGCCGGCCTTCCTGCTCGTCCACCACCACGCCGGTGTAGTCGTCGAAGAGCGCATGGTCCTCGTAGAAGGCACAGACGTCCTGGGTGATCGGGTCCAGCAGCTCACCCAGTGAGGACAGCGCCCGGCCGTACGTGGAGTGGCTGTGGGCCGCCGCGATGACGTCGGGACGGGCCCGGTGGACCTGGGCATGAATGGCGAACGCCGCCTGGTTGACGTGGTGGCGGCCCTCGACGACCTTGCCCTCCGCGTTCACCAGCAGCAGATCGCTGACCGTGATGTGCTGGAAGGACATCCCGAAGGGGTTGACCCAGAAGCAGTGGGGGAACTCCGGGTCGCGCGCGGTGATATGGCCCGCGACGCCCTCCTCGAAGCCGTAGCGCCCGAAGAGGCGCAGTGCCGCGACCAGGCGCTCCTTGCGGTGGCTCCGCTCGCCCTCGACGGTCTGATGCGTCGGCGGCATCGCGAACTGCAGCTGATCGGTGGGTATGGGGCTCGGCTCGGGCATCGCGGCTCTCCTCCTGGCGCATACGGCACTTGATGCTCGATGCGGAAGCTACCTTCCACTACCCCAGGTAACCAGGGCCGCGACCGGCACGAATGCCCGGACCTGCATGATGAGGGCACCAGAACGGGACCAGAGGGGGCACGACCATGAGGGCCATATCGGTCAACAAGGACATCGACGCCACACCGCAGCAGCTCTTCGCCGTCCTCCGGGATCCGGCCAGGCACGCCGAGCTGGACGGCTCGGGCATGCTGCGCGGCCGCCCGGAGGGCCCGTCGCGGCTGGGTCCGGGCGACCGGTTCAGCATGGGGATGGCGCAGGGGCGCGTCGCGTACCGGTCGGTGAACGTCGTGGTGGAGTACGAGAAGGACCGGCTGATCGCCTGGGAGACCTGGGGCGAGTTCCGCGGCCGGCGGCTCGTCGGAGGGCAGCGCTGGCGCTATGAGCTGACCCCGGTGGAGGACGCCGGCGGCCCGGACGGCACCGAGGGCCGCGGAACCACCCGGATCACCCACACCTACGACTGGTCGCGCGCCCGGCTCCCCCGCCTCGTCATCGAACTCCCCGGCTTCCCGAAGCGGATGGGCCCGGCGATGGCCACGACGCTGGAGCGGCTGGCCTCGGCCGTACGGGACTGAGGCACGCACCCCGCCCACGTCATCGGGCCGGCCGGCCACCGCCGCGGCCACCCCACGGCCCGGCCGCCGCTCGCAGCTCGCCGTTCGCTGTTCGCCGTTCACCCCAACGACAACGCCGCCGCTCGGACAGACCGAGCGGCGGCATCATCGGGCGGCCGGTGGCATCACTCCCACTCGGCCGGCGGGATCACTCCCACTCGATGGTGCCCGGGGGCTTGCTGGTGACGTCGAGGACGACGCGGTTGACGTCGGCGACCTCGTTGGTGATGCGGGTGGAGATCCGCGCCAGCACCTCGTACGGCATCCGCGTCCAGTCCGCGGTCATCGCGTCCTCGGAGGACACCGGGCGCAGCACGATCGGGTGGCCGTACGTACGGCCGTCGCCCTGGACGCCGACCGAGCGGACATCGGCGAGCAGGACCACCGGGCACTGCCAGATCTCGCGGTCCAGACCGGCCGCCGTCAGCTCCTCGCGGGCGATGGCGTCGGCCTCGCGCAGCAGGTCCAGGCGTTCCTTGGTGACCTCGCCGACGATCCGGATGCCCAGGCCGGGGCCGGGGAACGGCTGGCGTTGGACGATCTCGTCCGGCAGGCCGAGCTCGGAGCCGACCATCCGGACCTCGTCCTTGAACAGCTGCCGCAGCGGCTCGACGAGCTCGAACTCGATGTCGTCGGGGAGTCCGCCCACGTTGTGGTGCGACTTGATGTTGGCGGTGCCCGTGCCGCCGCCGGACTCGACGATGTCGGGGTAGAGCGTGCCCTGGACCAGGAAGGCCACTTCCTCGCCCTCGGCGCCGGCCTCGGCGACCAGTTCGGCCTGGGCCTGCTCGAAGACGCGGATGAACTCGCGTCCGATGATCTTCCGCTTCTGCTCGGGGTCGCTGACCCCGGCCAGCGCGGTCAGGAAGCGCTCCTCGGCGTCGACGACCTTCAGCTGGACGCCGGTGGCGGCCACGAAGTCCTTCTCGACCTGCTCGGACTCGCCCTTGCGCTGGAGCCCGTGGTCGACGTAGACGCAGGTCAGCTGGTCGCCGATGGCCTTCTGCACGATGGCGGCGGCGACCGAGGAGTCCACGCCGCCGGACAGCCCGCAGATGGCGCGCTTGGTGCCGACCTGGGCGCGGATCGCGGCGACCTGCTCCTCGACCACGCTGGTGGTGGTCCAGTTCGGCTCGATGCCCGCACCCCGATAGAGGAAGTGCTCCAGGACCTGCTGGCCGTGCGTGGAGTGCATGACCTCGGGGTGGTACTGGACGCCGTAGAGCTTCTTCTCGTCGTTCTCGAAGGCGGCGACGGGCACCACGTCCGTGGACGCGGTGACCGAGAAGCCCTCGGGGGCGGCGGAGCAGGCGTCGCCGTGGGACATCCACACCGACTGCTCGGCGGGGGTGCCCTCGAAAAGGGTGGATCCGGGGCGGGAGACGGTCAGCAGGGTGCGGCCGTACTCCCGGGCTCCGGTGTTGTCGACGGTGCCGCCGAGGGCGGTCGCCATCAGCTGGAATCCGTAGCACATGCCGAAGACCGGGACACCGGCCTCGAACAGCGAGCGGTCCAGGCTGGGGGCGTCTTCGGCATAGACCGACGAGGGGCCGCCGGAGAGGATGATCGCCTTCGGGTTCTTGGCGAGCATCTCCGCCACCGGCATGGTGGACGGCACGATCTCGCTGTAGACCCGGGCCTCACGGACTCGGCGGGCGATGAGCTGGGCGTACTGTGCGCCGAAGTCGACTACGAGGACGACGTCCGGGGCAGCGGCAGGGGGCGCTGATGGCACTTCGGCGGCCTTCCGGCGGTGTGGAGCAGGGTTGGACTTTCGATTCTAACGGGCTCATACTGAGCGCTATGTCCAAGCAGCTGACCTTCGTCTTTACCTATGGCACCGGCCCGTCCGGCTGCCATGGTCGTGCTGCTTGATCCACTGACAAGCAACTTCCCAGGCGCCCCGGGCCGAAATGGTCCGGGGCGCCTGCGTCTGTCGGGACCGATCACCGGCTCCGGGGCCACTCACCCCAGGAGATACGTACATGAGCCCCCAGACCACCACCCCCGCCCCCGCCACCGGCGCCCACACCCCCGAGGCGGCCGGGATCATCCAGGACGCACGGCAGCGGATCGATGATCTCGACGGCCGGATCATCGGCCTCGTCCAGGAACGGATGGCCGTCTCGGCCGTCATCCAGCGCGAGCGCCTCACCTCCGGCGGACGGCGGGTGAACCTCTCCCGCGAGATGGAGATCCTCGCCCACTACCGCGACCAGCTCGGCAAGCCGGGCACCGCACTGGCGATGACCCTGCTGGAGCTGTCCCGCGGCCAGATCTGAGGCGGCATGGGAGTCAGCGGGCACACCCGGCGCCGCCCGATGGCTGGTTCTGGACGGTATTCGGTCGGTTTCCGGGGTGGTCGGGGCGCGTGGCGCGGGCGCACGCGCCCCGGCGCAGCTGCCGGATCCGCGTTCGGTTGCCGACTCACCCGTACGGCGCGTGACCGGCCGCTGCAAGGCTTCGTTGTTCCCGGTGCCACGCCAGCCAGGCGCGGCCTGCAGGACTACGCGTAGACGCCGCCCCACGGGCGGAAACCCGGAGCGATGAGACGCCGGCCGCTTGCCGCGGTCCGCGTCGTGGGACCTCACTCCGGTGGCGTGGCCGGTCAGCAGGGGACAGCAGCCCGGTCACATCCGATGGGGTGGTCGGTCCTGGGGACGCCCGGGACCGACCGCATCCGGTCGAAACGGTTGCGCCAGGTGAGGCGTATCCAGGACGATGCTTGACGAACGACCTACCGCATCCGGTATGGACCTTGCATTGCCATTGGTCCGACCACCGCGGCACGCGCACCATCACGCACCACCCAAAAGCCAGCGGCGCTACCCCCCCCCAGCGCCGCCGATCGGTGCCGGCGCTGCCCTGACGCCGGCACCGAAAGCAAAGGGCCCCGTGCCCGTCCGCAACCCCCCTCGCGGACGGTATCCGGGGCCCTTCGCTATGCGGGGGGGTGCGCCCGGCGCACGGTCGTCGCGGAACCTCTCCTGTGCGCGGTCTTGGTAAATCCTGTGAGGCTGCTGTGACGGATGTGATCGGCATCACGACAGCATTTGTTGTTGAGTAGACAACCTTTTTCGGCCATGGCCGGTCATGTACCTGCAATCGCACGGCCCTACCGCGCCCCACCGCGACGGCCCGCACCCACTTGTGCCGCCCCACGGCACTTTGGCCCCGAGAGGTCTTCTCGATGAAGCTTCGCCGTGCCCTGACGGCTGCCGCCGCGACGGCCGTCATAGCCCCCGCCGCCCTGATGGCGGCCCCCGTCGCGTTCGCGACCGGCCCCGAGAGCACCGAGTCCAGCGCGAGCGCAGAACCGACCCCGGGCACCCCCGGCCCGGAGCAGTCCGACGACACCGCCACACAGCCGGAGACCCCGGGCGCCGGTGACGAGGCCACGTCGGACGGCGACGCGGCAGGCAACGACGCGACGGGCGACGGCACCGAGCCCGGCGAGGAGACCGGGAACGGTGACGGCACCACGGTGTCCGACCCGGCCGCCCCGGGCGGTGACACCAAGCCCGGCGACGCTCCCAAGCCCACCACCTCGGCAAAGCCCACCAAGCCGGCCGAGCCCGGGGACGAGCCCGACTGCAAGGTCGACGACGCCGCCATCAAAGTGACCGTCGCCCACCTGCCCTCCAAGCTCGTCGCGGGCGGCGGCTGGAAGGGCTTCAGCGTGCACCTGGCCAACACCACGGACCACGCGCTGGACGAGGTCTACCCGGTCATCTACGCGGTGCCGACCGGGAACATCGACCACCCCAAGTCGCAGCTCGACCTGGAGTACCAGAACCCCGACACCGGCAAGTGGACCTCGTTCGACGAGTGGACCGACGGCCAGTACTTCGGCTGGTTCCAGCTCGACGCGCACCAGACCGCGGAGCTCAAGCTGCGGATCCGCGCCGACAAGGGCGCCAAGGCCGGTGACGGCTTCGCGCTGGTGGCGGGCGACTACCAGAACAAGGACGGCTCCTGCGGCTGGTCCGAGGAGCAGTGGTACGACTTCACGATCCTGCCCGCCAGCAGCAAGCCGGGCGAGATCCCGCCGGCCGAGCCCGGCAAGCCCGGCAACAAGCCCGGTACGCAGGGCGGCGGGAAGCCGGTCAACACCACCAAGCCGAAGGACGGCATGGCCAAGCTGCCGGTGACCGGCAACCTCGCCGAGACCGGTGCGTCCTCCGCGCTGCCGACCATCGGCCTCGTGGGCGGTGTCGCCATGGTCGTCGGCGCGGGCGCGCTCTTCGTCGTCCGTCGCCGTAAGACGGACGGTGGCGCCGCCGCGTAACGGCCGGCGCAGAGCAGCAGAGCAGAAGGGCCGCACTCGGGGACGGTGCGGCCCTTCGTCGTAGCCATCGCCAGGCACGCGCCCCGGCCATGACCCGTCGGGCCGGGCGGGACGTTGCGGACACGCCCTAGGTCAGCGACTTCTTCGGCGGCACCGGCGGGACGGCCAGGAACGGCAGGTTCAGCGCGCCGAACGCCTTCGGGGGGACGGCGGGGCGGACCGGCTCGACGGGCGCCAGCCGCCGGTAGGCCCGGCCCTGGGCGGGGCGCGGGTCCGGCTCGCCCTTGTTGGGCCACAGCGACATCGCGCGCTCGGCCTGTGCGGTGATGGTCAGCGACGGGTTGACGCCGAGGTTGGCGGAGACCGCGGCGCCGTCGACGACCGAGATGCCCGGGTAGCCATAGAGGCGGTGGTACGGGTCGATGACGCCGTGGTCGGCGTCCTCGCCGATGGGGCAGCCGCCCAGGAAGTGCGCGGTCAGCGGGGTCCCCATCAGCTCGCCGACATTGCTGCCCGCGAAGCCGTTGATCTCCTGTGCGAGCAGGGTGGCGGCCTCGGTCGCCTCGGGGATCTGCTCGGGGTTCGGCGCGCCATGGCCCTGGCGGGCGGTGAGCAGGCCCTTCCCGATGCCGCTCGGCTTGCGGTAGGTCGTCAGGGAGTTGTCCAGCGACTGCATCACCAGGCCGATGATGGTCCGCTCGGACCAGCGGCGGTTGGAGAGCGACCGGAGCAGCAGCAGCGGGTGCCGTAGGCAGTTCGCGGCCCACCGGGCGGCGCGCGAGCCGCGTCCGGCGAGGGGTACCTGGAGGATGGACATGGCGCCCATCGCATTGGAGCCCTTGCCGTAACGGACCGGCTCGATATGGGTGTTGGCGTTGGGGTGGATCGACGAGGTGATCGCGACCCCGCGGGTGAAGTCGGCCTTGGTGCCGTGCCGCTTGCGGTAGCGGCGGTTGTCGGTCTGTGCGCCCACCAGCGCCTCGGAGTTCGTCCGGGTCAGCTCGCCGAGCCGGGCGGAGAGGCCGGGGAGCAGCCCGCTGTCCTTCATCTTGTGCAGCAGGGTCTGGGTGCCGTACGTACCGGCCGCGATGACGACCCGGCGGGCGGTGAAGGTGCGGCCCTCGCCCGTGCGTTTGTTGTCGGTGGGCAGGGTGGCGACGGCGAAACCGCCGCGGGAGTCGTCGGTGACGGTGACGACCGAGGTCATGGGGTGGATGACGGCCCCGGCCTGCTCCGCGAGGTGCAGATAGTTCTCGTTGAGGGTGTTCTTGGCGCCGTGCCGGCACCCGGTCATGCACTCCCCGCACTCCGTACACGCCTTACGGGCCGGGCCCTTGCCGCCGAAGTACGGGTCGGGGACCTCGGTGCCCGGTGCGGCCTTCGACGTCCCGGTCTCCTCCCCGCTGACGGCGTCCCGTCCGTCCCCGAAGAAGACGCCCACCGGCGCGAGGTGGAAGGAGTCGCCGACCCCCATCTTCTCCGCGGTCTCCTTGAGGTGGACGTCGGAGGGCGTCATCGTCGGGTTGAGGCGCACCCCGAGCATCCGCCGGGCCTGGTCGTAGTAGGGCGCCAACTCCGCTTGCCAGTCGGTGATATGGGCCCACTGCTGATCGTCGAAGAACTGCTTCGGGGGGACGTAGAGGGTGTTGGCGTAGTTGAGCGACCCACCGCCGACGCCGGCGCCGGCGAGCACCATGACGTTGCCGAGCAGATGCACCCGCTGGATGCCGTAGCAGCCGAGCGCCGGGGCCCACAGATAGCTGCGGATGTCCCAGGAGTTCTTCGGCAGCGTCTGCCGGGTGAAGCGGCGGCCGGCTTCGAGGACGCCGACGCGATAGCCCTTCTCGGTCAGCCGGAGCGCGGAGACCGAGCCGCCGAAGCCGGAGCCGACGACGAGCACGTCGTAGTCGTAGCCACCGTCCTGGGCCTCCCGGTCGCCGTGCCGGTCCTGATTTCGGGCAGAGTTCTCCTGGGGCACTGGCTCTCCCTGCTGATTTGTTAGCGGAGTCGGAACGCCTTCATCGCGCGCAGGCTGCGGGTCATGAACTGTGCGTACTTCTCATCGGTCATCCCGAAGGACGGCGCGAGCGGCATCAGACGCTGCTGGGCGACGGTCTGCGCCTCGGTGTACTTGAGGATGCCCTCGGAGCCGTGCCGGCGGCCCAGACCCGAGTCCCCCATGCCGCCCATCGGCGCCTGCACGCTGCCGTAGCCGGCCGCGTAGGACTCGTTGACGTTGACGGTGCCGGTACGCAGCCGGGCGGCGACCGCACGGCCGCGGCGGCCGTCCTTCGTCCAGACGCTGGAATTCAGCCCGTACGGGGTGGCGTTGGCGAGGGCCACCGCCTCGTCCTCGTCGCTGAAGCGGTAGATCGAGACGACCGGGCCGAAGGTCTCCTCGCCGCAGACCGCCATCGGTGCCTGGACGCCGTCGAGAATGGTCGGCTCGTAGAAGAGCGGGCCGATGTCGGGGCGGGGGCGGCCGCCGGCGACCAGCTCGGCGCCCTTGGCGACGGCCTCCTCGACATGGCGGGTGACCGTCTCCAGCTGGCGCTCGCCGACCAGCGAGCCCATGTCGGCGCCGTAGGCGAGGGCGTTGCCCAGCCGCATCGCCTTCGTACGGGCGGCGAAGCGCTGGAGGAAGTCGTCGGCGAGGGACTCGTGGACGTACAGCCGCTCGATGGAGATGCACAGCTGGCCGGCCGAGGAGAAACAGCCGCGGACGGCGCCGGCGGCGGCCTTCTCCACATCGGCGTCCTGGAGCACCAACATGGCGTTCTTGCCGCCGAGTTCGAGCGAGACGCCGACCAGCCGGGCGGCGGCGCCCTGGGCGACCTCGCGGCCCGTACGGGTCGAGCCGGTGAAGGAGACGTAGTCGGCGTGCTCGACGACGGCGGGGCCGACGACCGGGCCCTCGCCGAGCACGACCTGCCAGACGTCCTCCGGCAGCCCGGCCTCGATGAGCTGCTCACGGGCCCACAGCGCGGTCAGCGCGGTCTCCGTGTCGGGCTTCATGACGACGGCGTTGCCCGCGACGAAGGCCGGCAGGGCATCGCCCACGGACAGCTCGAAGGGGTAGTTCCAGGGGGCGATCTGCCCGACGACACCACGGGGCTGGCGGAGTTCGGTGACCTTGGTGAGGGTCGGTACGACACCGGTGCGCGCCTTGGGCTTGAGGTAGGCGTGGGCCTTGCGGCCGTAGTGGCGGGCGGTGACGGTGACCGCCTGCACCTCCTCATGGGCGTGCAGCCGCGCCTTGCCGGTCTCCAGCTGGATCAGGTCGAGCACCTCGGCCTGGCGGCTGAGCACCAGGTCGTGGAAGCGGAGCAGGACCGCGGCGCGCTGCTTGACCGGGACCTTGGCCCAGCGCTCCTGGGCGGCGCGGGCCCGCTCGAAGGCGGTGGCGACGTCCTCGGGGGTGGACTCGGGCAGGTCGGCCAGCTTCTCCCCGGTGAACGGGGTGTGGTTGGCCGTGCGGCCGCTGCCGACGACACCACGGGTGAGCCGGGCGGCGACCTCGGGGGTGACCACGTCCGCGGCGGTACGGGCGCCCGCCGGGGCGGGGGCGACCGGGTTGCCGTCGGTGGGCGCGGCAGCGGCCTCGGCGGGGGCGGTGGCTGCGGAAGCCGCGGCCGGGGCCTCTTCGGGGGCCTCGGCGGGGGCGGAGGCGGCTGTTCCGGTGTCCTGCGAGTCCGTCATGTCGGCGAGCGTATTCCTCCCAGGACGCTTTGTGTACCCGGGAGTAATGAGTTTTCACGCCCTACGCACAATCGTGCCAGTGTTCGCTGGCCGCAAGGGGGCTGGTCTGGGGCGACCAGGAGGCCGCGGGGTCAGGACCCGGTCAGCCGGAACACGTCGAGCGCGGTGTCGAAGTGCCGTGCGGCCTCGGTGCGCGAGCCGACCGGGGAGGAGATCCACACGTCGATCATCCTGCCGCTCTCGTCCCAGCTGAGGTCGTAGGTGTACCGGGCGCCGCCGTCCTGCGCAGCACCGTCCCAGACGAACTCCCAGCGCCCGGCCCGGAGCCCGTTGTGGGTGGTCTCGACGACCTGCCCCTGGCGGTAGCCGGGGTAGTGGGCGGGCCCCTCCGCATCCGCCGTACGCATCGCCCCCAGCGGCCCCTCCGGCACCCGCTTCTGCACCTGCACGCCGATCCGGAACCGTCTGCCCTGGGAGGTGTAGTAGACGCGGTCGTTCTCGTACGAGCGGGTGAAGCCGTCCGGTACGGCGAGCACGAAGCCGGCCGGGTCGTGGACGAGGCGGTATCCGGCGGGGACCTTGCCGGTGGTCCCTGGTGAAGGCGAGGAGGTGCCCGTGAGGCTGGGCTTCGCACTGTCGGGGCGAGGGCTGCGTGCCGATCCCGCTCCCGAGGCCTGCGGGGAACGGCGGCCGGTGCCGTCGTCGGTCCCGTGCCGGTCCATCAGCAGGACCGTGATGCCCGCGCCCACGCCACCGATCACCACCGCTGCGAGCGTCACCAGCAGGACGGTGCGGAGGCGGCCGGTGTGCGGGCGGGCGGCCGCGGCCAGCGCCCGGTCGTCGAGCGCCGCACGGATCGGCAGGCCCGGGGCCCGGCCGCCCGCGCGCCCGCCCGGCCCCCCGGCGCCGCTTCCGGCGGGGGCGAGGCCCGGAGCGGACGGGACCGCGGGCGGCGTACCGGCGGCCACGGGGTCCTCGCTGGGCGGGTGTTCGCTGGGCAGGCCGTCGCCGGGGCCGTCGTACGGGGAGGCGTGGACATCGGCTTCGGAGTGATGCGGGGCGTGCGGCCCCCCGGGGCCCGGTCCGGCCGGTCCGCTCGCGCCCGCCACGGCCTCGGCGGCGAGGCCCGCTGCCCCGCCGCCCCCGTGGCCGCGGCCGGGCCCGTGGACGCCCGGCCCGCGCTCCGGGGCACGGCCCGACTGCAGATAGCCACGCAGCAGCCGTTCCGTCTCGGCGACACCCAGCCGGCGCTCCGGATCGCGCTCCAGCAGCCCCTCGACGACGGCGTACAACGCCCGTGCCGCCTCCGGGAGTTCGACCTCCTCGTACACGACGGCATGCAGCACACCGCCCAACGAGTCGCGACGGAACGGCGAGTCACCGCTGAGCGCGGCGCACAGCAGCACCCCGAGCGACCAGAGATCGGCCTCGGGGCCGGTGCCGCGGCCGGACATCCGCTCCGGCGCGGTGTATTCGGGCGAGCCGACGAAGCCGCCGGCGTCGGTCAGCGTCGTGACGCCGGGCACCTGGGCGATACCGAAGTCGGTGAGCACGACCCGGCCGGTGCCCGACTCCATCAGGACGTTGGCGGGCTTGAGGTCCCGGTGCAGCACCCCACGGGTGTGCGCGGCCCGCAGCGCGCCCAGCAGCGCGATACCGATCCGGGCGGCCTCGCGCGGCGCGACCGGTCCGCCGCTCTGCAGCCGGTCGGCCAGCGACGGGCCCTCCACCAGCTCCATCACGATCCACGGCCGGCCGTCCTGCTCGACGACGTCGTGCACGACAATCACGTTCGGGTGCTTGATCCCGGCGACCGTCCGCGCCTCCCGCATCGCCCGCTCGCGCTGCACCCGCGACTCGGACTCCGCCGTGCCGTCATCGAAATGCAACTCTTTCACCGCCACTTGGCGGCCCAGCAGCTCATCGGTGGCCCGCCAGACCGTGCCCATTCCGCCGCGGCCGAGCCGTATTCCCAGGCGGTACCGGCCACCGATCAGTCGGCCCTCGCCCCCGAAGATCCCCATGGGCCCATCTTGCCGCACCGGCCCTCCACCGGAAGGGCGCCCCCTCGGGGACCGGCCAACGTCGCAGATGCCTGACGCCGGGCCGGGCCGCCGTGATCCACTGCCCGGATGGAGGCAGTTGTTGCAAGCGTCGTGGCCGTCATCGGCACCCTGCTGGGTTCCGGCATCACCCATTTCTTCCAGAGCCGGGCGACCGAGCGCAGCGAGCAGTTCGCCCGCGCGGAGCGGCTGCGGCAGGAACGTATCGATGCCTACTGCGCCTACGCGGGGGCGCTGCTGGACTACCGGCGGGTCCTCGTCCACCGCTGGTTCGTGCTCCACGAGGAGGACCGCTGCGACGAGGACTCCCCCGAGCTGCGCGAGGAGGTGTACAAGACCCGCTATGCCGCTCAAGAGGCCATGTTCCGGGCCCAGATGGTGACCGACGACCCGGGGATACTCGACCGCAGCGAGCAGGTGATGGCGGCAACGACCGAGCTGCACTGGGCCCCCGACCGGGAGAGCCTCACCGAACTGCGGGCCACCACCCGCCAGGGCATACGGGACTTCGTCGCGGCCACCGCCCGGCATCTGCGCTGATCGTCCGGGACCGGGCACCGGACCGGGACCGGGACCGGGGAAACCGACCCGGGCCCCGCACGGACCACACGACACACGGGGTGGAACCTCCACCTGCTCTCCCACCGTCCTTGACACAGTGAGGCTGTCGTACGGGAGCGACCGGTACGGCAGCTACGAGAGGCGGATCGGGGGTCGGTCATGGTGATGCAGGACGGTGGAACGGTGGATGTCCGTCCGGGCCCCGACCCGGGCCGGGCCGCCGCGGAGCACAGCGGCGCCTATCTGGCGACGGCCCTGTCCCTGCTCCTCTACTCCGGCGTACTGATCGCCTGGACGATCTACGGCATCGCCCAAGGGGACGGCAACGTCTGGGACTTCCTGGAGGGCCTGTTCAACCCGGGCGACTCCCCCACGGCCCAGATTCTCGGCCCCTACGAATGGGCCTTCGCCATGGCGTTCCTGGTGATCGCAGGGCTGGCACTGGCCCGGCGACGGGTGGCGCGCTCCGCGGCGCTGCTGTCCGGATTCATCCTGCTCGCCGTCTCCCTACGGGAGGGCGTGGGCCTCTTCGACGCCGCCTACCGCTACCAGTACAGCAACGACTCGCTGGGCGGCTGGGTGCTCGCCACCCGCGGTCTGGGGCTGGTGGTGGCGCTGGTCGTACTGTTCACGCTGTTCCCGGCCACCGAGCGCCGGCGCGGCGGGCACCCGACCGCCCCGGGGGTGGGCGACCCGGAAGCCTGGTGGCGCCGCTCGTCCCGGATCTGCGGGGTGCTGTTCCTGCTGATGTGTCTGGCCCGTATCGGCTGGACCGTCCACGCTCTGACGGCCTCCGAGGTGGACACGGGGCAGTATCTGCGCGGGGTGGTCGACGGTTCGGTACTCCGCACCCTCGATCTGGCGGCGCCCCATGAGTTCACCACCGTCGGATCGGTGTGCGTGCTCCTGCTCCTCGGTGTACTGGCCTTCCGAGGACGGCGGGAAGTGCGCGGCGCGCTCCTGCTGTTCGCCGTGCTGGAGCTGTACATGACCGTGCGGACGGTCGTATGGCTGACCGTGACGGACTTCTTCAACCGCTCCTTCGAGACCCCCGAGGGCGCCCTGTCGCTGGCCACGACGGCCTACGCCCTGGCGGCCATGACCTCGGTGGTCGTCCTGACCACCGGCCGCGGCTTCGGCCCGTACGACGGGGTACGGACGGAGGGGGTCCGGGCGGCGGCGGTGGGGCGGGGTGGGGGGTTGTAGGGGGCGGGGCCGCCGTGCGCGGGCGTAGCGTGGTCGGCACGTCCTTCCCGCGGGGGTGGCCATGGAGTTGTACGAGGAACCCGGCATCGGTGAGCGCATCGCCCGGCTGCGCGCACGCCGGAAGCTGACGCAGGAGGGCCTCGCCGAGCGGGCGGGCCTGTGCGTCGATATCGTCCGCAAGCTCGAACAAGGCGTACGTCGCACGGCGCGGCTGACGACGCTCAACGCGCTGGCCAGAGCCCTGGACGTGGAACCGTCCGCCCTCGTCGGGCAGCCTGCCACCTTCGAGGTGCGCAGCGCGGGCGAACAGCCCTCCGTCCTGGCGCTGCGGCAGGCCGTCTCGCCGGTGTCCGACCTGCTGGGCGACGATCCGGACCCCGAGGATCCACCGGGCATCGCGGCATTGCGGGCCTCCCTGCGCTCGACGGAGCGCATCCGCCGCGACGGACGGATGGCGGAAATCGGCGCGCTGCTGCCGCAGTTGATCAGGGATGCCAAGGCAGCCGCCCGCGCCACCACCGGGACCGAGGCCGCCGCGGCCCACTCCGTCCTGGCCGAGGCGTATCAGGTCGCCGCCACGACGCTGACCGCGCTGGGCAAGGAGGACGCCGCGTTCACCGCCCTCGAACGGTCGATGGCGGCGGCAGCCAAGGGCGACGACCCCCACCTGGAGACCGTCGGTTTCTCCAGCCTTGCCTGGGTGCTCACCAAGCAGGGCCGGCTGGCCGACGCCGAGCGCGTCGCGCTGAACGCCGCCGAACGCATCGAGCCCGGGTTCCGCTCCCCGCCGCTCGAACTGGCCCTGTGGGGAATCCTGCTGCTCCGTGCGGCAACGGCCGCGGTCCGTCTGGAGCGGCGCGACACGGTGCGGGACCTGCTCGCCATGGCGAGCGCGGCCGCGGCGGGAATCGGCACGGACCGCCTCGACTACGCGACGCCGTTCGGCCCGACCAACGTCGGTGTGGCCAAGGTCAACTTCCTGGTGGAGATGGAGGAGAGCGCCGAGGCACTGCGCACCTCACGCACCGTGCCCGAGCTGCACGCGCTGCCCCCGACCTGGCGTGCGCGGTTCCATGTGGACCGCGCACTGGCCTTCGCCGATCTGCACAAGGACGACGGCGCACTCCAGGCACTGCTCACCGCCGAGCGCACCGCGCCCGAATGGATGCGCTACCACTCCACGAGCCGCCGCCTGGTGGCCGACCTGCGCAACCGCGAACGACGGCGCACCTCACCGCTCACGGAGCTGGCCGGCCGTCTCGATATCGACGGGTAGGACAGTGCGTCCCAGCAGGGGCGGAAAGTGGCACAGGGCGTCACTGTCCGGGGCACAGGCCCCTGCCTAGCGTTGCCGCATCGTCAAGAACGACGGGCCCCACAGCCGCCGCCTGCGGCCCGGAGGGCCATGCCCACCCGACGAAAGCAGGTCGACGTGACACCCGCTTCCCCCGTCCGCAGCCGCCTCCGGGCGTACCCGCAGAACGCGCAAGCGGAGGCCGTCCGATGAGCGCGCCCCGCACCCCTCGGCTGCTCCCCTGGACCGGGCCGGACGACAAACCCTGCTATCTCCTCACGGACCAGGACGGTGGCTATGTTTCCGGGCGCGCCGATCAGGTCGAGGCGCTGCAACTCAGGATGGGCGTCGGGCTGCTGGAGCATGCCCGGGTTCTGATCGACGATCCGGCGGTGGACGCGCGGCAGTTGCGGTTTTTGTCGGCTCAGCTCAGTGCGGCGCTGCGGGACGCCTTACGGGTCGCGGAGAGCCGGGGCGCGCGGCCGGGAAGCGACAACACCCCGCCTGACCAGGTGTTTTGAGGAAGCGCCAAGGGCTTTCCCGGCGTGCGGGGGAGATCCCCCTCCGAACCGCCCCCGCACGCGCAAAGCGGCCGCCGCGTGTGGGGGTCGCGGCGGCCGCCGATGTGAACTGCAACGCGTCCCGGGCTTGTGGCCTCTTCAGTGGTGCAGCATGAGAACCACTCTGCCCGTGGGGTCCTCCCCGCGGCATCCTCCAGAGGTCGCGGGCTCACCCCCGCCGCTCGGCGGGGGTACGGGTCCGCCGCAGGGCGGTCCTGGACGACAGGGAAGCGGAACCGCGCGATGCGGGGCGGTTCCGCGGGCTCGGGTGGGCGCGAAGGAGAAAGGGGCGGCCGGTGATCCGTGTCGCTGTGGTGGACGACGAGCGGTTGGTCAGATCCGGACTGCGGATGATTCTGGGGACCGACCCGGACATCGAGATGGTCGCGGACTGCAGCGGCGCCGAGGCCGTGGAGACCGTGCTGCGGTGCGCGGCCGACGTCGTGCTGCTGGACATCCGGATGCCGGACGTGGACGGCCTGACCGTGCTGCGCCGGCTGCGCGCCGCCCCGGAGCCGCCCGCGGTGGCGATGCTGACCACCTTCGACGCCCAGGAGTATTTGACGGCGGCGCTGCGCGAGGGGGCGGCCGGGTTTCTGCTCAAGGACTCCGATCCGGAACAACTCGTACGGGCCGTGCGGACGCTGGCGGCGGGCGGCAGCGTGCTCGACCCGGGTGTCACCCGTGCGGTGATCGGGGGCTATCTGACCTCCGAGGACCAAGCCGCCGCGAACCGGGCGGTGAGCGGGCTGACCCCGCGGGAGTCGCAGGTGCTCGCCCTGCTCGGCGAGGGCCTGGGCAACGCCCAGATAGCCGACCGGATGGGGCTCGCCCCCAGTACGGTCAAGGACCATGTGCGCGCCCTGCTGGCCAAATTGGGCGGGATCAACCGCATCCAGGCGGCCATCGTCGCCGACCGTGCGGGTCTGGTGGCCGGCGATCCGCGGGGGGCGTGGTGAGAGCCGGGGGCAGGAGCGGCAGACGGGGCGGTCCGCTGACGTCCGGCCGTGGGGCGGCGGCGCGCGACGCCGAGTGGTGGCGGGCGGCGGCGCGCGGGGTGTGGGGGCGGCGGCTGCGCAAGGCCGCTCCGCTGGCGGTCCCGGTACTGCTGGCGGTCGCCGACGCAATGCTGGTCAACGGCGTCCAGTTCGGGCTGGAGCTGGGCGTCTCGATGCTGGCCGCGGCCGCCCTGCTGATCCGCCGGCGCTTTCCGCTGCTGGTCTTCCTCTTCACCCTTCCCGGGCTCTACATCGGCTACATCTGGTTCGCGCCGATGATCGCGCTCTACACACTGGCCGCCCGCCGGCCCGGCCGGGTGCGGCTCGGCATCTGTGCGCTGCTGCTGATCGCCGCGCACTTCTTCCCGTATCCGATCTCCGACTTCGAACTCACCGCGTACCGCGAGAACACCCTGGTGCTGATCGACGCCACGGTCACCTCGGCCGCACCCATCGCCCTGGGCCTGCTGGTGCGCACCCGCCGGGAACTGGCCTCCCGCGTGGAGGATCTGACCCGCAGCCTGCGGCGTGAGGACCGTCTGCTCGCGGACCGGGTCAAGACCACCGAACGCGCCCGGCTCGCCCGCGAGATGCACGACGTGGTGGCCCATCAGGTCAGCCTGATCAGCCTGCAGGCGGGGGCGGTGCAGGTCAGCACGGAGGACGCGGAGGCGCGCGCGGGTGCCAGGACGATCCGGGAGCTGTCCGTACGGACGCTGGAGGAGCTGCGGCACATGGTGGGCGTGCTGCGGGCGGACGGCGGCGAGGTGGCGGAGGCGCGCGGCCTGGCTCCCCAGCCCGACCTGGAGGAGCTGCCGCGGCTGATCGAGATGAGCGCGCTCGATGTGACGTACGAGGGTGGTGTGGTGGCCGGCGCCGGCGGCGTGAGGGGCGCGAAGACGGTGGAGCGGGCGGCCTTCCGCACGGTCCAGGAGGCGCTCACCAACGTCCGCAAGCATGCACCGGGGGCGCGGGTCCGGGTGCGGGTGGATCCGGTGGACGTGGTCCGGGGCGCGGGGGCGGACGGGGCGGAGGCGGCCGAGGAGGGCCGTACGGCGCACGGGCTGCGGGTGGAGATACGGAACGGGCCGCCGGATGCGACGGCGACGGTCCCCGGGCTTCCCGGGGGCGGACACGGTCTGGTGGGGCTGCGTGAGCGCGCCCAGAGCCTCGGCGGAACGCTGGAGGCTCGCCGCACCTCCGAGGGCGGCTTCGTCGTGCGGGCGGAATTCCCGTACGGAGCGGGGTGATCGGGGCGGCGCGGGCGGGCGAGCGGAAGGACTCGTGCGGCGGATGAGGCGCGTGACTCGTGCGGCGGATGGGCCGCGTGAGTCGCAAGGCCCCGTGCGAGGCCCTGGCTCGTGGGAGGCGGAAGGGGCGCATCCCGGAGGGACGGCGCGGCAGGGGCGCGTCCCGGATGCGTCAGGCGGAGAGCGGTGCGGCGGCCTCGTCGACGGCGGTGTGCAGGTCCGGGTAGACCTCGAAGAGCCGGCGTACGCCCAGTGCGGCCAGCACACGGTTGACGTGCGAGCCGTCCACGGCGCCCTGGGCGGGGAGGATCAGCCGCAGCCGCCCCTGACAGGAGCGCATCAGACGGCGGGCGGCGATCAGTACGCCCACGCCGCTGGAATCGCAGAACCGCACCTCGGAGAGATCGAGCACCAGAGATCTCCGCCCGTCGGCCACCGCGTCGTGCACATGCTGGCGCACCGCCGGTGACGTGACCAGGTCCATCTCACCGGACACCTGGAGTACGGCCCATGGGCCCTTTTCGTCTTCTGCCACCTTCAACGACACGCGCTCGAAGCCTTTCGCTCGCTTTCGTACCGGATGAACCGGGGTTGCATCCGGAACTCACCCTTCCCCGCCTCGACTGCCCGGCCCCTCTCCCCTGAAACTCTTCCGAACCCTTGGCGCAACAGGCAGTCCGTCTAAGGCTATGCCCCGACGACGCCGACTATTCGCCGACATCCGGTCACACACGGATAACACATAGCCCCATACGGGCACGAACGATCCGCATCGATCCGATGCGATCGGGCATTATCGCCACAAAGCGAGGGCATCGGCCCGTCAGGGCTTTACCATCCCCGTAACCCTCAGGGCTCGGTTTTGCCGCAAAGGAGCGTGCGTTGTCAGAGCCGCGCATTACATTCGATGGCACGGCGGAACTGTGAGGGTGCACACAGATCCGGGCAAGTGCGGGTGCAGGAGTGACGGCTGAGGTGTGAGCCCGGAGGCGACGGGCAGGGATGGGGATCCGATGGGACACGACGCCCCACCGCGGTGGGACAGGCGGATGCAGCAGCGGCTCGCCCATGGTGAGGCGGCTGCGCTCGGTGAGCTCTACGACCGCTTCGCCTCTCTGGTGCACAGCCTCGCCCATCGCGTCCTGGACGACGAGGACGCCGCCGACCGCGTCACCCGCGAGGTGTTCGGCTACATCTGGGAGCACCCGGATTCCTATGACCCCAAGCAGGGCCCGCTGCGCTCCTGGGTCGCCGGCGTCACCCGCCACCAGGCCGTCCAGCGGCTGCGCCAGACCGAGGCGGCCTCGGCGCGCGACTGCGGGCCCGACGCCCCCGCGCCCGCCGAAATAGAGCAGAAGATCCGCGAGGCCTCCACTGCGGCCCGCGCCGACTTCATCGTCACGTCCATGCCCGCACCCCTGCGGGCCGCCCTGGAGCTGGCGTACTTCCAGCGCCGGGACTACCGCCAGACCGCCGCCGACCTCGGCGTCACGGAGGACGAGGCCCGGCGTCGGCTCCGCCTGGGCCTGCAGCTGCTGTCCACCGCCCACAACCACCAGGCGCTGCCGCCCGCTCACCGCTCCACTCCCGCCCCGCGCTCCGCCCCCACCTCGCCCCATACGCCGCAGGCACCACACGCTCCCCGCGGACCGCGCCCGCCGCACAGCCGGCACACCGGCCCGGGGAGCTCCGCACCGCCCGGCGGCCCGGGCCATGGACGGTCCCTGTGAACGGCCCGGACGAGTGGGACGGCCAGGAACTCCCCGGCGGCCCCGGCGAACGGCCGCGGATACCCTCACCGCGCACCGCAGCCGAGGACCGCGGCCCGCTCCCGGACGCCCCGCCGGTACCTGTCCGCGACCCGATGAAGGACACCGGCGGCGGCCCCAGCGAACCGGAAGCCGAGCGCGTGACCGAGCTGACCGCTCCCGCACCCCTCGCCGTCCCGGCGCCCGCCCCGCCGCACCGGATCCTCAAGTCGCTGCTCGGCGCCTGGGCCCTGTCGGCCTGCTCCGCCGAGGAGACGGCCGCGGTCGAGGCGCATCTGACCGACTGCGCCTCCTGTGCGGACGAGGCGCTGCGGCTGCGCGATGCCGTCGGGCTGCTGCATCCCGCCGACAGCCTCGACCTCGATCCGCTGCTGCGCTCCCGTGTGCTGGAGGGCTGCCTGGGCCGCCGCCCGGCCCGTATCCCGGTGCCCGAGTGGGCGACGCCGTACGACGCGGAGACCGCCAAACTGGACGCGCTGCTGCGCGACATGGGCGAGGCGGAGTGGCGCGCCCCGGTGCGGCTGCGCTGGTTCGAGGGTGAGCGCCCGGTCCAGCGGGAGTCCACCGTCGCCGGTGTCATAGGGCATCTGATGGCGGTGGACGGCCTGGTCGCGACGGCTCTCGGGCTGCCCGATCCGCTCGGCACGGCCGCCCCGCCGGGTACCCCGGACCCCCTCATCCGTACGGAAACGTTCTGGCGGACGCCGGACGAAGAGCAGAGCCCGCTCGCCCTCCACGCACCATGGCGCGACCAGAGCTATGCGCTGATGCGGCAGGTGTCGTTCGCCGGCGACAAGGTGGCCGAACTCGCCGTGCCGTACGGGGAGTTCCGGCTCACGCTGCGCGACTCCTTCCTGGACCGCGCCTTCGAGTGCTGGGTGCATGCCGGGGACATCGCGGAGGCGGTGGACTATCCGTACGAGCCGCCGGCCTCCGGGCACCTCCACCGGATGGTCGACCTCGCCGCCCGGCTGCTGCCGAGCGCGCTGGCCGACCGCCGGCGGGCCGGGCTGGCCGCGCCGCCGCAGCGGCTGGTCGAGGCGGGCGCCCCGGGCCGTACGCTCCATCTGGAGGTCGAGGGCAATGGCGGCGGCCACTGGTACATAGCGCTGGACTCACCGGCCGCGCTCGGCACCCCGGACCGCACGGTCGCCCATATCGCCCTGGACAGCGCCGAGTTCTGCCAGCTGGCCGCCGGCCACATCTCGCCCGAGGAGGCCGCCGCGGGTCAGCACGGCGAACGCGACGCGATCCGCGAGGTCCTGTTCGCGACCGCGTCCCTGTCCCGCCTCTGAGCGAGGGCCTGTCCGCCTCCGATCCACCGGACAGGCCCTGGGGCAGTCGTGCCCGGCCGCCCGCCTTCCACGCCCGGTACGGGCTCTTGCGGGTGGGCGCTCTCGGAGTCTCGGGCTTACGGGCGCTTGCGGGCGCTTACGGGCACTCACGAGCACGTACGGGCGCTTACGCGAAGACGACCGTCCGGCTCCCGTTGAGCAGCACCCGGCGCTCACTGTGCCACTTCACCGCCCGTGCCAGCGCCTGGCACTCGACGTCCCGGCCGATCGCCACGAGCTGGTCCGGCGTGACCTCGTGGCCGACGCGCTCGACCTCCTGCTCGATGATCGGGCCCTCGTCGAGGTCGGCGGTCACATAGTGCGCGGTGGCACCGATGAGCTTCACACCGCGGGCGTGCGCCTGGTGGTACGGCTTGGCGCCCTTGAAGCTCGGGAGGAAGGAATGGTGGATGTTGATGATCCGGCCGGAGAGCGCCTTGCACAGATCGTCGGAGAGCACCTGCATATAGCGGGCGAGGACCACCAGCTCGACGTTCTCCGTCCGTACCAGCTCCAGCAGCTCCGCCTCGGCCTGGGCCTTGGTATCGCGGGTGACCGGAATGTGGCGGAACGGGATGTCGTACGAGCCGACCAGCTCGGCGAAGTCCGTGTGGTTGGAGACCACCGCCGCGATCTCGACCGGCAGCGCGCCGATCCGGGAGCGGAAGAGCAGGTCGTTGAGGCAGTGCCCGAACTTGGACACCATCAGGATGATCCGCATCTTCTCGTCGGCCCGGTGCATCTGCCAGTCCATGCCGAAGGAGTCGCCCACCGCCGCGAAGCTGGCCCGCAGCTTGTCGACGCTCACCGAGGTGTCCGCACTGAAGTGGACCCGCATGAAGAACAGCCCGGTGTCGTGGTCGCCGAACTGCTGACTGTCCTCGATGTTGCAGCCGGTGATGAAGAGGTAGCTGGAGACGGCGTGCACGATCCCCTGCTTGTCCGGGCAGGACAGGGTGAGGACGTACTGATCGTTCCGGTCGGGCTGACCGGGCTGGGTGGGCTGCGACTCGCTCATGACCTCATAGGGTCGCACACCTGCCGAGCAGGTCAGGCCGGGGTGTCCGGTCCGCCGGTCATGATGGCCAGCACCTCCAACGAGCGCGGCGCGGCATCGGGGTCCTCACCGTCCGCGGTCGCCAGCTGCAGATGGGCCTCACGGGCCGCCCGTACGGCCTCCGGCCAGCCTTCGTGCTCCATGTAGGCGGTCACCGGGGCGTCCGCGCCGACCTGGTGCATGATCCGCAGCACCCGGAGCACGGCGACATCGACGAGCTGGGCCTCCTGGGAGTCCCGGAAGATCGTGCCGACGTATTTCTCGGCGGACCAGTTGTCCAGCCAGGTGTCCTCGACGAGCCGGTAGACGGCGTCGGTGACATCTCCGTACCCGGGCAGGCCGGCCAGCCAGGCCTCCTGCTGGAAGCCTGGGTCGGAAAGCATGTGCAGCGCGGAGCGCACATTGCTGCGCCAGCGCCACCACGGCATGTCGTTGAGTGGCATGCCGCCCATGGTGGTCGAGCGGCGGCCGCGACGGGAAGACTTCTCCGAACCTTGCACAGCAATCGATCGTACGTTCTTCACCAATGATCTCAAGCGGCCCCCCGGAGTTCACCTCTACGTCACCATCCATTGCCTCGTCGTCACCAACCCGTTCCGGGCAGGACGGAAGGCTGCTGTCCCATGACCGGACGGCGACGCTCCTTCCCCCGCCCCTTTTCCTCCGCTCCCACGGTCGCGACCGCTTCGGCGGCGGCGTGTACGGCGGTCCTCGCGTCCCTGCTCTCGGGCTGCGGCTCTCTCGCCGGAGCGTCGGAGGGTTCCGGGGAGAAGGCCCCGGTCACGGTGATGACCTGGGCCCCCGAGGACACCAAGGCGACCAATATGCCGGGTATGCCGGCCATGGCGCAGGCCTACGCCCGCTGGATCAACTCCCGGGGCGGCATCAAGGGCCACCATCTGAAGGTGCTGACCTGCAACGAGCACAACGACTCGGTGACCGCGGCGCACTGCGCCCAGCGCGCGGTGGACGAGGGCGCCGTCGCCGTCGTCGGCTCGTACAGCCAGTTCGGCCGCTCGTTCATGTCGCCGCTGGAGGTCAAGGGCATCCCCTTCATCGGCGGCTACGGCGCCTCGGACGAGGAGTTCGAGAGCCCGCTGTCCTACCCCGTGAACGGCGGCCAGGCCTCCCTCCTCGCCGGGAACGGCCGCCAGCTGGCGCGTGACTGCAAGCGCGTGGCGCTGGTCCGGCCGGACAGCATCCAGGGGGACCAGATGCCGTCGCTGCTCAACTCCGGCCTGGTGAGCGGCAGTCGGCACCCGGCCAAGGACATCAAGGCGCCCGAGGACGGCACCGACTACTCGTCCGAGGTGAACCGCGCACTGGACGGTGTGGGCGCCGACCCGGTCGTCTACGGCACGTCCGCGGCCGGCGGAAAGGCGACGGGCTCCTGCGTGACAGCCTCGCTCGGCGACCACACGGACGCGTTCTTCGACTCGTTCCGGCGGCTGCAGGAGGAGAGTCCCAAGGTGCAGGTGGCTTCCGTCCTGGGCAGCGTCGGCCAGTCGCTGCTGAACCGTACGGGCGGCAGTGCCGGGCCGCTGGAAGGCGCGGACATCACCGGCTGGTACCCGGTCGCCCATGATCCGCGCTGGCAGCCGATGCGCAAGGTCATCAACGACTTCGCCTTCGGGGACAACCGCATCGACCCGGCCGACCAGGGCGTCCAGACGACCTGGATCGCCTACACCGTGCTGCGCGCCCTGGTCGGGCAGCTCGACGACGACGGCGTCGAGGACATCACCTCGCACGCCCTGCAGACGACGCTGGACCACGGTGACCACGCCATCGACACCGGCGGGCTGACCCCGAAGCTGCGCTGGCGGGACGACGACATGCTCGCCGTCCAGGACTTCCCGCGCATCGTGAACGGGATGGTGACCTACCAGGTCGTACGGGACGGCGAGTTGATCGCCGCCCGGGACGGTTTTGTGAACGTCACCAAGACGCTGGAGCGACGGCGTACGGACAGCTGAGGGGGAGCCGGCCGGAGTCGCGGGGAACCGCGGCGTACGGACAGCTCAGGGGGCCGGGAAGACGGCGGACCGCCGCGTACCGGCAGCTGAGGGGAGCCCGCCGGAGTCGCGGCGCCGGGCAGCCCGGAAGGGGCCGCCGGACGGGCTGCCGGGCGGGGCGGGCGGCTCGATGGCGCCCGCCCCGGACGCTGCTCAGAGCTGTTCGGGGCGGCGCTCCGTCAGCCCGTACTTCTGGGCGAGCGGGTTCCAGATCTGCGCCGCCTGCTTCTTGGCCGTGGTCGCCTGGCCGCTGGCCACATTGCCCTGGGCGGTCTGCCTGCTGAGCCGGGCCTTGCCCTTGTGGCAGCCCTTCTTACTGCCGACCTGGCCGGCCCAGGCCGCGTAGTGGTTGTCCGCGGCGGCGGAGGACTGCCAGGCCTTGGTCAGCGTGGCGGTCAGCTGAGCGTGGTTCGGGATCTTGTCGACGGGCAGCTGCTGCAGCCGCTTCACCAGGTCGCTGCGCTGGCCGGCCGCGGCCCGCAGGTCCTTGGCCGCGCCGCCGAGGTTGCTGCAGGACTTGATGCTGTTGACGGCGCCGATCACCGAGGAGCGGCTGTTGTTGCTGTCGCCCAGCAGCCCGTCGAGCCCCTTGGCCTGAGCCTCGGCCGGATCGGCGGACGGCTTCGGCTGCTCCGACTCCTTGGCCGCCTTCGTCGTGTCGGTTCCGCCGCCCTGCTTCTTCGCGCTGTCGTCGCTGCTGCCCCCGCTCAGCGCCCAGCCGAGCCCGAGGCCGGCCCCCGCGAGCGCCACGATGACGATGCCGACGATCGCGATCGGGGCGAGCCTGCGGCGGCCGCCCCCGTCGTCGTCGTACGAGCCCTTCTGGTCGTAGCCGCCGGGCGGGAACTGCTGGCCTTGGCCCTGCTGCTGGGCGTACGGCGGACGGCCCGGGTCCTCGAAGCGCGGCAACTGCGCGGTGGAGTCCGGGGCGCCGGCCTGGCCGGGTGTACCCGGCCCGTCGCGGAACAGGCCGTCGAACTCGGCGGGGGTGGGGCGGTCGCCGGGCGCACCGGGGCGGACGCCGTACGGCGCGCCGGGCGGCGGGGGCGGCGCACCGGCGCCGACCGGCGGGATGAGCTGGGTGGCCTCGGAGTCGCCCGCGCCCGGGGCGCCGGGCATCGGCTGCGACTGGGGCAGCGGCTGGGCCTGGGCCTGTCCCCGGTGTCCGCTCCGGTTCGGCTTGATCGCGCGCAGCATCGTGGTGGACTCGTCGGGCGTCTCGGGCCGGGTGGACGCCTCGGGCGGCAGTGGCGCGGCACCGGGACCGCCGGACGGCGCGTCGAAGGGCGAAATCAGCGCGGTGGCCTCCGCGCCGCTCGCGGCGGGCGGCAGCGGCGCGCCGGTCTGCGGGGTCGCCCGCACCAGCTCTCCGGTCGGCCCCTGCGGCTGCTGCCCATACTGCTGCTGGGGCTGCTGAGGCTGCTGGCCGTACGGCTGCTGCGGGGGCTGCTGGCCGTACGGCTGCTGAGGCTGCTGGCCGCTTCCGTACTGCTGTCCCTCGGGCGGCAGTGCGCCGGGCGCACCGTGGCCGTTCTGCACGCCGTGCGGCAGGAGCGCCGTCGCCTCGGCGGCCGAGCCGGCCGGCGGCAGCGGCGCGCCCGGCTGCTGGGGCGCCTGCTGCGGCATCGAGGGCGGGAGGGGCGGTAGCGGCGGCTGCCCCTGGGGCGGCGGCGGGAAGCCCTGGCCGCCCTGCGGCTGCTGCGGCTGAGGGGCCTGAGGAGCCTGGTGGTGCTGCGCCTGCGCCGGGGCATATCCCTGCTGGGCCTGGCCGTACTCCTGTGGCCGGCCTTGGCCGTACGCCTGCGGCTGCTCGTACCCCTGCTGCGGGGCGGGCGCCTCACCGTACGACTGCGGGGCGGGGGCCTCGCCGTACGACTGCGGGGCGGGCGCGGCCTGCCGGTCGGGGCCCCAGGGCTGGCCCCACGGCTGGCCGGCCGGCGGTGCGGCCTGCTGGTCGGGCACCCACGGCTCACCGTTGGCGGGCAGCACAATGCCCTCTCGCGCGGGACCGGCCGCAGAATTCTGCGGGTCGTGACCCTGTCCGCTCTGCGTCACCGTGACTCCTACCAACGTGCAGACCTAGGGAATCGTCGGCTGCACGCTACCGGGTCGCAGCAACGTTCGACCACGTCGCCTGGTCACGCCCCCGCCCACCCCGGAGCGCACCGGCCGGGCCCACGTCACCGGAACTGCCCGACGTCGTACGACAAACCCGACGACATATGACAAAGCGCTCCCCGCACCCGCCTCCGCCGTGCCGTCACCGTCGCCGCCACCGCCGTCACCGCCGCCGTGAGGCGTGGCGCACGCTTTACGCGTCGCCGTTCACGCCGCCGTGGCCCGCAGCTCCAGCCGGGCACTGAATTCCCTGACCACCGGTTCATCCCTGAAGGGCTCCAACCGCAGCTGGAAGTCCTCCAGATACTCCGCGCCGCGGTCGGAACGCAGCCCGCTCAACAGCTCCACCGCCTGGGTGCCCGTATGGCAGGCCTGCTCCACCTCCCGCTGCTGCGCCTGGGCACCGGCCAGCAGCAGCAGACCGATGGCCCGCCGCCGCGCCCGGCCCGCCGGGTGCCCGTCCAGCGCCTCCTGCGCACGCTGTCCGGCGGGCCCCGGCTGCCCCAGGTCCCGGTGACAGTGGGCGAGTTCATCGGCCAGATACGCCTGGTCGAAGTGGCCGATCCAGATCGGGTCGTCGCCCGCCTCGGCCGATGCTTCGGCGCGCTCCATCGCGGCGACCGCCCGGCCGGCCACCACCTGGAAGGCCCGGCCGTCGCCCATCAGGGCGTGTCCGCGCGCCTCCGCCGCACAGAACATCGCCTCCGCCCGTGGGGTGACATGGCCGCGGGCACCCTCCTGGGCGGCGCGCGCGAGCTGGGCGATCTCCCGGGGGTTGCCGAGCGAGGCGGCGAGATGGCTCATGCTCGCGGCCAGGACGTAGCCGCCGTAGCCGCGGTCTCCGGCCGCCTGGGCCAGCCGCAGCGCCTGGATGTAGTAGCGCTGGGCGAGGCCGGGCTGGCCGGTGTCGACGGCCATATAGCCACCGAGTTCGGTCAACCGCGCGACGGCGGCGAAGAGTTCCCGTCCGACGGACTCGCGGTACGAACCGGCCAGCAGCCCCGAGACCACGCTGTTGAGGTAGTGCACGACGACCGGCCTGACATGCCCGGCGCCGAAACGGTGGTCGAGTTCGCTGAGCGCCGTGGTCATGGCGCGTACCGCCTCGACGTCGGAGATCCCGACCCGGGCGCCGGCGTTCCGGGCGACCTGGCTGTCCGCGCCCGTGATCAGCCAGTCGCGGCTGGGCTCGACCAGCGCCGAGGCCGCGACCGTGGAGCCGCTGAGGAAGTCGCGCCGCCCGACATCGCTGCGCCACAGCTCACAGACCTGCTCGATCGCCCCGAGGACGGTCGGCGAGAACTGCAGTCCCACCCCGGATGCGAGGTTCTTGCCGTCGGCCATCCCGATCTCGTCGATGGTGACCGTGCGCCCCAGCTTGCGCCCCAGCGCCTCCGCGATGACGGCCGGTGCCCGGCCCCGCGGCTGCTGCCCACGCAGCCACCTGGCCACGGAGGTCTTGTCGTAGCGGAGGTCGAGACCGTGCTCCGCACCGCACATGTTGACGCGGCGGGCGAGCCCCGCGTTGGAACAGGCGGCTTCCTGGATCAGCGACTGCAGCCGTTCGTTGGGCTGCCGTGCGACGAGTGGCCTGGCGGCCATGCTTGTACCCCCTGTGTACTGCGGCGCGTTCACCGGCGAACGCCGTTCCTCGTGATCGATTCCCCGTGAATATGCCGGATATCCGAGAGATCCGGGATATGCGCGATAGGAGAGATCGGAGTGATACGCACTTTGCAGCGGATGCTCAGTTGTGAGCGTTTTGGGACCTGTCCGGAGCATCCTCGGTGCGGAGCGCTCGTTCACAAGGCGAAGGGTGCGCGGTGCCGTGCACAGATCACGGCGCCACCGTGCCGGGCTCCCCCGGGTGCACTGCGGCCTGCCGCCGGGCGGCCTCTCCGCCCGTCACGCAGGTGGCTACCCGCTCCTCGGACCCCGCCCGCACATGCGCCCCCACCGGTGCACCCATGCGCCCCACGTGCGAGAACGATGCGCCGGGGGGTCGGCCATTCGGCCGTAACCCTTGGTGACACCGGAAGTTGTCCTCTGCGTGGAAGAGACCATCGGAGTCACAGGAGCCTCGCAGATCCCCAAGCAGCGCGGCGAGCAGCTGCTCGACACTGCGGTGCGTTACGCGGAGGAACGGCACTGGGACGTGTTCCCCGGCGCATGGCTGGAGCACGACGGTGGGACGCCGCGCTGCTCGTGCGACGCCGGTGACTGCGCAGCGCCCGGCGCGCACCCCACCGCCCCCGGCTGGGCCGGACAGGCCACCGGCAGCGCGACCGCCGTCCGCCGTATGTGGAGCAAGCAGCCGCGGGCCTCGATCCTGTTGCCGACGGGCCGGACGTTCGAGGCACTGGACGTCCCCGAGACCGCGGGCTGCCTGGCGCTGGCCCGTATGGAGCGGATGGCACTGCCGCTCGGCCCGGTGACCCGCACCCCCGACCGCCGGATGCTCTTCCTCGTCCTTCCCGGCGCCTCGGTGAAGGTCCCGAAGCTCGTACGGCATCTGGGCTGGGCGCCGGCCGCGCTCGATCTGATCTGCCGCGGCGAGGGTGAGTACATCGCCGCACCGCCGACCCGGGTGGGCGCGCACGGCTCGGTGCAGTGGGCGCGCCGCCCCACCCCCACCAACCGCTGGCTGCCGGACGCCGAGGAGTTGATCAGCCCGCTCGCGTACGCCTGCGCACGGGACGCGGCCGCGGTCCGGGGGCGCTGACGCCGGACCGGTCCGCCCCTTGTCCCCAGGGGCGTCCATCACCCGGGCGCCGTCCGGTACCCGCCCGTATCGTGGGTTGCCGGACGGGGGCCAGGACGGCCTCTGCGGGGACGTCGAAGGGCAGGACCGGTGGCGAACGAGCCGGAACACGTAGATCAGCGGGCCGAGTCGGCACCGCCGCAGCCCACCACCGCCGCTTCTCCGGGCGGGCCGGCCGCGCCCCCGGAGGGCGCCGCGGCCGGTCCGCCCGCCGTGCGTATCCAGGGCCTGTGGAAAAAGTTCGGCGAGCAGATCGCCGTCAACGGCATCGATCTGACGTTGCCCGCCGGCCGCTTCATCGGGCTGGTCGGCCCCAACGGCGCCGGCAAGACCACCACCCTGTCCATGGTGACGGGCCTGCTGCGACCGGACTCCGGACTGGTCGAGATCGGCGGGCACGACGTCTGGCAGGACCCGGTGTCCGTCAAGTCCCGCATCGGGGTGCTGCCCGAGGGGCTGCGGCTCTTCGAGCGGCTGTCCGGCCGTGAACTCCTGGGCTACATAGGCAGGTTGAGGGGTCTGCCGGGCGACGAGGTCGACAAGCGGGCCGGGCAGCTGCTGGACGTGCTCGACCTGTCCGGCGCGCAGAACAAGCTGGTGGTGGACTACTCCACCGGTATGCGCAAGAAGATCGGGCTGGCGGCGGCGCTGCTGCACAACCCCGAGATCCTCTTCCTCGACGAGCCCTTCGAGGGCGTCGACCCGGTATCGGCGCAGACCATCCGCGGCGTACTGGAGCGCTACACCGACTCCGGGGCCACCGTGATCTTCTCCAGCCATGTGATGGAGCTGGTCGAGTCGCTGTGCGACTGGGTCGCGGTGATCGCCGCCGGGCGGATCCGTGCGGACGGCCCGCTCGCGGAGGTGCGCGGCGCGGCGCCCTCGCTGCAGGACGCCTTCCTCGAACTCGTCGGCGCACGGGGCCGCGGGGCGGGACAGAACCTCGACTGGCTGGGTGGTGGCGGCGCCCGATGAGCACCGAATCCGCCGCCGCGGCTGCCCGCCCGGCCTCCGCACCGTCCCTGACCGGCGTCTTCGTCCGGTTGAAGCTGTCGCTGCTGCGCAACGGGCTGCGTCAGTCCGTCGGCCGCTCGCTGGCCTATATCGCGTCCGCCCTGGTCGGTCTGCTGTTCACCGCCGGTGTCGTGCTGGGGCTGATCGCGCTGCGCGGCACCGCGCACGTCGGCGCCCTGGTCGTACTGCTCACCGGAATTCTCACCCTGGGCTGGGCGGCGCTGCCGCTGTTCTTCCCCACGGGTGACGAGACGCTCGACCCGACCCGGCTGGTCATGCTGCCGCTGCGGCCGCGGCCCCTGATCGTGTCGCTGCTGGTGGCCTCGCTCGTCGGCATCGGGCCGGTCGTCACCCTCGCGCTGGTCACCGGCTCGGTGATCGCGGTCGCGGATGGGGCGGCCGCGGCGGCCGTGGGCGCAGTGGCCGTCGTCCTGGTGGTGTTGGTGTGCGTATCGCTGGCGCGCGCGGTCGCCACGGCCTCGGTGCGGCTGCTGACCAGCCGCCGCGGCCGTGATCTCGCCGTGCTGGGCGGCCTGTTCATCGCCATCGGCGCGCAGGGCGTCAATATCGCCGCGCAGAAGCTGGGTCGGCCGGACGGCCTGTCCGTATTGGAGCCGGTGGGCACGGTGCTGCGCTGGGTGCCGCCGGCCTCGGCGGTCAGCGCCGTCGAGGACGCCGGACACGGGGCGTACGGGCGGGCGCTGGCCGGCCTGGCGCTGACGGCGGTGGCGCTGGTCCTGCTGCTGTGGTGGTGGCAGCGCACCCTGACCACCCTGATGACGTCCCCCGACTCCTCGACCCTCCAGGCGGTGGAGAAGGACAGCGCGCGCCGGGCCGGTACGAGGGAGCGAGGGCTCGCGAGGGTGCTGCCGGACGGGCGGACCGGCACGGTCATGCTCCGTACGCTGCGCTACGCATGGCGCGACCCCAAGTCGAAGATGGCGTGGGCGACCGCGCTCGGCGTCGGCCTGCTCGTGCCGGTCGTCTCGGCCGCGCAGGGCAACGGCAGCATCTACACGTCGTTCTCGGCGTCCGCGCTGCTCGGTGCGCAGATGTACAACCAGTTCGGGCAGGACACCTCGGCGTTCTGGATGGTCGCCTCGACGATCTCCACCCCACGGGACGCCTACCAGGAGCTGCGGGCGCGCGCCTGCGCGCTGGCGATGGTGGCCGTCCCGTACGTCACTCTGGTCGTCGTCGGCACCGCCGCCGTCATCGGGCCGTGGTCGGACTTCGTGGAGGTGTACGGGCTCTCGCTGGCCGTGCTGGGTGCGCTGCTGGCGACCGGGGCGCTGTCGTCGGCGGTCTTCCCGTACTCGATCCCCTCGGAGGGCAACAAGAACGTCGCGCCGGGACAGGGCGCGATCGCGTGGTTCAGCCTCTTCGGCGGGGTACTGGTGGGCGCGGTGCTGTGCGCGCCGCTGCTGGGCCTGACCATCTGGCTGCATGTCGCCAGTCTGCACTCTCTGTTGTGGGTGCTGCTGCCGGTCGGTGCGGTCTACGGCGTGGGAATCGCGGAGCTGGGACTGCGGGTGGCGGCGCCACGGGTGGCGCGGCGGCTGCCGGAGATTCTGGTGGCGGTCAGCAAGGGCTGAGGTCGCGTTCCGGGCGGGCGGGACCGGCCGGTCCGGCCGCGCCCGGCGGCCCCGCCGTGAAGTTGTCCACAGGCCGCACCGGCCGGCGCGCGGTGGCGGTAGCGTCGTCGCCACGACCTGGACGAGGGGTGGTGGGGGCGGTGCGGCGCACCGGAATGGTGCTGGTAACGGGCTGGCTTGCGATGCTGTTCTGTGCCGGGGCGGTGCAGGCGGCGCCGGCCGCCCCAGGCGCCGCGACGCAGCACGCCGACCTCGCCCAGCAACTGCGCAGGAACCCGGCGCACGTCAGCGACCGGATCGCGCGCGAGGCCCCGCGGCCGGCCGCGCCCCGCTTCGTAGGAGAGGCCCGGCGGCCGGGCGTGGCGACGTACGCCATGGCTCTGCCGCAGCACGGCGACGCGGTGTACGAGAAGGCCCTCACGCATCCGGGCAGCGGCTCCTCGGACAAGACCGCGCCGCGCCCCGCGCACAGCTCCCCGCTCGTACGGCTCCTGTCCCTCGCCGTGGGGCCGGTGCTGCTGCTGGCCGCTGTGGGGCTGTTGTTGCGGCGCCGGTCGCGGCTGCGTGATCTCTCGACGCCGTTCGCACTGCCGCGCTCGGTCTTCGCCGCCGCCCGGACGGCGGACGAGGCGGGACTGCGGGAGCGTGCCTCCGAGGAGGTCGTACGGCTGGGCCAGGAGGTGCGCACCACGCAGGGCGACCCGGCGGCCGTCGAGCGGGCCCTCGATGCGTACGCCGCGGCCGGTACGGTCCTGGACCGGGCGCGTGGAGTGCCGGATCTGGCGGGCGTGTTCGCGTTGATCGCCGAGGGCCGGGCGGCCCTCCCCAAGGCCCCGGCCACGCTCCCGCTGTGCTTCTTCCACCCGCTGCACGGCCCCGCCCTCCGCCGCATACCCTGGCGGCCGCCGGGCCGACGCGAGCAACTGCAGGTGGCCGCCTGCGAGACCTGCCTGCGCGCGATACGTGCCCGGCGCGCCCCGGAGGTCCTCACCGACCGGCTGGACGGCAGCCCCACCCCGTACTTCGAGCTCCCCGCCGAGGACAACGTCTGGGCGGCCAGCGGCTACGGCTCGCTGCTCAGCGGCCACGGCGACTCCCTCACCCACCGTGTCCAGCGCGGCGACTTCACCCACCCGCCGGGCTGACGATCGAGCGCCACGCACCGCGGGCAAGCACGCCGCCGTCGTTGCCTCGGGCGTCCGACCACCGGCACAACCCGACGCCACACTCCGCCGCTTCGCCGTCCCGGCACGCACGCTTCCGCACTCCTTGAGGGCGCACACACCCCACCCGTGCGAGCACAGGCTCCGCAACATCCGAGGGCGCCCGCTCCCCCACCCTTACGAGCAGGGGCTTGGCAACGCCTAGAGGACGTGGGCTCCCCCATGCTGAGCACGTGGGCCGCTCAGCTGGGCATCGTGGCCGTCCGGAGAAAGGGGTCGATGGCGGCGCACCATGCGTCGGGTTGTTCCCACGGCAGCAGATGTCCGGCGTCGGGGATTTCGGCGTAGGCGCCGTGCGGCAGCACCCGGACCATCTCCATGGCCTCGGCGCGGCCCAGTTCGGCATCGAGGCCGCGGACGACGAGGGCCGGGCACGACACCTGGGCGAGCTCCTCCCAATGAGCGTCATGGACCCAGGTCTCGCGGGCGGTGAGCATCTGCCGGCGGGAGAAGACGGGGCGCCAGCCGTCGGCACGCTCCGCCATCACCTCGGCGAAGAACTCGCCGCGGGCGGGACGGGGCCGCTCCAGGGTCGGGTCGTCCTCGCCGAACCACTTGCGGACATCCGCGAGGGTGGCGAACGGCAGCGGCCAGGACCGGAACCACTCGGTCCACTCGCGCTGCGAGGCCGCCCCGAGCGCCGAGGCCCGCATATCGCAGATGACCAGCGCACTGACCAGATCTGGTCTTCGGGCCGCTAACTGCCACGCCGTCAGGGCACCCATGGCATGCCCGACAAGGGCGACCGGCGCGAGGCCGAGCTGCTCGATGGCCGCGATGGCGTCATCGACGTACGCCTCGCGGTCGTACGGCCCGTCGGTGGGCTTCTCGCTGCGGCCGTGGCCCCGCTGGTCCAGCGCGACGGAGCGGTGGCGTGCGCTCAGGCGGCGCGCGGTGGCGGCCCAGTGCGAGGCGCGGCCCATCAGACCATGGAGCAGGAGTACGCCCGGCCGTCGCTCGCTCTCCTCCAGCCCGCCGCCGATCTTGGGCGGGTCGGTGAATTCCCAGGCGGCGAGGCGTACGCCGCCAACGCCTGTTACATCGATGCGCTGCACCATGTGCCCTGGCACCCCCAATCGTCCCTTGAGCAGCCCCACACTATCGAACCCCTATTCGAACGCGCCGTTCCGGCGCGCAATACCCCTCGTTCGAGTGACCTCACTCAAGGATTGGCCGCGCCCGCCACGGGGAGACATCTGCCGGGAGGCGGGCCCTACCGGGAAGGGGGCCCGTGGGGAAGACCCTGGGAGCTCGGGGCTCCGGGTCTTGGGCGGGGGACATGGGGAGGCAGGGCCCCGGCTGCTCGCAGCGCCGGGGCCCTGACCGTGTCCGTATTGCATGGATGCATCCGAGCCCCCTCCCGGCCAGGACAGGCCGATGCATGGCCATGCGTCAGCGTGACACGAGACCGGCCGTATCGCACGGATTCGCACAAGTCCGTTCAACAGGAAAGAACTTGCCGAACCCGCCGAGCGACGCGTCAGCGCAGCTCAGCGGGCTCGCGGGAAGGGTCCGGCCGGAAGTGCGGAAAGGAAAGAGGCTGAAACTGCTTTCAGCGCTTGGCGACAAACACATGTGAGGCGATCTCGGAGTCCAGCTCGGCGGCCTCGCCGCTGCTGCCGACCAGCACACCGGCCGGCGACTCCGTCACGCTCACGACCGCGCCCGGCTGCACACCGGCCCGCCGGAGGGTGTACATCAGCTGCGCGTCCGCCTGGATCGGCTCGCCGATCCGGCGCACGACGGCCGTCTTGCCTTCGGCCCCGGCGTCCAGATCCATCAGGCTCACCATGCCGGCGTCCAGGAACGGGTCGACCTCGGACTTCTCGCCGAGTTCCTCCAGCCCCGGGATGGGGTTGCCGTACGGCGACTCCGTCGGATGCCGCAGCAGTTCCACGACGCGGCGCTCGACGGCCTCGCTCATCACGTGCTCCCAGCGGCACGCCTCGGCGTGCACCTGCTCCCATTCGAGCCCGATGACGTCGACGAGCAGGCATTCGGCGAGGCGGTGCTTGCGCATCACTCGCGTCGCCAGCTGCCGGCCCTCCTGCGTCAGCTCCAGATGCCGGTCACCCGCGACCGTCAGCAGCCCGTCTCGCTCCATGCGCGCCACCGTCTGGCTCACCGTCGGGCCGCTCTGTTCGAGCCGCTCCGCGATGCGGGCGCGCATGGGCACCACACCTTCCTCTTCCAGCTCGAGGACGGTGCGGAGATACATCTCCGTGGTGTCGATCAGTCCGGACATGCGTGCCCCTCGATGTGTGGTGCGGTGGCCCTGGACTCAATTCTGACGCATCTCGCTGACAACGGTGCCTCCTCGTCCCCTACGGGACCCTCACGGCCGTATTGACAGGGCACTGGTCCAGACCGCAACGTGATCCGCGCCACTGATCAGATACGACCAGATCCGACGTGATGCGACGAGAGGGGACCGCGTCCATGGCTGAGAGCGACCGGAGCGAGCGGCTGACCGGGAAGTACTTCGACGCCGCGATCGACCTGCTGCGGCAGGTCCGCGACGAAGAGGGCGACCGGATCGCCGCGGCCGGGCAGCTGATCGCGGACACCGTTGCGGCGGGCGGCCGGGTCTTCTCCTTCGGCGCCGGGCACTCCTCGCTCCCCTCACAGGACACGGTCTACCGCGCGGGCGGCCTGGCGATCATGAATCTGCTGTCCGTCCCGGGTGTGGTCGGCGTGGACGTACGGCCCGCGACGCTCGGCAGCGCCCTGGAACGGGTCCACGGGCTGGCCGCGGCCGTCCTGGACACCAGCCCCCTGGAGGCGGGCGATGTGCTGGTGATCATCTCGCTCTCCGGGAGGAACTCGCTGCCCGTCGAGATGGCCATGAACGCGCGCGCCCTCGGCATCAAGGTCATCGGCGTGACGTCGGTGGCGTATGCGGACGCGACCAAGCCCCGGCACACCTCCGGCAGCTTCCTCAAGGACCACTGCGACCTGGTGCTGGACAGCCGGATCCCGGTCGGCGACGCGGAGTTGACGCTGCCGCGGATCGACGCGCCGTTCGCCCCCGCCTCCACGGTCGTCACCAGCGCGATCATGCAGGCCATGGTGGCGACGGCCGCGGGCGCCCTCGCCGAGCGGGGCATCGACCCGCCGCTGCTGCGTTCCGGGAACGTCGACGGCGGGCACGACTGGAACGCCCGGGTGATGGGCGAGTACGCGGACCGGATCTTCTACCGGCAGTGAGCGGCCGGCCGCCTCAGCACGACGCCGCGCCCGCGAGGTCGAGGGCCGTGGCGATCCGGGCCGCGACCTCCTCCGCGTAGTCCGCGTCCGCACGGTCGAAGGGGCGGCGCGCGGGCGCCCGCAGAAAGGTCGCGACGCCGAGCGTGCGGCCACGGCTGCGCAGCACCACACACAGGCCGTGCACGGTGCCGTCCGGCCAGTTGCGGGCGGCCGCCCAGCCCTCGGGCGAGGCGGTACCTGCGCTGGTACGCACCGAACCGCGCCGCTCGTAGGCCTGGATCGCCGGATGCCCCGGCACGTACGGCGTGGGAATACCGGCCGCCGGCAGCATCTCCGAGGGGCCGGGAGACCCGGCGGGGGAGGCCAGCGTCCGCACCAGCCGAGGCGTGCCCCGGCGCCCGCGCCGACCGGTATCCGCGCCGGTGGTGGCCGCCTGCGGGGGGCCGGCCGGCGGCTCGGCGCCGCCCGGCGAGCCCGCCCCGTCCGACACCGCGGACGCGTCGGACGCCTCGCCCTCCGCCCCGGGCGCGTCGTCGTACGCGGAGGGCGCGTCGCCGTACGCGTCGTCGTAGGTATCCCCCTCGGCGACCGCTCCGTACGGCGCCGGGGCGTGCGTCGCGGCGAGGTCGACCAGGCCGTGGTCGGCGAAGCCCGCCAGGGCGAAGTCGAGGTGGACCGCGGCGGCCTCGGCCGGGTCCGGGCACTCCGCTGCCGCCCGGCCGGCACGGTGGAGCTGATGGGCGCGAAAGCGCAGCAGCGAGCTGTCCTGCTCGGCGCGCTTGGCGTCCGTGACGTCCTGGAAGAGCCAGGCCACGCCCAGCGGCACCGGCTCCTCCGCCAGCGGGGAGACCAGCCGGACGAAGCCGCTGCGCCAGCACCGCCGCGGCAGCTCGGCCTCCTCGGAGCGCAGCGTCACCCACAGCTCGGTGACGGCCGGCGGCGCGCCCTCGGCGAGGACATGCTGCAGGGCGCACTCCAGCTCCTCGACACCCTGCGCCAGCAGCTCGCCCAGGGGGCGCCCCAGCAGAGAGGTGCGCCCCACGCCCAGGGCACGGGCGGCGTGTGCATTGACGGCGGCGGGCCGCAGATCGGCGTCGATCAGCACCACGCCCCACGACGCATCCTCGAACAGCGCCTCGCTGAGCGCGATGGACCGCTCCAGGTCCATCTGGGTGTGCACCTCGCTGAAGGCGCAGTACACCCCCGCGACCCGGCCGCCGGGGCCGCGCACCGCGGAGGCCTGGGTGCGGACGAGGACGCGGTGGCCGTCCTTGGTCAGCAGGGCGAATTCCTGCACCTGGCGGCCCGGGGAGCGCATCGCGGCCGCGAGGGCGGCCTCGATCCCGTCGGCGTCCTCCTTGCGGACCGCCCAGCCGGCCAGGCCCGTACGGCCGACGGCTTCGGTGGTGGTCCAGCCCAGGATGCGTTGGGCCTCGTGGTTCCAGTGGGTGACCGTGCCGTCCGCGGCGAAGGCGACCAGGGCGGCGTCCATGCCGTCCAGGAGCGCGGCCAGCAGACCGGAGTCATCGGTCTCGTCGGCGGAGCAGCGCGCCGCCGACGAGGCAGAAGAAGCTGACGAAGCAGTCACTGGCACCCCTTACGAACGCGGCCGCACGTGCTCCACCTGGGAACATTCAACTGGAACGTGACTCACCCCACACCCGATTCGCGGAAATCGTTGCTAACGGGAAATTCCCTTGTGTGCGGCCGGACAGCTTCCTAATGTGTGGAGCACACGAGAAGGGAGGTGGTTCGGCAGATGATTTCGCACCGGACGCGTGAGGTGGCTGCGGGCTAGCGGCCCGTCGCTTCACCCTGAAGTGCAGCGCCGGACCAGCGCATACTGCAGATGCGCAGCCGGCCAATCCCAAGCAGTCACCCGACCCGCGGGCTGCCGGTTCGTCCGACCGGCCCTCTGCGCCACCGAGCGCGGAGGAAACAGCCCGCGGGTCGTCTGCGTTGTCGAGACGTTGTCGACACCGGCGCCGCGTGATCTGCGTCTGCACACGACGGACGGGCAGCCCTCGGGACGAGGCGCGTGCCGTCAGGTGCCTGGCCCGCCGTCAGGGCGCCAGGCGCTCCACTCTCCAGGTCCCTTTCTCGCGCACGTACCGCAGCCGGTCGTGCAGCCGGTTGAGCCGGCCCTGCCAGAATTCGATCGTCTCGGCGGCGATCCGGTAGCCGCCCCAGTGCGGCGGCGCCGGCACCTGCTCGCCTTCCGGGTAGCGGGCCGCCAATTCCCCGTAGGCCTGTTCCAGTTCGGCGCGCGAGGCGACCCGGGCGGACTGGTCACTGGCCCAGGCACCGAGTTGGGAGCCGTGCGGGCGGGTGCGGAAGTAGGCGGCGGTCTCGTCCCGGCCGATGCGCTCCGCGGTGCCGGTCACCACGACCTGACGGGCGAGCGGATGCCACGGGAACAGCAGCGAGACGGCCGGATTTGCGGCCAGTTCACGGCCCTTTTGGCTGTTGTAGTTCGTGAAGAACACAAAGCCGCGGTCGTCGAACGCCTTGAGGAGTACGGTGCGTGAGCTCGGCCGGCCGGCGGCGTCAGCCGTAGAGACGACCATCGCGTTCGGCTCGTGCAGACCGGCCACGGTCGCGTCCTTGAACCAGCGCGCGAACTGGTCATAGGGGCTGGCGGCGAGATCGGACTCGACGAGTCCCTCGGCGCGGTAGTGCGCACGCATGGAGGAGGGATCGGGGGTCTCGGCATGAGGCGCGTCGGCGGGGTGCACGGCCTCATCTTGCAACATCGGGTCCGGCGCGGTCAGCCGGGAGGGGCGGAAGTCTGCCCCTCGTCGACCGGCCGTAACCCTCCCGTCGGCAGATCGACCATTGTGCCGAGTCTCACCCCTCCCCGCAGGTGAGAGACCCGCCAGAATGAGGGGGCGGACCACTGTGGCCCCCGGACGGGGAGAGCTATCGTGTCCGTCCGGCCTGAAGGATGCACCACCCCGATCTGCCCGCCCGCGGTCCGACCCACCGCGGGCAAGACCGCCGCGTAACCCGCGCCCTGGCGGGGCATCACCGGCGTGACCGGTACGGACCGCGAGCTGCCCGGTGCAGCCGCGTAACCGCACCGGCACCACACCACCGCCGCACCGCACACCAGAGACTCGACCGCACGGCAGCCGGTCACGGACCGTTTGCCGTCCCCATCTTGAGGAGCTGCCTGATGTCCGACTTCGTACCCGGACTCGAGGGAATCATCGCGTTCGAGACGGAGATCGCCGAACCGGATAAGGAAGGCGGCTCGCTCCGTTACCGCGGGGTCGACATCGAAGACCTCGTCGGGAAGGTGTCCTTCGGAAACGTCTGGGGGCTGCTGGTCGACGGGGCGTTCAACCCCGGTCTGCCGCCCGCCGAGCCGTTCCCGATTCCGGTGCACTCCGGCGACATCCGGGTCGATGTGCAGTCGGCGCTCGCCATGCTGGCGCCCGTATGGGGCCTGAAGCCGCTGCTGGACATCGACGAGGCGACGGCCCGTGACAACCTTGCCCGGGCCGCGGTCATGGCCCTGTCGTACGTGGCCCAGTCGGCGCGCGGGCCGGGCCTTCCGATGGTGCCGCAGAAGGAGATCGACAAGGCGGAGACCGTCGTGGAGCGCTTCATGAAGCGCTGGCGCGGGGAGCCCGACCCCCAGCACGTCAAGGCCGTCGACGCCTACTGGACCTCGGCCGCCGAACACGGCATGAACCCCTCCACCTTCACCGCCCGGTCCATCGCCTCCACGGGCGCGGATGTGGCGGCCGCGCTGTCCGGCGCGGTCGGCGCGATGTCCGGTCCGCTGCACGGCGGCGCGCCCTCCCGCGTCCTCGGCATGATCGAGGAGATCGAGCGGTCCGGCGACGCAGCCGCGTACGTCCGGCGGGCCCTGGATGCGGGCGAGCGGCTGATGGGCTTCGGCCACCGCGTCTACCGTGCCGAGGACCCGCGGGCGCGAGTGCTGCGGCGGACCGCCAGGGAACTGGGCGCCCCGCGCTTCGAGATCGCCGAGGCCCTGGAGAAGGCCGCGCTGGAGGAGCTGCGCAGCCGCCGCCCCGACCGTGTGCTGGCCACCAACGTCGAGTTCTGGGCGGCCATCGTCCTGGACTTCGCCGAGGTCCCCGCGCACATGTTCACCTCGATGTTCACCTGTGCCCGTACGGCCGGCTGGAGCGCACACATCCTGGAGCAGAAGCGGACGGGCCGACTGGTGCGACCGTCGGCCCGGTACGTGGGGCCTGCGGCGCGTGGCCCGGAGGAGATCGCGGGCTTCGAGGGCCTCTCGGCGCGTTGATCCCACGTTTTTGGCTTTCCCGCCGTGGTGGTGTCTCGCCGTTGCGCCTGCGGCGGGCGGGTGGGTGTCGGGTGCGGTGACGGGCCTCCGGGGCCGGTGTGTGGGACTGCTTCGCTTTACGTCCCACACACCGGCCCCTCCGGCCCGTCCCCTCCCGTGAGTGGAGAAAGTAAAAGTGGGTGGGGGCGAGCCACCGACGTGACCGTTTCCATGTGATCCACGAGGCGCGCTGGACCACCTACGAGCACCCCCACCGGCCTTCCCCACCCCCCAACGGGAGGGGACGCGCCGCAGGACGAAGTCCGGAGGAGCGGCACCGCACCCGACAGCCCCGCGCAGCGACCGCAAGCCCGCCGCAGGCGCAACGGCGAGCAAGCCGACAACGTGGGGCGCAAAGCGCAGCGGAGAGGCGCAACGGCGAACAACCACCACGGCGGGACAGCCAAAAACGCAGGAAGACAGCTACTTGCTCAAGAGGCCATCAATGATCTTGGCCCACTGTTCGACCACCCGGTCGCGGCGGGCCGAGTCATCGGTCAGCAGGTTGGCGAGCCCCAAGCCCCGGGCCATATCCAGCAGTCCCTGGACCGTCTCCCGGACGCCGGGCACCGCCTCGTCGGCGTCCAGCAAGGTCACGGCCGTACGGTGGGCCTCCCGGCCGACGCGGGCCTCCAGGGCGGTGACCCGGTCACGCAGCTGGTCCTCGTCGGAGGCGGCCACCCACAGGTGCAGCGCGGCGCGGAACAGCGGTCCCGTGTAGAGGCCGACGAGCTCCTCGACGATGATCCAGGTGCGGGCCACGGAGCCGGCCGGCGGCAGGTTGTGGGCGACCGCCTTGACCGCGCTCTGCCGCTTCTCCGCGACATGTTCGACGGCCGCGGTGAAGAGGTCCTCGCGGGTACGGAAGTGGTGCTGGGCCGCGCCGCGCGAGACGCCTGCCCGCTCGGCGACCACGGAGACCGTGCTGCCGCTCCAGCCGCGCTCGGCCAGACAGGAGACGGCGGCCTCCAGCAGTTTGAGGCGGGTGGCGCGGCTGCGTTCCTGCTGGGGCCGTTTGGGGCCGCGGTCGGGGGTCAGCGCGCCCATGCCGGGGCCCGCCGTTCCAGGAAGGCGGTCATGCCCTCGCGGGCCTCGGCGGAGCCGAAGAGCCGCGCGGACTGTTCGGCGAGCGCCTCGGTGTCGCGGTCGAAGGCGGCGAGCACCTGCGCGGTGACCAGCTTCTTCGATTCGGCCAGGCCCTGCGGGGAGCCCTTGCGCAGCCCGTCCAGTACGGGGGCGAGCCCGGTGTCGACGTCGTCGGCCGCGAGCGTGACCAGGCCGATCCTGGCCGCCTCCGCCGCGCCGAACTTCTCGCCGGTCAGGTAGTAGCGGCCCGCGGCGCGCGGGTCGAGTCGCGGCAGCAGCGGCAGGGAGATGACGGCGGGGGCGAGTCCGAGGCGGGCCTCGGTGAACGCGAACGTGGCGGCCGGCCCGGCCGCGGAGATGTCGCAGGCGCCGAGCAGGCCCAGGCCGCCGGCCCGGACATGCCCGGTGACCCGGGCGACGACCGGTTTGGGCAGCTCCACGATGCTGCGCAGCAGCCGGGCCAGGCCCAGCGGCCCGTCCTTCGCCGCGCCCGAGGTGGCCTCGGAGAGGTCCGCGCCGGCGCAGAACGTGCCGCCCGTGTGCGTGAGCACGACGGCACGCGTGGCGTCGTCGGCCGCGGCGTCCGCGAGCGCCCGGTCCAGTTCGGCCACCAGGCGGGTGGAGAGGGCATTGCGGTTGTGCGGGGAGTCCAGGGTCAGGGTGGTGATGCCGTGTGCGTGGGAACGCGGCACCAGGGGTGTCGCGGGTGTGTCGGTCATCGGGCCGTCGAGCTCCTTTCCCTGGCGCGCAGTTCGCGCCGCAGGATCTTTCCGGTGGTGGCGCGCGGCACGCTCTCCAGGAATTCCACGCGGCGCACTTTCTTGTAGGGGGCGACCTGGTCGGCAACGTACGCGATGACCTCGTCCTCGCTCAGCCGGGCCCCCCGCTGCCGGACCACGAACGCCTTGGGCACCTCGTTGCCGTCCCCGTCCACGACGCCGATGACCGCCGCGTCGGCGATGGCGTCATGTCCGAGCAGCAGCGCTTCGAGATCGGCGGGGGCGACCTGGTAGCCCTTGTACTTGATCAACTCCTTGACGCGGTCGACGACATACAGCCAGCCGTCGCCGTCCGCCCGCCCGACGTCGCCGGTGTGCAGCCAGCCGTCGGGGTCGATCATCGCGTCGGTTTCGGCGGGCCGTCCCAGATAGCCCTTCATGACCTGCGGGCCGCGGATGAGGATCTCGCCGCTCTCCCCCGGCGGCACGTCCTCGCCGCTCTCCAGGGACACCAGGCGCATCTCGGTGTTGGGGATCAGTTTGCCGACGGCGCCCGGCGGCGGGTTCGGCGCGTCGAGCGGTACGACATGGGTGCCGGGCGAGAGTTCGGTCATCCCGTATGCCTGCAGGACCGGCGGCAGGCCCAGCCGCCGGGAGCAGGCCGCGGCCAGCTCGGCGTCCAGCGGCGCCGCGGCGGAGACGAGGTACCGCAGGGAGGAGAGGTCGTAGTCGGCGACCAGGGGGTGTTTGGCCAGGGCGAGCACGATCGGGGGTGCGACATAGACGGCCGTGATGCGGTGTGTCTCGATCGCGGCGAGGAACTGCCGCAGATCGAAGCGGGGCAGCACCACGACGGTGGCGCCGTTGCGCAGCGGGGCGTTCATCAGGGCGGTCAGCCCGTAGATGTGGAAGAAGGGCAGCACGGCCAGCACCCGGTCGTCGGGGCCATTGTCGACCAGCGGGGTCAGCTGGGCGAGGTTGGTGGCGATGCTGCGGTGGGTGAGCATCACGCCCTTGGGGGTGCCGGTGGTGCCGGAGGAGTAGGGCAGTACGGCGAGGTCGTCGGCCGGATCGAGGGTGACGGACGGTTCCGGGTCGGTGCAGGCGAGGAGGTCCTGTACGGAGCGGTGGCCCTCGGCCCGGTCGCAGACGAGGATCTCGGCGATACCGCCGGCCTGCCGTGCGGCGGCGCGGGCGGTGTCCAGCAGCGCCGATACGGTCACGATCCAGCGGGCCCCGGAGTCGCCCAGCTGCTTGGCGAACTCGCCCTCGGTGGCCAGCGGATGGACGGTGGTGACCGCCGCCCCGCAGCGTGAGGCGGCGTAGAAGACGACGGGGAAGAGCACGCTGTTCGGGCTGTGCAGGGCCAGCACCTCGCCCTTGCGGACCCCGGCCGCCGTCAGGGCGGCCGCGAGCCGGCGGGTGAAGTGGTCCAGCCGGTCGTAGCCGAGGGTGGTGCCGTCGAGGCCGTCGATCAGGGCGGGCCGGTCGCCGTACTCCGCCGCCCGCCCGAGGACGGCCTCGTGGATCGGCAGCTCTACGGGTGCGACGTCGGCGTACTCGCTGTGGAAGACGTGGAACACCATGCCTGGGCCTTTCCCTTCGACGGTGGGTACGGCGGGCGGTGCGGGTACGGCGGGACGTGCGGGTACGGCGGGGCGGGTCCGCCCGGCCGGCCCGGGGGAGGCGCCGGCCGGCCCGGGCAGCATGGCGCGCTCAGTACGACTTGGGCAGCCCCAGCGTCTGGTGCGAGACGAAGTTGAGGATCATCTCGCGGCTGACCGGGGCGATCCTCGCCACCCGGGCGGCGGTGATCATCGAGCCGAGGCCGTACTCCTGGGTGAGGCCGTTGCCGCCGAGGGTGTGCACGGCCTGGTCGACGGCGTGGACCGCGGCCTCGGCCGCCGCGTACTTGGCCATGTTGGCGGCCTCCCCCGCGCCCATGTCGTCGCCCGCGTCGTAGAGGTGCGCCGCCTTCTGCATCATCAACCGGGCGAGTTCCAGCTCGATATGGGCCTGGGCGAGCGGATGGGCGACGGCCTGGTGGGCGCCGATGGGCTCCTTCCACACCTGGCGGGTACGGGCGTAGTCGACGGCCCGGTCGAGGGCGTAGCGGCCCATCCCCAGGGCGAACGCGGCGGTCATGATCCGCTCCGGGTTGAGCCCCGCGAACAGCTGCAGCAGCCCGGCGTCCTCGTCGCCGACCAGCGCCTCGGCGGGCAGCCGCACGTCGTCCAGGGTCAGCTCGAACTGCTTCTCCGGGGCGGCCAGTTCCATCGCGATCGGGCTGCGGCCGAAGCCGGGTGTCTCGCGCGGGACGATGAACAGGCAGGGCTTGAGGCGGCCGGTGCGTGCGTCCTCGGTGCGACCGACGATCAGGGTCGCGTCGGCGATGTCGACGCCCGAGATGAACACCTTGCGGCCGTTGAGGACCCAGTCCTCGCCGTCCTTGCGGGCCGTGGTCGTGATGCGGTGCGAGTTGGACCCGGCGTCGGGTTCGGTGATGCCGAAGGCCATCGTGCGGGAGCCGTCGGCGAGGCCCGGGAGCCAGGTCCGCTTCTGCTCCTCGGTGCCGAACCGGGCGAGGACGGTGCCGCAGATGGCGGGCGAGACGACCATCATCAGCAGCGGACAGCCCGCCGCGCCCAACTCCTCAAGCACGAGGGAGAGTTCGACGATGCCGCCGCCTCCGCCGCCGTACTCCTCGGGGAGATTGACGCCGAGGTAGCCGAGCTTGGCGGCCTCCGCCCAGAGTTCGTCGGTGTGCTTGCCCTCGGCCACGACTCGGGCGAAGTATGCGCGGCCGTAGCGCTTGCCGAGCGCGGCGACGGCCTCGCGCAGGGCGCGGTGTTCCTCGGTCTCGATCACAGGGTTGCTCATGGCGGTCACGGCTCCTTGTGTGCGGTGGGTGAGGTGCGGGTGGTGCGCGTAGGGAGGAGGAGGCCGGCCGGGCCGGGGTCAGCCCGCGTCCGCCACGGTCTCCTCGGCCACGGCCGTCTCGGCCACGACGGCCAGCAGGGCCCCCACCTCGACCTGCTGCCCGGTGTGTACGGGCAGTGCGGTGAGGGTGCCGGCGGCCGGTGCGGTGATCTTGTGTTCCATCTTCATCGCCTCCAGCCACAGCAGCGGCTGCCCCGCCTCGACCCGGTCGCCCTCGGTGAGGCCCGCCGCGATCCGCACGACCGTGCCGGGCATCGGCGCGAGCAGTGAGCCGGGCTCCGTACGGGCGGTGGGATCGGGGAAGCGCGGCAGCACGGTGAAGGCGCAGGAGCCGGTGGCACCCCCGCCGGGCGGAGGCGGCGCGTCGACATGGACCCGGTCGCCGTAGCGGGCGACCGCGAACTGCCGCCGCAGTCCGTCGACTTCGAGCACCACCTCGTCCGGTCCCAGGGCGAGCAGCCGTACGCCGGGGAAGCCCTCGGCCGACAGCCCGTCCCGGCCGAGCCGGTAGCGGACCTCGTAGGTGGCGCCCGCGCAGGAGTAGGTCTTGACCTGCGGCCCGGAGGGGACGTTGCGAAAGCCCCCGAAGCGGGAGCGGCCGTGAGTGTCGGCGAGGGCCGCGGCGAGCGCGAAGACGCCCGCCGCACCGTCGCCGGCCTTGGTCAGCGCGGCGAGGTTGCGGTCGTAGAAGCCGGTGTCCAGTGCGCCGGGGTCGGTGAACTCCGGGTGGCGCAGGGACCGTACGAGCAGCTCGCGGTTGGTGACGGGGCCGTGGATACGGGCCCGCTCCAGGGCGCCCGCCAGCTTCCGTACGGCTTCGTCGCGGCTCGGCGCCCAGGCGATGACCTTGGCGAGCATCGGGTCGTAGTGGACGCCGATGGTGTCGCCGTCGGTCACTCCGGAGTCCAGCCGGACGCCGTCGGGCAGCGCCAGCCGGTGCAGGGTGCCGGTCTGCGGCTGCCAGCCGGCCGCCGGGTCCTCGGCGTACAGCCGCGCCTCCACGGCGTGGCCGTGCGTCCGGGGCGGTTCGGCGTCCAGGGGGCGGCCCTCGGCGATGCTCAGCTGGAGGGCGACCAGATCGAGGCCGTGGACCGCCTCGGTGACCGGGTGCTCGACCTGGAGGCGGGTGTTCATCTCCAGGAAGTACGCCCGCCCGTCCGCGGAGACCAGGAACTCCACGGTGCCCGCGCCCCGGTAGCCGATGGCGCGGGCGGCCTGCTCCGCGGCCCGGTGGAGGGTGCTGCGCAGTTCCTCGGACAGCCCGGGGGCCGGGGCCTCCTCGATGACCTTCTGGTGGCGGCGCTGGAGGGAGCAGTCGCGGGTGCCGAGCGTCCAGACCGTCCCGTGCGCATCGGCGAGGATCTGCACCTCGACATGGCGCCCGCCCACGACATACGGCTCGACGAACACCTCCCCGTCCCCGAACGCGGACGCCGCCTCGGCCGCCGCCGCCGTCAACTCCCCTTCGAGTGCCGACAGTTCGCCGACCACTCGCATGCCGCGGCCGCCGCCGCCCGCCGCCGCCTTCACCAGCAGCGGCAGATCGGCCTCGGTGGCCCGTCCGGGGTCGACGGGGGCCAGCAACGGCACCCCGGCCTCGGCCATCAGCTCCTTGGCCCGCGTCTTGGACGCCATGGCCTCGATCGCGGCGGGCGGCGGCCCGATCCAGGCCAGCCCCGCGCCGGCCACCGCCGCGGCGAACCCGGCGTTCTCGGAGAGGAAGCCGTAGCCGGGGTGGACCGCGTCGGCGCCCGCGGCCCGCGCGGCCCGCACGAGCAGGTCGCCGCGCAGATAGGTGTCGGCCGGGGCGTCGCCCGGGAGCCGTACGGCGGTATCCGCCTCACGGACGTGCGGGGCACCGGCATCCGCCTCCGAGTGCACGGCGACGGTGGAGATGCCCAGCTCACGGCAGGTGCGGAAGACCCGGCGGGCTATTTCGCCGCGGTTGGCGACGAGTACGGAACGGATCACTTCTGCCTCACATCCGGAAGATGCCGAAGCCGCCCCGCGCGCCCTCGACCGGGGCGTTGTGGAGGGCCGACAGACACAGGCCGAGGACGGTCCGGGTGTCGCGCGGGTCGATGACACCGTCGTCGTAGAGCCGCCCCGACAGGAACATCGGCAGCGACTCCGACTCGATCTGCTGCTCGACCATGGCGCGCAGCCCGGCGTCGGCCTCGTCGTCGTAGGGCTGCCCCTTGGCCGCGGCCGAGGCGCGGGCGACGATCGACAGCACCCCGGCCAGCTGCTGCGGCCCCATGACGGCGGACTTGGCGCTCGGCCAGGCGAACAGGAACCGGGGGTCGAAGGCGCGGCCGCACATGCCGTAGTGCCCGGCGCCGTACGACGCCCCCATGAGGACGGACAGGTGCGGGACCTTGGAGTTCGACACCGCGTTGATCATCATCGCGCCGTGTTTGATGATGCCGCCCTGCTCGTACTCCTTGCCGACCATGTAGCCGGTGGTGTTGTGGAGGAAGAGCAGCGGGATGTCGCGCTGGTTGGCCAGCTGGATGAACTGTGCGGCCTTCTGGGACTCCTCGCTGAAGAGCACGCCCTGGGCGTTGGCGAGGATGCCGACCGGGTAGCCGTGCAGCTCGGCCCAGCCGGTCGCCAGGCTCGGCCCGTAGAGCGGTTTGAACTCGTCGAAGTCCGAGCCGTCCACGATCCGGGCGATGACCTCGCGCGGGTCGAACGGTGCCTTGAGGTCGCCGGGGACGATGCCGAGCAGCTCCTCCTCGTCGTACTCCGGCGGGGCGGCCGGGCCCGGATCGGGCTGTGCCTTGCGCCAGTTGAGGCGGGTGACCACCCGCCGGGCCTGGCGCAGGGCATCCGGCTCGTCCACCGCGAAGTAGTCCGCGAGTCCGGAGGTGCGGGCGTGCATCTCGGCGCCGCCCAGCGACTCGTCGTCGCTCTCCTCGCCGGTCGCCATCTTCACCAGCGGCGGGCCGCCGAGGAACACCTTCGCGCGCTCCTTGACCATGATCACGTGGTCGGACATCCCGGGGACGTAGGCGCCGCCCGCGGTCGAGTTGCCGAAGACCACGGCGACGGTCGGGATGCCGGCCGCGGACAGCCGGGTGAGGTCCTTGAACAGCGCCCCGCCCGGGATGAAGATCTCCTTCTGGCTGGGCAGGTCGGCGCCGCCGGACTCGACGAGCGAGATCACCGGCAGCCGGTTGGCGAAGGCGATCTCATTGGCCCGCAGCGCCTTCTTCAGCGTCCAGGGGTTGCTGGCGCCCCCGCGCACCGTCGGGTCGTTGGCGGTGATCAGGCACTCCACGCCCGCTACGGTGCCGATGCCGGTGACCAGCGAGGCACCGACCGGGTACTCGGGGGAGGCGCTGCCCCAGGCCGCGAGCGGCGACAGCTCCAGGAAGGGCGTATCGGGGTCGACGAGCAGTTCGATCCGCTCCCGGGCGAGCAGCTTGCCGCGCCCCCGGTGCCGGGCGACGTACTTCTCCCCGCCGCCCGCGGTCGCCTTGGCGTGTTCCGCCTCGACCTCCGCCAGCTTCGCGAGCATCGCCCCACGACGCTCCGCGTACTCGGCACCCGCCGGGTCGAGCCCGGTTGCGAGTACGGTCACCACAACACCTCCGGTATGTCCATGTGCCGCGCGCGCAGCCACTCCCCCACGGCCTTGGCCTGCGGGTCGAACCGGGCCTGGGCCGCGACGCCCTCGCCGAGCAGTCCGTCGACGACGAAGTTGAGCGCGCGCAGATTCGGCAGTACGTGCCGGTCGACCGGCAGTTCGGCGGTCTCCGGCAGCAGTTGCCGGAACCGCTCGACGGTCAGCTCATGTGCCAGCCACCGCCAGGCCTGGTCGGTACGGGCCCACACCCCGACGTTCGCCGAGCCGCCCTTGTCGCCGCTGCGGGCACCGGCGACCCGGCCGAGGGGCCCGCGCCGGGTGGCCCCGGCGGGCAGCGGCTCGGGGAGCGCCGCATCGGGCAGTCTCCTCAACTCCTGTGCATCGGGCGCGGGTTGGACGTCGATTCGGGTGCCGTCCGCCAGTACGGCCACATGCGGCACCTCGGCCGCGTCCACCGCCACCGCCTCGAAGACCCCGTAGGGGGTGCCCTTGCCGGGCGGCGCGGTGACATGGAAGCCGGGGTAGCTGGCCAGCGCCAGCTCGATGGCGGCGCCGCTGACCACCCGCCCCACCGCATCCTGGTCGGCGTCCCGCACCACCAGCCGCAGCAGTGCGCTGGCCTCCTCCTGGACCTCCGCGTCCTCCCGGTCGGTGCGGGCCAGCGTCCAGCGCACCTCGGCCGGGCGGTGCCCCGCCGCGTCGAAGGCCGCCGCCATCTGCCGGCGGACCAGCACGGCCTTGGCCGTCACGTCCAGCCCGGTCAGGACGAAGGTGACCTCGTTGCGCCAGCCGCCGAGGCGGGTCAGCCCGGTCTTGAGGGTCGGCGGCGGCGCCTCGCCGCGCACCCCGTCGATCCGGACCCGGTCCGGCCCCTCCTCCACCAGCCGCACGGTGTCCAGCCGCGCCGTCACATCGGGCCCGGCGTAGCGGGCACCGGCCGTCTCGTACAGCAGTTGGGCGGTGACCGTGCCGGTGGTGACCGCGCCGCCGGTCCCCGGGTGCTTGGTGATCACCGAGCTGCCGTCGGCGGCGATCTCGGCGAGCGGGAAGCCGGGCCGCAGCAGGTCGTGGGCGCCGAAGAAGGAGTAGTTGCCGCCGGTGGCCTGGGTGCCGCATTCGAGGACGTGTCCGGCGACCACCGCCCCGGCCAGCTGGTCCAGATCCTGCGGCCGCCAGCCGAAGTGCGCCTGGGCCGCGCCGCTGACCAGCGCGGCATCGGTGACCCGCCCGGTCACCACCACATCGGCACCGGCCCGCAGACATGCCGCGATCCCCCCGCCGCCCAGATAGGCGTTGGCGGTCAGCACGCCCTCGCCCCACCCCCCGCGCGCCAGCAGATCATCGCCCTCCACATGTGCCACGCGTACGGGCACCCCGACCTTGTCCGCCAACTCCCGTACGGCATCGGCGAGTCCGGCAGGGTTCAGTCCGCCCGCGTTGGCGACGATCCGCACCCCGCGCTCGACGGCCAGCCCGAGCCCGTCCGCCAGCTGCCGCAGAAAGGTCTTGGCGTATCCGCGCGTGGGGTCCTTCAGACGGTCCCGGCCGAGGATCAGCATGGTCAGCTCGGCGAGATAGTCGCCGGTCAGGACGTCGAGAGGCCCGCCGGTGAGCATCTCGCGCAAGGCGTCGAAGCGGTCGCCGTAGAAGCCGGAGGCGTTGCCGACGCGGAGGATGGCGGGGTCGGCGCCCAAGGGGCGTACGGGCTCCGGGTCGTCCGCTCGGCCCGTGGCGTTCACGGGGCGGGCGCCGCTCATGAGGCGTCGCCCTTCCCGGACGGCTCCCGGCCCTTCCCCGGCGGGCCCGCGAAGGCCTGGGCGATCCCCAGCCAGCGTTCCGCGTCCGCCCCTTCGGTCCGCAGGGACGGCAGATCGGCGCGGTGCGCCCGCTGGGTCACCAGCAGACAGAACTCCAGCGCGTCCCCGGTCACCCGCTGCCCGGCCTCCGGCGGCCCGTACTCCCACACGGTGCCGTCCGGCGCCCGCAGTTCGACCCTGAACTCCTCGTCGGGCGGGGCGAGTTGATGCGTCGCATAGGCGAAGTTGCGGGTCCGCACCCCGATCCGGGCGATATGCCGCAGCCGGGCGGTGGGGAGCCGGACGACACCCAGCGCATCGGCGATGTCCTGCCCGTGCGCCCAGGTCTCCATCAGCCGCGCGGTGGCCATCGACGCCACGCTCATCGGCGGGCCGTACCAGGGCAGCTTCTCGCCCGTCGGGCGTGCGGCGAGCACCCGCAGCAGCTCCTCGCGGCCGTCGCGCCAGCCGGCGAGCAGCTCGGCGGGCGGGGCCTTCGCTCCCGCCTCGGCGGCCTCGTCGACGAAGGTCAGCGGCGCGGCGAACGCCTCCTGGACGGCCCGCGTGAACCCCTCAGGGTCGGTGGCCGACAGCAGCGCCTGCCGGTCGGTCCAGGCCAGATGGGCGATCTGGTGGGTGACGGTCCAGCCCTCGGCGGGCGTCGGGGCCGCCCAGCGCTCGGCCGACAGCCCGGCGACCAGCGCGTCCAGCCCCTCGCTCTCCGCCCTGAGATCCGCCAGTACGGCGCCGGGATCGGACACGCGACACTCCCCTCATCGACCCGACTGCCGTGGCAGCGGGGCATGTTGGCATGCGGCGATGGCCGCGGCGGAGCGCTGCGGCCATGCGGTGCGGTGTGGTGCGGGTGCGCTCCGAGCGTGGCAGCGCACCCAGAAACAATCAAGCACGCCTGCATGATTTTCTGTTCCGCCGCCGCCTTTGAGACATGGCCGCCGGCCGGGGGTCAGTAGGCCGTCCCCTCCGGGACGACCGGTTCGAGGCGGATCTCGGCGGCCCGCGTGAGGGCCAACACGTCGCCGTGCTCGGCGACTTCGATCCGGTGCCGGCGTCCGGCGGGAAGGGTGACGGCGGTACCCGGGTCCCGGACGGCGCGTTCCCGGTCACGAACAACGGGCCCGCCACGCAACGGGAGAGGTCCGTCGGGCCGTCGTCGGCGTACGGGGGCCGTCATCGGAGCCGGGCGGTAGGGGCGTCGTCAGCGCGACCCGTACAGGCGTCGTCAGCGCGCCCCTACGGGCTTCGTCAGCACGCCCCGTACAGGCATCTCAGCGCGACCCGTACGGGGCGGCCCGAGGGCGCCGCAGCGGGACGCGGCTCAGTGCGAGCCCGCCCCCGCGCTCCGTACCGCCCCCACACTCGCGACCACGACCAGCCCGATCGCCAGTACTTCGGCCCAGCCCAGCGCCTGGTGCAGGACGAGGAACCCGGCGGTGGCCGCGGCGGCCGGCTCCAGGCTCATCATCACGGCGAAGCCGGAGGCCGGGAGCTTGCGCAGGGCGAGCAGTTCCAGGGTGTAGGGCATGACGGACGACATCAGGGCGACCGCGGCGCCCAGCCCCACCGTGACCGGATTCAGCAGGGCGCTGCCCGCACTGACGATGCCGAACGGCAGGCTCAGCAGCGCCGCGACGGTCATCGCCAGCGCCAGCCCGTCCGCCTGCGGGAAGCGCTGTCCCGTACGGGCGGAGAGCAGGATGTAGGCGGCCCACAGACCACCGGCGGCCAGCGCGAACGCCGCGCCGGTGAGGTTGAGCCCGTCGAAACCCTCGCGCCCCAGCAGCACCACGCCGCCCAGCGCCAGCGCCGCCCACACCAGGCTCAACAGCCTGCGCGAGGTCGCCACCGACAGGATCAGCGGCCCGAGGAACTCCAGGGTGACCGCGGCCCCCAGCGGAATGCGGTCGATCGCCTGGTAGAAGAGCGAGTTCATGCCGGCCAGGGCGACGCCGAAGGCGAGCACCGTGGCCCAGTCGCCCCGCGAGTGGCCACGCAGCTTGGGTCGGCAGACGAGCAGCAGCACCAGAGAGGCGACGACCAGCCGCAGCGTGACCACACCCAGCGCACCGGCCCGCGGGAAGAGCAGCACGGCCACCGACGAGCCGAACTGCAGCGAGACGATCCCGCCGATGACCAGCGCCACCGAAGCGAGCCGCCCGCGCGCACCCGACGCCCCGGCGGTCCCGGCCTGGGCCTCCGCCGTCAGCACCTCGGGCGACGGCGGTACGGGATGCGGAATCCCCCCGTCCGCGGTCGGCACGGTGGGGACGGGAGAGGCAGAAACTCGGCCATCGGGGTTCTCGGGCGAAGCGTTCACGCCACCACGCTACGGGGCCTTCTTCCGGTCCGTGAAATGCGCGTTTCCCTGTTGTTATGCTCCGCACGCATGAGCATCGAGCTGCGTCATTTCCGCTGCTTTCTCGCCATCGCCGACACCCTGAGCATCACCCGCGCCGCCGAGCGCCTCCATCTGACCCAGCCGGCCGTCTCCCGCACCCTGCGCCAGCTGGAGCAGGAGAGGGGCGTCCGCCTCGTCGACCGCTCCACCCACCACCTCGCGCTCACCCCCGACGGCCTCTCCTTCCGCGACCAGGCCGCGATCGCGGTGACCGCCTTCGACCGGGCGCTCGGCCACGCACCCCACACCGCCTGGCCGCTCCGTCTGGGCCACGCCTGGTCGGCCGCGGGTACGGACACCACCGCCCTGCTGCGCCGCTGGCACGAGGAGCACCCGGAAACCCCGCTCGAACTCCTCCGCGTCGACGACCGCACGGCCGGTCTCGCCCGCGGCGATGTGGACGCGGCCCTGCTGCGCGGCGAGGTCCGCGCCCCCGGCCTGATCACCGACCAGCTCGCCACCGAGCCCAGGGTCGCCGGGCTCCCCGCCGATGACCCGCTGGCCCTCCGCACCGCCCTCTCCCTCACCGACCTGACCGACCGCACCATCGCCCTCAACACCGTCTCCGGCACCACCACCCTCGACCTGTGGCCCGCGTCGGCCCGCCCCGCCTCGACGATCACCATCGGCAACACCGACGACTGGCTGGCCGCCATCACCGGCGGCCGCGCCGTGGGCGTCACCACCTCCGCCACCGCCGACATGCACCCCCACCCGTCCATGGCCTACGTCCCGCTGACCGACGCCCCGCCCGTCCCGGTGGTCATCGCCTGGCGCGACGGCCCGGGGCATCCACGGATTCCGGACCTGGTCAGGCTGGCCCACGAGGTCATCGGGAGAACGACGGGCGGAGAGGCACCGGGCACCGGAGGAAAGGCACCGCACACCGGCTGAGACGACGCCGGCCGCTGCGGCCCGCATCCCGGATCCCCGTGGGATGCAGCTACCGCCTTCGCTCCATAAGCTCGTAGGAGGAACGCTCACCGACGGGCGGAGAGACCCACCCGGCGCCCTCCGGTGGCGCCCAGCGCCGCCCGGTGCCACTCGGCGTCCCACCGGATGCCGGGCCGGTCGCCCAGCGACGCATCACTCCGGATGCCCAAGCGTCGCTCCCGATGCCCAAGCATGCTCATGCTCCTGATGCGCTGACGTGGAGCCCTTCATGACCACACCGCGGGACCTGTTGTTCGTCGCCATGGACCTGGAATCCAGTCGCACTCTGGAGCGCGGCAGTCTGTCGCTCGCGCTCGCGGGCGCCGAGCTGATCGACCTCCTGGACGCGCAAGCCATCAGCCTGGACGGCGACCGCATCGTGCCGGGCTACCGTCCGGCCGTGGCCGATCGCCTCATGGACGAGGCCGCGTCGTCACTCGACCAACAGCCGCCGTACGAGTCGGTCTACGACTGGCTGTGGCGCAGAGGCCGCGGCCTCGCCACGGCCTACCTCGCCGCCCTCGAGGAGGAAGGGCAGCTCACTCGGCAACCCCGCAGCCGTTGGCTACCCTTCCGGACCGGCGGCCAGATGACGCTGGCCGATTCGCCCGCACGCCGCGGGGCGGCGAGCCGCTGGACCTCGGGCGAGCCCCTCCTCGCCGGCCTTGCGGCGCCCCTCGGAATCCGCGGCGAGCGGACAGAGGAACCTGCGAACGTGGACGACACCGCGGTGGAGACAGTGCTCGCCGCCGTCACCGACGCGGTGAACGAGCTGGAATTCGAACGCCAACGGCGAGCCATCGACGAGGAGGCCTTCAGCAATATCTGGCGAGGCCCGGGCGGATGACGACCGCACGAACGACCTGGTCCGGCCTGCCGGACCACCGCCTCTGCCGACCCTGCCGACCCTGCCGGACTACCGCGCCGGGCAGGCGTAATCCCGTCGCCCTCGAACCCGGCTTCACGAGCCCGTCGCCGCTGCCGAGCCAGACGTAGGCGTGGTGGTGGGGTCCGGCCATCTCTCTCCCTGGTGCGAACGCGGTGCATGAACTGCTCCGAAGGAGCGGCCCACGCCCCCGTGGAGGGACGGGGCCGCCCGGTCCACGGACTCCTGACGGCCACAGCCTTGGCCGTCGCCACAGCCTCCGTTGGGACTGCCGCCCTCGCTGTCGCCCTCGTTGTCGCCCTCGTTGTCGCCCTCGTTGTCACCCTCGTTGTCGCCCTCGTTGTCGCCCTCATCGCCGCCGTACTTGACCGGATCGAGGCGGTATCGCATGGTGCTCTCCTCGGGTGCTGTGTCGACGCACGGTCGGTCCGCGCGTCGTCGTGCACTTGCGAGGGCCCCTCGCGGGCCCGCCCGCTCCGGCCGTGTCCTGCCCAGGGAATGGCGGCCGGGGCGGGAGTTTGCGTTCCCCGCCCCTTCACGGCTTCGTCCGGTGCCTCGCACGATGGCGCACGATGAGGACATCGAAGTCGGTCACCCTGCTGAGATCCCTGGCCGCTGCGGCCTGCTTCCGGCCGCGCTCAAGGTCGTGGCACTCGGGGCACTTGTGCGTCATGGATGCGCTCGTGGGAGTACTCATCCGGTCGCCTCGACGAGTTCCGCCACTGCTGCGTCTGTTGGTGCGGTCATGAGCAGGACGTTAGGAAGCGAAAGATGACGCCACCAGGCAATGTTCTCCCATGTCCTCGGAGAATGGCCGAATGTTCTCGCCTGTTCTCACACGAGCAAGTACAAGCTGTGGTGCGGGACTCCGAGGCCCGGTGATGCTGGAGGCTCACACCCCCGTCACGAGGGAGAAAGCCATGGCACGGCGACTGCGTTTCAACGGCACCAACAGCGGCAGCGGCGGCTGCCCCGCCCTGCACGAGGACTTAGACACGGGCGAGTGGATCGTGCAAGGTAAGCCGCTCACCCACCCCGAAGACCTCGGCCAACTCCAGCACTTATACGACGGCGAGATCGCAGTGGTCGTGCCACCGGAGCTACTCGTTGATTTCGGCCCCAAGGAGGTCACGCGCGTGCCCAAGATCATCAACTTGGCCGAGTTCGCCCAGCTTTTCAAGACGTTCGAACATTCGGCATGGCGTCTGGAGAGCCGCCGGGGCTATGCCTCCGACCGCGAGGACGAGACCTACCGCGAGTTCGTCGAGACGGGCACTGTGACATGGGATCCCGACGACGAATGGTGCAGGAACATGCGTGCACAAACGACAGTCGGTAAGCGCGTCGGCCGGGTGCGCATCATCGATAATCCTCCGACTACCGGCCAGCTGTACCTACTCGACAACGCGAAGCGCAACTCAGCCACAGGAGAGGAGATGCGCAACCTGTGGCGCGCCGACGCTGAGCGGCTTCAACTTCCCGCCGAAGACTTCTGGATCTTCGACTCAAGGTTCATCGCACTGCTGCACTTCGACGAGGCCGACACTCTCCTGCACGTCGAATTGATCACGAATCCCGCGGAAGTGATGCGGTACGCCCAGGCACGCGATGCCGCGCTGCATCACTCCTCCCCCTACGAAGAGTTCGCGGCGCTGGTAGCCGCAACCGAGGAGTGAGTCGTACCCGGTGAGTACGGACTACCAACAAGCGCGAGCCGCGCTCGGAGTGCGCCTGCGCGAACTCCGCATCTCGCGCCCGGGAGGCCGGCTTACCGGGCCCCAGCTGGCACAACGTCTCGGCTGGACACATTCAAAAATCTACAAGCTGGAAAACGGGAAGCAGACCGCCAGCCCGGAAGACCTTCGAGCGTGGGTGGACGCCACTGAACAGCCCGAGGCATTCACCGAGCTGTATGCGCGCCTACAAGGTTTCGAATCACAGATCCGGTCGTGGCGGCGTCAACTTGCTTCGGGACATCGTCCAGTACAAGAAAACTGGAACACCGAAGTGGCGCGGACCAAGGTCATACACGGCTGGCAAGAATCTGTCATCGAAGGAATGCTTCAGACGGCCGATTATGCCCGGCACATTTTTACCCGCTACGCGGAACTCCAGAATTCTCCGCGCGACACGGATGAAGCTGTACGAGCCAGGCTACGGCGCCAAGAGCTGCTGTACCAGCCCGGCAGGAAGTTCCGCATCATCATGTGGGAGGCGGCGCTGCATGCCCGGATCTGCCCTCCCTCAGCGCTCGCCGCCCAGCTGGACCGCCTCACAGGCGTGATCGGCCTGGACACGGTAGAGCTAGGGATAGTGCCCTTCAGCGCATCGCTCAAGATTCCTACGGCCAACGGCTTCTACGTGCTGGACAACCGGCTGGCAGTCACCGAGGACTGGCATGCAGAGTTGTGGCTGGAGGACGCCGACAGCATCGCCCTGTACCTGAACGTCTGGAACACACTCCGGGAGTCCGCCGTCTACGGCACCGAGGCGCAGAACGTGATCAACAGAGCCCGTCGGTCGCTCTGTTCTCCATGACGCCCCTTGCTGGATATACAACGATGCACGCAATGCCGCAGTCACCGAATTCCGAGTCGGCGTACACCGAATGGTGCCACAAGGTAGGCGACGGGCTGAAACCACGCCAGCACAGTTTGGTCCAGCTGTTCCAAGAAACCGGTTGCTGAGCAAATCCACTACGGGGCGGCCCCGGGAGGTCCCTGAGGCCGGCCGGGGCAGCGTCTCGTCCGTGTGAACGATGAAGCGGCAGCGGGCGGGGGCGACCCTGGAACCGGCCGTCCGCGCGGCAGGAGCCGCCACCGCAACGCCTGTTGCGGCTCGCGCGGCCACGGTCCCACCGTCACCTCCCCGTGGGGCACGACCATGCCGCATCCGGTCACCCCGCGCGTCACGCCCTCCCGGACGCCGGGAGCCGCGGTGCGCACGACGCAGAAAGGATCACCATGAACTCCCCGAGGCCGCACTCCGTCGCACCGTCCGGCGGAGACCTCCGCCATCCGCACCTCCGGCGGGCACTGCGCAGCACCAAGCTGCTCGTCGGCTGCTACGCCGTACTCAGCGGGCTCACGCTGCTCGCCATCATCCTGCTGCGTCACCACCCCGACCTCGTGACCGACGCCGTGTGGGTGCGCGCGTCCATCGTCGTCGCGACCTCCCTGCTCATGGTCTCGTTCGCGGCGCGGACCGGCCGCGGCCACAGCCGGTCCTATCTGCGGCTGCGGCTGGCGTCCGGCATCATGCCGGCGGCCATCGCGGTCATCATCGCGCTGCCCGGCGCCTTCCCGGTGTGGCTGAAGGCCGAACAGGCCCTGTGCGGAGTCCTGTTGCTGGGTGTCGTGCTGATCGTGAACAGCAGGCGGATGCGGTCGGCGTTCGCCGCCGGGTAGCGGCGGGCCCACGCCGCTCCTCGACGCCCGCAGGCCACGGTGCCGGAGCCGACGACGTCCCCGGCACCGACCTCACGGCCCCCCGGCGCGCCCCGCAGCACCGTCGCGGCGGCCCGGCGGAGGGCGGCCACCGTGGGCTCGCCTCAGGTGCCCTCCTCCCCCAACGCCTCCGCCAGCACTTGCGCCAGATGCCGTCCCGGCCGGTCGCCCAGCTGATCGAGCTGGGTCCGGCAGGAGAAGCCGTCGGCGAGGACCTCCGTCCCCTCGGGGGATTCCCTTACGGCGGGGAGGAGTTGGTCCTCCGCGCAGGCCACCGACACGTCGTAGTGGCCGCGCTCGAAGCCGAAGTTTCCGGCGAGGCCGCAGCAGCCGCCCGTCAGCCGGCCGGTGAGGCCCGCGCGTTCGCGCAGGCGGCGGTCGGCCGCGTCGCCCAGGACGGCATGCTGGTGGCAGTGGGTCTGGCCGGCGACGGGGCGGTCGATGCGCGGGGGCTGCCAGTCGGGGGCCAGTTCCTCCAAGGCCTGCGCGAAGGTCCGTACGGAGTCGGCCAGTTGGGCGGCCCGGGGATCGTCGGACAGGAGTTCCGGGAGGTCCGTGCGCAGGGCGGCGGCGCAGCTCGGTTCGAGGACGACCAGGGGGTGGCCGTCGCGGAGCAGGGGGCTGAGGGTGTCGACCGTACGGCGCATCACCGCGCGGGCCTGGTCGAGCTGGCCGGTGGAGACGTAGGTCAGGCCGCAGCACAGAGGGCGGTGGCGGCGCGGCAGCGGAGGGGACCCGGCCGGGCGCGGGGGTGCGGTCGGGGGGAGGAGGGGACGCAGTCCGGCGGCCTCCAGGACGCGTACGGCGGACCGGCCGACCTCCGGGGAGAGGTGGTTGGTGAAGGTGTCGGGCCAGAGGATGACCGTGCGGCCGGAACCGGAAGGGGCCTCGGGGGCCGCCGTCTTCCGGCGGCGCCACCACCAGCGGGTGAAGGTCTCGGTGGCCAGCTCGGGGATCGGGCGCTCGGGCGCGATCCCGCCGAGGCGTTTGCCGACGGCGGCCAGCGGTGTACGGGCGAGGGCGTTGAGGGCGGGTGCGGCGGGGGCCGCGGCGTGCAGCCACTGGGGGAGGCGGCCCATGGAGTAGTGCGCGGCGGGGCGCCGCCGGCCCTCGTAGTGGTGGTGCAGGAACTCCGCCTTGTAGGTGGCCATGTCGACCCCTACGGGGCAGTCGCTGCGGCACCCCTTGCAGGACAGGCAGAGGTCGAGGGCATCGCGTACCTCCGGCGACTGCCAGCCGTCCGTGATCACCTCGCCGGCCAGCATCTCGTGCAGCAGCCGGGCCCGGCCGCGGGTGGAGTGCTGCTCCTCGCCGGTGGCCCGGAAGGACGGGCACATGACGTCCGTCGAGCCCGGACCGGTCGCGGTGTTACGGCACTTGGCGACGCCGACGCAGCGCCGTACGGCCGCGGAGAAGTCCCCGTTGTCGTGCGGGTAGCCGAACTCGACCGGTACGGGGCGCTTGGGCAGCAGCTCGAAGCGGAGGTTCTCGTCGAGCCGTGCGGGACGGACGAGCATGCCCGGGTTGAGCCCGGCGGCCGGGTCCCAGAGCGACTTGAACCGCTCGAAGAGGCCGACGAGTTCCGGGCCGTACATCTTCGGGAGCAGTTCGGCGCGGGCCTGGCCGTCGCCGTGCTCGCCGGAGAGCGAGCCGCCGTGCGCCACCACCAGGTCGCCCAGGTCGTAGGAGAACTCCCGGAAGCGGCGGATGCCGGGCGCGCTCAGCAGATCGAAGTCGATACGGACGTGGATACAGCCGTCGCCGAAGTGACCGTAGGGCGTGCCGCGCAGGCCGTGCTGGGTCAGCAGGGCGCGGAAGTCCCGCAGGTACGGGCCGAGCCGGTCCGGCGGTACGGCGCAGTCCTCCCAGCCGGGCCAGGCCTCGCTGCCGTCGGGCAGCCGGGTCGCGGTGCCGGAGGCGTCCTCGCGGATCCGCCACAGGGCGCGCTGGCCGCCCGGGTCGGTGACGACGGTGTGGTCGGTGGCGCCGTCCGCGGCCGCCGCCCGGCAGAGCGCCTCGGCCCGTGCCGTCGCCTCGCCGGGGCTCGCGCCGCCCATCTCCACGAACAGCCAGGCGCCGCCCTTGGGCAGTCCGGCCGCGCTGCCCACGAGGTCGGCGGCCATCCCCTCGACGGTCATCGGCCGGTGCGGCAGCAGGGTGTGCGCGGCCTCGGCCGCCGCGCTCTCGTCGGGGTAGCCGAGGATGGCGAGGGCCCGCGCCGCCGGAGTCTCCACCAGGCGCACGGTGGCCTCGGTCAGCACGCCGAGGGTGCCCTCGCTGCCGGTGAGGGCGCGGGCGAGGTCGGTGCCCGCTTCCGGCAGCAGCGCGTCCAGGGCATAGCCGGAGATCCGGCGGGGGAGGTCGGGGTAGCCGGTGCGCAGCAGCGCCAACTCCGCGTCGACCAGGGCCTTGACGCCGTCCCGCAGCCGCGGGGGCAGTCCGGTGGGGGCGCCGGTGGGGCCGGTGCCGCGGCCGGCCCGCACCCGCTCGCCGCCGTACGTCAGCAGCTCCAGCTCGCGGACGCTGTCGGCGGTGGTGCCCCAGGCCACCGAGTGCGAGCCGCAGGAGTTGTTGCCGATCATGCCGCCGAGGGTGCAGCGGCTGTGGGTGGAGGGGTCGGGTCCGAAGGTCAGTCCGTGCTGTCCGGCCGCCGCCCGCAGGTCGTCCAGGATGACGCCGGGCTGGACGACGGCGGTGCGGGCGGCGGGGTCCAGTGACTCGATCCGTCGCATGTGCCGGGTGAAGTCCAGCACCACGCCGGTACCGGTCGCCTGCCCGGCGATACTGGTCCCGCCGCCGCGGGGCACCACCGGCACCCCGTGTTCCCGGCACACCCGCAGCGCTGCCGCGACGTCCTCGGCGTCCCGGGGCGCGACCACCGCTTTGGGCACCCGCCGGTAATTGGACGCGTCCATCGTCATCAGTGCCCGGTCGGCCGCGGCGAACGAGACCTCCCCCCGTACCGCGGCCGCCAACTCCTTCGCCAGGTTCCGCTTCTCCGTCTCCGTACGATCAGCCATGTCTCCAGCCTGCCCACTGGAGCGGGTTCATGGGGCATCGACGGGGCCGTGAGTTGGGGTCGGTGGCCGGGGCCGGTCGGGGGCGGTGGTGAGCGGTCAGCCGTGAGCGGCGGCCGGTGTCCGGCCGGCCGCCGCGGCCCCGGACGGGTGGAAGCGGAAGACGTTCTCCGGGTCGTGGCGGGCCTTGAGCCCGGCCAGCCGCCGGTGGTCGTCGGCGTCGTGCACACTGCGTGCCACCTCCGGGGCGTCCGGCCGCTCCCCGTGCGGGCCGAAGAGGAAGTTCACGCTCCGGCCGATCCGCCAGGGCGCGACGGCCGCCAGCGCCTCGGCGTGCAGCGCCCGTACGGTCGCGAGGGCGGCATCGGGTCCGTCGGCGCACGGCTCATCGCAGCCGGGCCCGTCGGAGCGGTGCGCATCGGGGCCGGACCGGTCGGCGCCGGACCCCTCGCCCGTGCCGTCGCCCAAGTCCTCGCCCGTATCCGATCCGATCAGCGGCGACAGCAGCCGCAGCGCGAACCGGGCGTCCCGGTGGCCGACGGCACCGGCCACTTCGTCCGGCCCGCCCCGCCGCGCCATCGCACCCCCGAGATGGTTGAGCTGGACCACGCACATCGTCGGCGCGTCCGGCCCGGTCAGCGCGGCCACCCGGTGCAGCGCGGCCGTGTCCAGCCCGCTGAGCAGCGCATTGTCACCGTCGTAGGCATGCGGATCGCTCGGGTCCCGGTGGATGGTGTGCGACTCGGCGTACGGCATCTCGCGCAGCTCGTCGCTCACCCGGGGCCCCACCGCCCGCAGCGGCGCCACCAGCCGCTCGCCCTCCTCGGCGCTCCCCGTGTAGGCGATCCGGATCTGCGCGAGATAGCGGCCGCGCAGCGGCTCGGGCAGCTGCGGGAGGTCCGGGTAGGCGATCAGCGCGAGCGACGAGGTCAGCTCGTCCGGGACGGTCGCGGTCCAGCGCAGATACGCGGCCGACGCCTCTTCGAGCTGCTCGCCGCCGAACACCAGCTGCCCGCCGTACAGCCGGGCCACCGGCACCAGCCCGAACTCCATCGCGGTCACCACCCCGAGGCCGTGACCGCCGCCGAGCAGCGCCCCGAACAGCTCGGGATCGCTGTCCGCGGTGACCTGCCGCTGCCGGGCGTCGGCGGTGACGAGGTCGACGGAGCGCACCTGGTCGGCGGCGAAGCCATAGGTACGGGCCAGCACCCCGACGCCGCCCCCGAGGGTGTACGCGATGACGCCGACGCCCGGGGAGGAGCCGTTGAGCGGCGCGAGCCCGTACGGGGCCGCCGCCTCGATGACCTGCCCCCAGACGACACCCGCCTCGACCCGCGCGGTACGGGCCGCCGCGTCCACCCGCACCCCGGCCATCCGCCGCGTACTGATCAGCAGCCCGCCGTCGGTGGCGGCGGACAGCCCGTGCCCGGTGGCCTGGACGGCGACCGGCAGGCCCTGAGCGCGGGCGAAGCGCACGGCGGCGACGACGTCCCCGGCGCACTCCGCACCGACGATCACGGCCGGCCGGTGCCGGTACGCCCGCTGGAATCCGGACCGTTCGGCGTCGTAGGCGTCGTCGCCGGGGACGAGGACGGGGCCCTGGGACTCGCGGATGAGGGTGTGCAGGGCGACGGGGTCGAGAGCGGGGGCGTGGTGCGTCCGTGCGAGGTCGTTGATCTCCATGCCGCGCACTCTGCCGCGATAACTTGACACCCGCCGTCATATATAAATGCGCCTGTGAAATCGGACCGGCTCCTCTCGATCCTGCTGCTCCTGCAGACCCGCGGCCGGGTGCCGGCCGGGGAGCTCGCCGAGCGGCTGGAGGTATCCGCCCGGACCGTCTACCGCGATATCGAGTCGCTGTCGGCGGCCGGGGTGCCGGTCTACGCCGAACGCGGCCGGCACGGCGGGATCGCGCTGCTGCCCGGCTTCCGTACGGACGTCACCGGGATGACCACCGACGAGGCGCGCGCCCTGTTCATCCTGGCCGCGCAGGGTGCGCACACCGCGCTCGGTCTGGACGAGGCGCTCGGCTCGGCGCTGCGCAAGGTGATGGCGGCGCTGCCCGCCCCGCACCGGCCGGCCGCGGAGCTGGCCGGCAGCCGCATCCTGGTCGACCCGGACAAGTGGATGAGCGGCCCGCGCCCCGCCGTCGACCTGGACGAACTCCACACCGCCGTCTTCACCGACCGACGGCTGCGCATCCGCTACCGCCACAGCGGCGAGACCCGGCTGCGGACGTACACCGTCGACCCGTACGGGCTGGTGGCCAAGGCCGGAACCTGGTACCTCGTCGCGGACCGGCGCGGCGGACCGCAGCTCTTCCGGGCCGACCGGGTGGCGTCGGCGGCCCTCACCGACGCCCCCGTACGGCGCCGCGCGGGCGTCGAACTCGCCGAGGTCTGGCGGCAGCTGCGGCGGCAGGTGGAGGAGCGGCCCGCGGGCGTCAGGGTGACCGCCCGGATCCGCCGCGACCGGCTCGACCTGGCCGTACGGATCCTCGGCGGGGCGCTGACCGGGCCGCCCCGTACGGGTGAGGGCGAGGACTCACGCGACGGCGAGGAGGCCTCAGGGGACAGCGCGGAGGCAGGAAACGGCGAAGGCGCCGGGACCGGGGACCGCGAGGGCACCTGGGCCGACGAGGGCTCCGGGGCCGACGAGGGCTCCGGGGCCGGCTGGGCCACCATCGAGCTGGCCTACCCGGTCCTCGGTGCCGTCCGTCAGCTGCTGCAGTTCGGCGACTCCCTCGAAGTACTCGACCCGCCCGAGGCCCGCCGGGTGATGGCCGAGGCCGCCGCCACCCTCACCGCCGTCTACGCGGCGGACACCCCGTCCCGATAACGCCCCTCCCCGGCACGTCCACCGTACGAGCAGCCGTCATCTCACCGGCTGGACGCGCCGCCGAACCCCGCAGCACGACGGATTAGGCTTCTCCCGTGGCTGATATCCAGATTCCCGCTGACATCAAGCCCGCCGACGGACGCTTCGGCGCGGGCCCCTCCAAGGTGCGTACGGAGGCGCTCGGCGCCCTCGCCGCCACCGGTAGCTCCCTTCTCGGCACGTCCCACCGCCAGGCCCCGGTCAAGAACCTGGTCGGCGCGGTGCGCGACGGCGTACGCGACCTCTTCCAGCTCCCCGAGGGCTACGAGGTCGTGCTCGGCAACGGCGGCTCCACCGCGTTCTGGGACATCGCGACGCACGGCCTGATCGAGCGCAAGTCCCAGCACCTCAGCTTCGGTGAGTTCTCCTCGAAGTTCGCCAAGGCCGCCAAGCTGGCGCCGTGGCTGGACGAGCCCACCGTCATCTCCGCCGACCCGGGCAGCCACCCGGACCCGGAGGCGGAGCAGGGCGTGGACGTCTACGGCTTCACCCACAACGAGACCTCCACCGGTGTCGCCGCCCCCATCAAGCGGGTCGCGGGCGCCGACGAGGGCGCGCTGGTGCTGGTCGACGCCACCTCCGGCGCCGGCGGCCTGCCCGTGGACATCACCGAGACCGATGTCTACTACTTCGCCCCGCAGAAGTCGTTCGCCTCCGACGGTGGTCTGTGGCTGGCGGCCTTCTCCCCCGCCGCCCTGGAGCGCGCCCGCGCCATCCACGCCTCCGGCCGCCACATCCCGGAGTTCTTCTCGCTGCCCACGGCGATCGACAACTCCCTCAAGAACCAGACGTACAACACCCCCGCGCTGTCCACCCTCTTCCTGCTCAATGAGCAGCTGGAGTGGATCAACGGCCAGGGCGGTCTGGACTGGGCGGTCCGCCGCACCGCCACCTCCTCGCGCACCCTCTACGGCTGGGCCGAGGACTCCAAGTACGCCACCCCGTTCGTCGTCGACCCGGCCAAGCGCTCGCAGGTCATCGGCACCATCGACTTCGACGACGACATCGACGCCGCGGCCGTCGCCAAGGCCCTGCGCGCCAACGGCATCGTCGACACCGAGCCGTACCGCAAGCTCGGCCGCAACCAGCTGCGGGTCGCGATGTTCCCGGCGATCGACCCGTCGGACGTCGAGGCACTGACGGCCTGCATCGACCATGTGATCGGCAAGCTGTAACGGTCAGTCCGTACGCGTCATCCCAGGCCCCGGCGGGCAACCGCCGGGGCCTGTGCGTCGTGCCGGCCCGGCAACCTCGCCGCCGCCTTCACCGAGGGAAGGAACGGGCGACCGGCCGACGCTCCGTCAAGCCGCGTGGCCGCGTCGCCGTATGGAGGGAGCAAAGACCCCGTAGCCGCCCGAACGGGCGTACCGCGGCATGACGAAACGGGCCGGATGTGCCTGTATGGGAGCCATGACGAATCCCCCGAGCCCCGGCCTCGCCCCCTTCGAGCGGCAGGGGGCGGTTCTGCTGACCACGTTCAAGCGGGACGGCACCGGCGTCGGCACGCCGGTCAATATCGCCGTCGACGGCGACCACGCCTATATCCGTACGTACAGCAGCGCCTGGAAGGCCAAGCGGATGCGGAACTTCCCGGAGGTGGAGATCTGCGCCGCCACCTGGCGGGGCCGCCCCACCGGGCCCGCCGTGCAGGCACGGGTGCGGCTGCTGGACCCGCAGACCCGGGAGTACCGGCGCGCCGAGCGTTCGCTGACCCGGAAGTACCCCCTCCTCCACGGCCTGTTGGTGCCGCTGGCGCACCGGCTGAAGAAGGACCGGACGCTCCATTACGAGCTGCGGCTGGTCGAGGGCGAGGCGGGCCGGGAGCGGACGGCGGAGGAATCGGGGCTGGGGATCTAAGGACCGGCCGCTCCCCCGCGCCTATCGCCGCCGCAGCAGCCTGCGCAGCCCGACGACCAGCGCCGTGGCGACGGCGAAGACCATCGCCCCCTTGATGAAGCTGGGGTCCAGGTCCGTGCCCGAACTTCCCTTCCCGCCCTGGCTGTTGGCGTCGTCGCCGTTCGCCGGGTCGTCCTTTGCCGCGTCCGGCAGCTGGTTGTCGCTCAGGCCGACCGGTTTGACGTCGCTGTCGCTGCCCTCCGAGCCGTACATCAGGGTGCGGCCGTCGGGGGTGAAGGTGACCGATTCGCCCTGCTGTTGGACGGGTACGCCCACGCTGCCGAGGTCCTTCGGGCGGCCGTCCTGCCAGCGGTAGATCCGGGCGCCGAAGTAGCTGCGCATCACGAGACGGGTGCCGTCGGGGGAGAACGCACCATCGGTCACCCACAGGTCGATCGGCGCGACCTTGCGGAAGACGTTGGTGCCGGAGGTGGTGAGCCGCTGCGGGCCCTCGTAGAGGGCGCCACCGCCGTCCTGCTTCTTGCTGGCGATATAGACCCGGCCGGTCTTGGGGTGCACCATCAGCGCTTCGGCGTCCCGCGGCCCGTCCGCGTACTTCACATCGAACTGGGTCGCCGTGACCGTGGCGTCGCGCAGCTTCTTCGGTTCGGGGAAGCGGTAGATCCAGACGTGGTTCCAGCTGCCGCCGAGGTTGTCGCCGATATCGCCGACGTAGATATCGCCGTCCGGGCCGATGGAGATCGCCTCGACATCGCGCGGGGTGCCGATGCCGCGCAGCGTGATCCTGGCGACCGTACGGCCGGACGTGCCGTCGACGGCGTAGACGTACGGGCCGTCGTCGCTGTCGTTGTGGGTCCAGTAGATCCCGGGGTGCGCCCGGCTGGCCGCCAGGCCGCTGGACTCGGTGATCCGGGGATCGCCGATGGTGAAGCCGTCGGGCTCGTCGGCGGCGGCGGGCACCACGGCCGCCGACCACAGGATTCCCGCGGCACCGGCCGCGCACAGAAGCGAACGCATGGGCACAGACTGCCATCCCGGGCCACCGTGCGTGGCGCGGCCACCGCCCGCCTCACCCCCGCCCGCACCGCACGGCCCCCCGGGGCGTGTCCAGCGTCACGTACCGAGCAGTAGGGGATCTCGGCCATCATGGCCGGATGAGGATCATGTTCGTCGGTGACTCGATGACGGTGGGGAGCACCGGCGACTTCACGTGGCGCTACCGGATGTGGCAGCACCTGAACGCGACGTTCGACGGCCCGTACCGCATCGTCGGACCGCGCCACACGCTCCATGACCCCGTCGAGGGCGTCCCCACCTCGTCCGCCTACGCCGACCCCCGCTTCCCGGAGGAGGCCCGCCGCCATCTCGCCGGCTGGGGCGAGGGCTGGCTGCACATGGCGCCGGTCATCGGTGACATGGTGCGCCGGTACGACGCCGACACCCTGCTGGTCTCGCTCGGCCTGATCGACCTCGGCTTCTATACGAACGCCGAGCAGACCGCGGAGAACGTGCGGGAGTTCGTGGCGCAGGCCCGGGAGGCCGCCCCGCACATACGAGCGGTGCTGATGCCCGTGATACCCAATGTGCGGGCGGCGGCGGACACCGATTTCGGCACGCAGTGCGAGCGCTTCAACGAGCTGCTGGCCAAGGCCGTCGCCGATCTCTCCACCCCCGGCTCGCCGTTGCTGCTGGCCTCCGAGCCGGACGGATGGGAGACCGAGCGCGCCACGTACGACGGGACACATCCGTCGGAGTGGGGGGAGCGACTGCTCGCGGGGGCGTTCGCCGGGGCGATGCATCAGGGCTGGGGGGTCGGGGCGCCGTACGGGGTGCTGTCGGCTCACTGAGGCATCCACGTCCCGCGGGAACGCCCGCCCCTCGCCCGGAACCACGACGAGCCGTGCCCGCCACCCCCCGTGGTCCTTGCTTCGAGAGCACTCGAAGGCGTTGGCTGAACAACCATGAAGTACACGCAGCTCGGACGCACCGGACTCAAGGTCAGCCGACTCGTCCTCGGGACGATGAACTTCGGGCCTCAGACGGACGAGGCCGACAGCCACACCATCATGGACGCCGCGCAGGGCGCGGGCGTCAACTTCTTCGACACCGCCAACGTCTACGGTTTTGGGGCCAACAAGGGCCGTACCGAAGAAATCGTCGGCTCGTGGTTCGCCAAGGGCGGCGGCCGGCGCGACAAGACCGTGCTGGGCACCAAGGTCTACGCCAACATGGCACCGGAAGGCGGCCCGGTCTGGCCCAACCACGACAAGCTCTCCGCGCTCAACATCCGGCGCTCGGTGGACGCGAGTCTCAAGCGGCTGGGCACCGACTACATCGACCTCTACCAGTTCCACCACGTCGACCGGGACACGCCCTGGGACGAGATCTGGCAGGCCATCGACGTCCTCGTCCAGCAGGGCAAGATCCTCTACGCCGGCTCGTCCAACCACGCCGGCTGGCACATCGCCCGCGCCAACGAGACGGCCGCCCGCCGCGGTTCGCTGGGCCTGGTCAGTGAGCAGTGCCTCTACAACCTCGCCGAGCGGCGCGCCGAGATGGAGGTCATCCCGGCCGCCCAGGGCTACGGCCTGGGCGTCATCCCCTGGTCCCCGCTGCACGGCGGGCTGCTGGGCGGCGCCCTGCGCAAGGAACGCGAGGGCGGCGCGGCCCGCTCGGGCGCCGGCCGCTCCGCCGATGCCCTCGCCAACTCCGCGATCCGTGCCCAGATCCAGTCCTACGAGGACCTGCTCGACAAGCACGGCCTGGAGCCCGGCGAGGTCGCCCTGGCCTGGCTCCTGACCCGCCCCGGCATCACCGGCCCGATCGTCGGCCCCCGCACCACGGACCAGCTCGCCTCCGCGCTGCGCGCCGTCGAACTGGAACTGCCGGACGAGCTCCTCGCCTCGCTGGACGAGATCTTCCCCGGCCCCGGCCCGACCCCGGAGGCCTTCGCCTGGTGAGCGCGTGGTGCGCCCGGCAGCCGGTCAGGCCGGCTGTCGGGCGCTCGGCAGCGGCCACGGCATCGCTCAGTGCAGCGCCGCCGCCACGACCACGACGACGAGCAGGACGGCGAGCAGGCCGGACATGATCCGGTTACGGGTTTTGGGGTCCACCCTCTGAGCGTAACCGGGGCAGATCCGAACGTTTCAGCGGCCCGGGGTACACGGCCGGCGGGCGGCGGCACGGAGGTACGCGGGCGGCGGCGGCACGGAGGTACCCGGCCACCCGGCCGACAGGAGTCCGGCGGTACCGGCCGCCGGGTCCGGCGGCGCTCAGTGGCCCAGCGGCCAGGTCCCCACCGTTTCGTACCGGGGCTGCTTGCCCGCCACGCCGGGGACGGGCGGATGGCTGCACACCAGGGAGAGTGCGCCGACCGTCCAAGAGGCCCCGGCGAAGTCCTTGAGGGCGGTCGCGTACGGGCGCAGGTCCAGGTCGGGGACGCGGTTTCTGGCGAGGGTGAGGTGGGGGGTGTACGGGCGGTGCTGCTCCTCCATGGAGATGCCGGCCCGGCGGGCCGCCGCCGACGCCGCGTCGGCGAGCGTGCGCATGGCGGGCCGGTCGCCGTCCGCCCCGGCCCACACCACCCGGTCCGAGAAGCGGCCGCCGCCGGCGATCCGCAGCGCGTAGGGGGCGCGGCGACCGGCGGCGCGGCCCAGGCGTTCCCGCAGGTCGGGGACGATCTCCTCGGGCACCTCGCCGTAGAAGGCAAGGGTGTAGTGCCAGCTGTCCCGGCCGGTCCACCGCAGCCGGTCGGCGGCCGGCAGCTGCTTCAACTGCGCTACCTCGGCGGCCAGTTCCTCGATCGCGGGCGCGGGGGGCAGGACGGCGGCGAAGAGTCTCATGCGGTCAGTGTGGCGCAGGGCTCGTGCCGTCCGGCGGATCAGCCGGGAAACGTGCCACCCCCGCCCGGAGGCCGGTCCCGGGCGGTTCGGGCCGGCCCCGGCCTGGGCGCGGGCCGGGCCGGCGGACGCGCTCCCGCCGGACCGCCCTACGCCGCCGGAGCCAGGTTCTGCTCCGCGGAGGCGGTGGTGGCCGAGACCCGGGGCACAAAGGCGACGTGCCGACGGCCACGCCGTAGGTCGATCTTGAGGCGCAGGCCGCCCACCCGGGCGAGGATCAGGCCGATGAGGGCCGCGGACACCATGGAGACCAGGCCGCCCGCCAGGAAGCCGATCCGGGCACCGAAGGCGTCGGTGATCCAGCCGACGACCGGTGCGCCCAGCGGGGTGCCGCCCACGAAGACCATCATGAACAGGCTCATCACCCGGCCGCGCATGAGCGGATCGGTGGCCATCTGGATGCTCGAATTGGCGGTGACGTTGATCGTCAGGCCGACCATGCCGATCGGGGCGAGGAGCGCCGCGAAGACCCAGAACGACGGCGCGAGCGCGGCCGCGATCTCCAGGGCGCCGAAGAGGATCGCCGCGCCGACCAGCATCCGCAGCCGGGAGGTGGCACGGCGGGCCGCGAGCAGTGCGCCGATCAGTGAACCGGCCGCCATCAGCCCGTTGAACAGGGAGTAGGTGCCGGCGCCCTGGTGGTAGACGTGGTAGACGAACGCGGTCAGCCAGATCGGGAAGTTGAAGCCGAAGGTCCCGATGAAGCCGACCAGGACGATGGGCCAGATCAGGTCGGGACGCCCCGACACATACCGCAGCCCCTCCCGCAACTGGCCCTTGCTGCGCGGGACACGGTCGACCTTGTGGAGTTCGGCGGTCCGCATCATCAGCAGGCCGGCGATCGGGGCGAGGAAGGAAAGGCCGTTGAGCAGAAAGGCCCAGCCGCTGCCGAAAGCGGTGATCAGGACACCGGCGACGGCGGGCCCTATCAGCCGCGCGGACTGAAAGTTGGCGGAGTTGAGGCTGACGGCGTTGCGCAGCTCGTCCTGGCCGACCATTTCGGAGACAAAGGCCTGCCGGGAGGGGTTGTCGACGACGGTGACCAGGCCGAGGACGAAGGCGACCAGGTAGACGTGCCAGACCTGCACATGGCCGCTCAGTGTGAGCACGGCGAGCGCGAGGCCGGTGAGGCCCATGGCGGACTGGGTGAACAGAAGCAGCTTGCGCTTGGCGAAGCGGTCGGCGATGACGCCGCCGTAGAGCCCGAAGAGCAGCATCGGCAGGAACTGCAGCGCGGTGGTGATGCCGACCGCGGCGGACGAGCCGGTGAGGCTGAGCACCAGCCAGTCCTGGGCGATGCGCTGCATCCAGGTGCCCGTGTTGGACACCACCTGGCCGGTGGCGAAGAGGCGGTAGTTACGAATTCGTAGGGAGCTGAACGTGCCCTTGCGCGGTGTGGCGGCGGGGCCTGCGGCGACACCCTGGGCGGTGCCCGGAGTGGTCGCGGTCGCGTCGTCGGAAACCGTGTCTTCTTGGGAGTTCGGTGCGGGGGCGGAGTCTGCTCCGGATCCCGTACTCAAAGTGGGTTCGCCTCCTCGGCCTCGGGTTTCTACAGCTGTGCGAGCTTCTCCAGCACGGGCGCGGCGGCCCGCACCTTCGCCCACTCGTCCTCGTCCAGCCCGGAGGCCAGCTCGGCGAGCCAGGCATTGCGCTTACGGCGGCTCTCTTCGAGCATCGCCTCGGCCTGTTCGGTCTGGGTGACGACCTTCTGACGGCGGTCGTCGGGGTGCGGTTCGAGCCGGACCAGTCCCTTGGCCTCCAGCATGGCCACGATGCGGGTCATCGACGGCGGCTGCACATGCTCCTTGCGGGCCAGCTCGCCGGGGGTGGCATGGCCGCACCGGGCGAGGGTGCCGAGCACCGACATCTCGGTGGGGCTCAGCGATTCGTCGACCCGCTGGTGCTTGAGTCGGCGGGACAGGCGCATCACGGCGGACCGCAGCGCGTTCACCGCGGCTGCGTCGTCTGGGGGCACCTCCCGGCCGTCAGGCTGGGGGCGGGACAGTTCCGGCATGGTCTTTAGCATAACTCATTACCCTTTCTAAGGAAAGCCAAGGGGTGCAGCCCTGCGGGGATCACCCATATGAGTGAGGACGCGGCCGAAAGTGACGCGCCTGACCGCGTACGGACGGGACCGTGTCCGTATGGGATCGGAAGTGCTCAGCCTGCGCGTGGACGGGGAACTGCTGGACCGCATGCGGCAGCACGCCGCAAAACGCGGAATGAGCGTCCAGGACTATGTGGTCCGGACGCTCATCCGCGAGGACTTCGACGAGCGCTTCCAGTCGTCGGTCGACGAGACGAAGAAGCTGGGGGTGCGCTGGCCCGCTACTTGACCCCGAGCACCTGCTCGATCGGGTCGAGCAGGAAGTAGATCAGGAAGCAGAGCCCGACGGCGTTCAGCAGCCAGGGGATCTCCTTGAAGCGGCCGGTCGCCGTGCGCAGCAGGATGAGGGCCAGGATGCCCATGCCGATGCCGTTGGTGATGCTGTAGGTGAACGGCATCGAGACCATCGTCAGGAACGCGGGGATGCCGACGGTGAAGTCGCCCCAGTCGATGTCCCGCACGTTCGAGGCCATGATCAGGAAGCCGACGACCAGCAGCGCGGGCGTCGCGGCCTGCGAGGGGACGACGGTCGCCAACGGCGTGAAGATCAGCGCGAGCAGGAAGAGTCCACCGGTCATCAGGTTCGCGAGACCGGTGCGGGCACCCTCGCCGACACCGGCCGTGGACTCCACGAAGCAGGTGTTGGCGGAGGCGGAGCCGAAGCCGCCGCCCGCGACCGCGAGGCCGTCGACCATGAGGATCCGGCCCATGTTCGGCAGCTGGCCGGTCTCGTTGTTCAGCAGCCCGGCCTCCTCGCCGACGCCGATGATGGTGCCCATCGCGTCGAAGAAGCCGGAGAGCAGCACGGTGAAGACGAACAGGCAGCCGGTCAGCACGCCGACTTCCTTGAAGCCGCCGAAGAGACTGATCTGACCGATCAGACCGAAGTCCGGGGTGTCGATGATCTTGTCCGGGACGTTGGGGACCGACAGGCCCCAGGCCGCGTCCGGGATATGGGCGACGGCGTTGATGATGATCGCGACGACGGCCATGGTGACCATGCCGATCAGGATCGCGCCCCTGACCTTCCGCACGATCAGCACGAACATCAGCACCAGGCCGAGGACGAAGACCAGCACCGGCCAGCCCTTGAGCTGTCCGCCCTGCCCCAGGCTCATCGGCACGGTGGTGTGCGCGGCGTCCGGGTTACGCGTCACAAAGCCGGCGTCGACCAGACCGATCAGCGAGATGAACAGGCCGATGCCGATGGCGATGGCCCGCCGCAGTCCGTTGGGGATCGCGTCCATCACCCGCTGCCGCAGCCCCGAGGCGACCAGGACCATCAGCACCAGACCGGCGAGCACGACCATGCCCATCGCGTCCGGCCAGCTCATCTTGGGCGCGAGCTGCAAAGAGACCACGGCATTGATGCCGAGGCCCGCGGCGATGGCGATCGGGACGTTGCCGATGACGCCCATCAGCACCGTGCTCAGACCGGCCATCAGCGCGGTGGCCGTGACCAGCTGGGCGTTGTCGAGATGATGGCCGAACTTATCGACTCCGGAGCCGAGAATGATCGGGTTCAGCACGATGATGTAGGCCATCGCGAAGAACGTCGCCAGGCCGCCGCGGAGTTCGCGACCGACCGTCGACCCCCGCTCAGAGATCTTGAAGAAGCGGTCGAAGCCGTTCTTGGGAGGCTTCGGACCGGGGTTTTCGAGGGTGTCGACCGGCGTGGTGGCCGAGGGGGGCATGCGGGGACCTCAGTCGGACGGGCCTGGGCAGGCGTGGGGGCCCGGGGGCCTGGAACACGTACAGAATCAGAAACAACCGGATCAGGTTGGATGAATAGACGAGCCAAACCAGCCGTATCCAGAAAGGTTCAGTATGAATAAACAAGCCGGTGATCGCTATCTCCGCGCGTAGACCCTTGTGGCGCAAGCACCCGGCAGGCCACCCCACAGCGTTCCGCGCCCTGCCCACCGCCGCCCGCGGCCCCCGCATTCCCTCCCCGTAAGCTGGCCACCATGTGGAAGAAGTCCGAACTGCGCGAGGCCCCGGCGCCTCTCGAGGGCCCCGTCGTCGGCACGATCACCGGCGGCACCATCATCTGGTTCGTGCTCTTCCTCGGCCAGCTCCCCTTCTACGGCTGGTTCGCCGACCACGGCCACACCTGGTGGGTGTGGACCTGCCTGGCCGGCGGCGGCCCCGGGCTGGTGGGCATCTGGTACGTCCGGGCACGGGACGCCGCGATCAGGCGCGCCGCGGCGACGGACGACCGGTCCTGAGCGCACACCCCCCACCACCCCGCCCAGCCGGCGGGTGAAGTGCGCATTCCGCCCGTAACGTCGAGGTCATGACGGAGCGGGCGAGGGCCGAGACCGAGCACTCCGGAGCGGGCCGCGAGCCGGCCCGACGGACCGCTCAGGAACCGGTCAACCCCGGACTGACCGCCGCCGAGGTCGCGGAGCGGGTCGCCCGGGGCGAGATCAACGACGTCCCCGTACGGTCCTCCCGCTCGGCCGCCGAGATCGTCCGCGCCAATGTCTTCACCCGCTTCAACGCCATCATCGGCGTGCTCTTCGTGATCATCCTGGTCGTCGGCCCGATCCAGGACGGCCTGTTCGGCTTTGTCATCGTCGCCAACACCGGCATCGGCATCGTCCAGGAGCTGCGCGCCAAGAGGACCCTGGACAGCCTGGCGGTCATCGGCGAGGCGCGGCCGACCGTCCGGCGCGACGGGGTCGCCGTCGAGATCCCCACCTATGAAGTGGTCCTCGGCGATGTCATCGAACTCGGTCCCGGTGACAAGGTCATCGTCGACGGCGAGGTGCTGGAGAGCGACGGCCTGGAGGTCGACGAGTCGCTGCTGACCGGCGAGGCCGATCCGGTCCTCAAGAAGCCCGGCGACCGGATGATGTCCGGCAGCTTCGTCGTCGCGGGCAGCGGTGCCTTCACCGCGACCAAGGTCGGCCGCCAGGCGTACGCGGCCCGGCTCGCCGAGGAGGCCAGCCGCTTCACCCTGGTCCACTCCGAGCTGCGCACCGGCATCAGCCGGATCCTCAAGTACGTGACCTGGATGATGATTCCGACCGCGATCGGTCTCATCCTGAGCCATCTGCTCACCCTCGGTCTGCCGGGCGACGAGGCCATCCGCCGGATGGTCGCCGGCATCGTGCCGATGATCCCCGAGGGCCTGGTGCTGCTCACCTCCGTCGCCTTCGCGATCGGCGTCATCCGGCTCGGCCGCAAGAAGTGCCTGGTACAGGAGCTGCCCGCCATCGAGGGGCTGGCCCGGGTCGATGTGGTGTGCCTGGACAAGACCGGCACGCTCACCGAGGGCGGGATGGACGTCAACGGGCTGCGCTCCCTCGACGGCGACGAGGCGCACGTGGAGAAGGTGCTGGGCGCGCTCGGCGCATGCGATCCGCGGCCCAATGCCTCCCTCCAGGCGATCATCGAGGCATATCCGGCGGACGACGGCTGGCGGTGCACCCGGGCGCTGCCGTTCTCCTCCGCCCGCAAATACAGCGGCGCCGCCCTCAACGGCCCGGACGGCGAGAGCACCACCTGGCTGCTCGGCGCCCCGGACGTCCTGCTGCCACCCGCCGACCATCACCTCACCGAGATCGACGGCCTCAACGCACAGGGCCTGCGCGTACTGCTGCTGGCCCGCACCGAACGGGAGCTGGACGACCCCGAGGTCACCGCGGCCCTACGGCCCACCGCGCTGGTCGTCCTGGAACAGCGGCTGCGCCCGGACGCCCCCGACACTCTGCACTACTTCGCGGAACAGGGCGTCCAGGCCAAGGTGATCTCCGGCGACAACGCGGTGTCGGTGGGCGCGGTGGCCGGCAAACTGGGGCTGCCGGGCGCGGACGACCCGGTGGACGCGCGCGAACTGCCCGGCGACACGGCCGCCATGGCGGCCGCGGTCGAAAAGGCCGCGGTCTTCGGCCGGGTCACCCCCCAGCAGAAGCGGGAGATGGTCGCGGCCCTGCAGTCCCGCGGTCACACCGTCGCGATGACCGGCGACGGCGTCAATGACGTACTCGCCCTCAAGGACGCCGACATCGGCGTCGCGATGGGCTCCGGCTCGGAGGCGACCCGCGCCGTCGCCCAGATCGTCCTGCTCAACAACAGCTTCGCGACGCTGCCTTCGGTCGTCGCCGAGGGCCGTCGGGTCATCGGCAACATCACCCGGGTCGCCACCCTCTTCCTCACCAAGACCGTCTACTCCGTCCTGCTGGCGATCCTGGTGGCCTGCTGCCAGATCCCCTACCCGTACCTGCCGCGGCATCTGACGCTGCTCTCCACCCTGACCATCGGCATCCCCGCGTTCTTCCTCGCCCTGGCCCCCAACAACGAGCGCGCCAAACCGCACTTCGTCCGCCGGGTGATGCGCTACGCGGTGCCGTCCGGCCTGATCACCGGCCTCGCCGCCTTCACCACCTACCTGCTCGCCCGCAGCTACTACACCGGCCCCCACGCCCTGCCCGCCGAGACCAGTGCCGCGACCCTGACCCTCTTCCTCGCCGCGATGTGGGTACTGGTGATCATCGCCCGCCCCTACACCTGGTGGCGGATCGCCCTGGTCCTGGCGATGGGCCTGGCCTTCGTCGCCGTCCTCGCCACCCCCGCGCTGCAGACGTTCTTCGACCTGCGCCTGGTCGGCACGACGATGCCGTGGGCGGCCGTCGCCATCGCGGTGGCGGCGGCGGTGCTGCTGGAGATCACCTGGCGGTGGGTGGCCCGACGGTTCCCGGCCTGACGAAGGGGGCCGGCGCCTCGGCCCGGCCCGCGGAAACGGGGCCGGAACCTCAGCCCCGCCCCCGAGCGCGGCCCGGCAATCCGGCCCGGCCACCGCGGCCACCCCGCCATCCCGACGCCCGCCCCGCCTCCCCTAGAGTCCGTGTCCATGACATTCCACCACTCAGCAGCCCGCGCCTTCGAACTGCTGGCACGCTCGCACCACCACTCCAGCCACTACGGCGGCCACTACGGCACCCACTCCCCCGGCGCCTCGTTCGGCGGCGCCTGGTGGATGATCCCGGTCGGCGTCGTGCTCGGGGTCGGCTGGGTGTTCGTGAAGCGGCTGCGGGCCAGGTGAGCGACGGCCGCTGCGCGCATCGCGCGCTACGGGGCTGAGGGGGAACCCGTGCTTCCCCGCTCCGCGGGCGGTGCGAAGGGCCGAAGAGGACCTGCCCGGCCGATACCCCGGGCGCTGTTGCCGTACTACGCTCCTGCCCCATGACATTCCACGGGGACCTGGCGTACAGGGTGCTGGCGAGCTCGCATCGCCACTACCACCACCACACCGGCGGCCACTACAGCGGCACCGGTGACGGCACCATCGACTGGTGGGTGTGGCCCCTCCTCGCCCTCTCCGCGATCGTCGTCGTCTGGAGCCTCGTCAAGAGATTCCGCTCGAACTGACCCCTATGGTGCGCATCGTGCGCACGCCCCCGGCGCGGACAGCCGAGCACCCCGGCTCTCCGCAACGCGTCGCACGTCCCGCAGCACGTCTGCCAACCCCCGGGCGAGGAACCGCAGCTCGCGGCTGGTGACCTGACGACCGGCGAGCATGTCCTCCGCGTGACCGAGAATGTCGTCCGCCATGCCGAGCTGTACGCCCTCGACCTCGTCAGCGACCCGGGAGACATACCCGCCGCCCTCACCCACGAGATAACAGGGCTTGCCGTCGGGACCCGACCAGGGCAGGAGCCGTACGGGGCCGTGGTGTTCCTCCGTCACGCCGGAAGGTTTCTCGATAGCGTGATTCATGTCGTCGACCTCCATAGGGCTGATGACCACACCCCCGGACCGTGGCAGCGGTCGCGGGGGCCTTTCGTCATCACTCAGCATTGCTGACGGAATACGCTGAGTGCACGCCGTAGGTGTCACCAAAGTCCGCCAGTGGACAGCGAGTTGAAGGTGTGTTCGAGCAGTGGAGCTGAACAACGAGGACGACGACAGGGCCACCCCACGCTCGGTACTGGGCCGGCGCTTACGCCGCCTGCGGGAGGCCGCGGACCTTTCGCAGCGAGCCCTCGCCGACAAGGTCGGCTACCCGCATACGTACCTCAGCCGGGTGGAGCGGGGGGAGCAGTTGCCGTCCGAAGCGCTGGCCGAGGCCCTGGACGCACACTTCGCCACGGACGGACTCTTCGTCGAGTTGCTGTCCATGGCGCAGGATGCCTCGATTCCGGACTACGGACGGGCGGTAGTTCATGGAGAATCCAAGGCCGCTCGCATTCAGGTATTCGAGAGCAGCCTGATTCCCGGACTCCTGCAAACCGACGATTACGCCCATGCCCTGATTCGGAAATCACTTCCCGGCGAGCGCGAGGAACGAGTAAGCGAACTGGCCGCAGCACGGATGCGCCGCAAGCGCGTATTCGACAAGGCAGAACCACCCTTCTATTGGGCAATCATGGACGAAGCTGCGCTAAGGCGCCCAGTCGGGGGCGTAAAGTGCATGGCCGGGCAGATTCACCACATACTCACGATGACCCAGTTGCCGCACACGTCGATTCAGATTCTGCCCTTCAGGCAGGGGGAACATCCGCTGCTGGCGGGGAGTTTGACCCTGCTCACCCTCAGGAACGGCACGACGACCGGATATGCCGAGAGCTTCGCTTCAGGTGAGTCGGTGGAGTCGCCGCGACGCGTCCTCCAGCTCACTCAGCGCTTTGATATTGCTCGCTCCATGGCATTGCCGGAGAGCGGATCTCTCGATTTGATCCGCAGTTACCTGAGAGACTATGAAGATGAAGAAGATTCCTGACGCATTTGGTCTGGTCGGCTGGCGCAAGTCCAGCTACAGCAACGGCGAGGGCGCCGCGTGCATCGAGGTCGCCGACGGAATGCCCGGCACCGTCCCCGTTCGCGACTCCAAGAACCCGACCGGTCCCGCGCTGGCCTTCCGTGCGGACGGCTGGGCCTCCTTCATCACCGCCGTCAAGAGCGGAGAGTTCGCAGGCTGAGCCGGTCCCCGCAACGCCCCATGGAAGCGGCCCCCGCCGCAGCGCGACGGAGGCCGTACCCATACTGATCAGCCGTCAGTCGAACCACCGCGCCCGCGCCAGCTCCTCCCCCCGCTCCGGGTCTTCCAGGAGGGCGGCGACCTCGAAGCGGCGGGGCCATTGGGCCGCTGCCCAGGCCAGGGCCGCCGCGACGCCCTCCAGTGTCGCGGCGTGGAGGGTGCCGTCCGGTGTCCGGCGCCAGTCCAGTTCGGTGGTGTCGTCGGGGCTGTCGCCGACGAGCAGTTCCTCGTGTTCGAGGTATGCCTCGGGGGTGGCGGCGCCGAGCAGTACGCGGACGGCCTCGGGCACCTCGTGGCGTACGCCCTCGGAGCGGACCTCGGCGCTGACCGCCTCGCTCAGCCGGCGGACCTGCAGCAGCTCCGCCAGCTCGGCGGCGCGGGCCGGGCGCACCGGAAGCAGGGCGAGGCCGGCCGCCAGCGGCACCAGGTCCGGTGCGTCGGCGACCACCGCATCCGCCGCGTCCACCACCCGGACCTCCTCGTCGAGCACGACCCGCAGCTCGTCGGGCAGGGTCACCTGATCGGGGTCGAGGTCCGCCAGCAGGCCGTAGATCGCGTGGAGTTGTGCGGCGCCGACGGGCAGCTCGGGGTCGGCGAGCCGGGTCAGCAGTTCCGCGGCGCCGCCGGGCTCGTCCAGGAGCGCGGCGACGGACGTGCGGACGCCGAGGGCGCGCAGCACCTGCGCATCGACCTCGCCCGCATCCGCGGACTCGTACAGCCCGGCCAGCAGCGGATCGCCGCCCGCCGAGCGCAGACCGGCGGGCCGGCGTCCGTCGAGCACCGGGTGTCCGCGCAGCCACCAGGCGGTGTACGGGCGGACGGATTCGGTGGTGCCGTCGGGGAGCAGCACCCGCACCGGGGCGGTCAGGGCGTCGCGCAGGGGCGGGCGGGAGAGCATGGCCAGCACCTCGGGCCAGGCGTCGTCGTCGACCAGATCGAGGTCGCGCACCGCCACCAGTTCGGTCACCACCGGCGGTACGGGAGTCTCCGGCAGCGCGTCGAGGATGTCCTCGCACCACACGTCCACCGCGTCCAGCAGCCCGACGTCGTCCGGCTCGGCGAAGTCCCCGTCCCGCGGCTCCATTTCGTCCGGGTCGAGCACCACATCGGTGGCCCGTACGAGCGCGAAGTCGGCCATGACGCCGACGGCCGTCAGCGGCTGCTCGCCCCATCGCTCGGTCAACTCCGCGTCACAGGCGGCGAGTTCACCCTCCCGGATGACCCGCTCGAAGGCGCTGCCCGGGTACACCAGCTCGCCCGCCGGCGCCAGCTCGCCGTCCTCGTCGGGCAGGGCGAGCGCCCCGAGCCAGGGCTCGTCGCCCGGCGCCAGGTTGGCGTCCCGGACCAGCCCGAGCACGGTCTCCGCCAGCTCCTCGGCGCCCAGCGGAGCTCCCGCCCCGCCCTCGGTCTCGTCGGCGAAGACGTCGTAGGCGTCCTCGTCCGCGTCCAGCGAGTTCGCCACGGCCGCGCGCACCTGGGGGGTGGTCAGTACGGCGCGGGGTGCGGCCGGGGTGGCGCCCAGCTTCTCCAGCAGGGGGTGCACCGCGTCGGGGTGGGCGACCTTCAGTCCGAGCCGGGCGAGCGTACGGTGCCGGGCCGCGGCGTCCTCGTCGGAGCCGCCACCGGGCAGCGGCAGCAGCACCTGGCGCGGCCCGATCGTGGTCCGGACACCGCTGCCCGCGCCGGGCCCCTGGCCCGCCGTGCCCGCCAGCGGCACCGGCAGCCCGCTGAGCCGGTCCGGGTCGGTGCCGGCCAGCGCGTCATAGAGCCGCCACCACCAGCCGGGCGAGCGTTCGACGCCCGCCAGTCGGTCGACCATCTCGCCGAGTCCCACCCGGGCCACACCCAGCGCCCGCAGCTCCGGGCGGCGTTCGAGGCCGGCCGGCAGCAGGCTGGGGAACAGCTCGGCCAGTACCCCGACCGTCGCCGCGCCCGCGCCCTCCACCAATTCGGCATCCACCGGGCGCAGCACGAAGCGGTCCACGCCGCCGTCGCCCTCGTCCCACTCGTCCGCCGCCGGTGCCTCGGGCTCGGCGGCCCGGCCACCGGGCGCACCCGCGCTCGGCAGGAACCGCACCCGGGGCAGCAGCTCCAGCACCTGCCGGCGCAGCTCACCGTCCAGACCGCCCTTGCCCAGCGGCCCCGGCACCAGGTCGAGGGTGCCCACCGACACCGGCTGCCAGTCGCCCAGCAGCGTCGCGTAGGTCGCGGCCGCCCGCTCCACCAGGAAGTCCGTCAGCGGGCCGGGCGCGACATGCCGCCGGGTCGGCTCCAGGGGGAACGAGGCGATCAACAGCGCGGGCAGTCCCAGCGGCTCGTCCGTGGGCGTCGGCGCATGCACCACTGGCGCCGTCCCCGGCCGCGCCGGTGCGCCCTCGTCGTCCACCGGCACCGCCCAGGTCACCGACCAGGCCGGCCGCAGCCGCTCCTCGACGGGCCGGTCCGCCAGCAGCGCCGCGTCCAGCGGACCGCCGTCGCCCGCCACCCGCCACCGGGTGGCGCCGCGCTCGCTGTCCTCGATCAGGACGTAGGGGCCGTCCTGACTCCGCCTCAGCTCCCGTACATGCTCGGGGGTCTCGATCACGACCTCGGCCAGCCCCGGCAGGGTCAGCAACAGCGCCGCATCGATCCCGTCCAGCAGCCGCTCGGCGAGATCCTGCGCCGCGACGTCCCGCAGCGGCAGCACGACGGCGGTGTCGTACCCCTCGGGCGCCCCGCCCTCCGCGGGCAGCGGCAGCCGCAGCAGCGGGACATGGCCGTCGCGCCGGCGCAGCTCACCGCCCAGGCCGGGGCTGTGCGCCGCGACCTCCTCCGCCATCGCCCGCGCCTCGGCCAGCGACCAGCGCACCCCGCCGGTACGGCCCACCAGCGCCGGCTCGTCGCTCACGGACAGCACCGCGGCGAAGCCCACGCCGAACCGCCCGACCGCACCGGCCGACGCACTGGCCTCCCGCTTCGCGGAGGCGCGCAGCGTCGACAGCGACTCGACGCCGGTGGCGTCCAGCGGGGCGCCGGTGTTGGACGCGACGAGTACGGCGGGAGCGTCGCCGTCGGCCGCGTGCAGGGTCAGCCGCAGCCGGCCGGGGACGCCCGCCCGCGCCGCCGCGTCCGCCGCGTTCTGCGCCAGCTCCACGGCGAGCCGGTCCCGGTAGCCGCCGAGCGCCAGGTCCTCCTCGGCATTGGCATCCTCCCGGAACCGGGCCGGCGAGGCGGCCCAGGCATCCAGCACGCCACGCCGCAGTCGGGCCGTCCCGAACGGGTCTCCGGCTGCGCCTCGCACCCACGACGTAGCTGTCACTGTCCGTCTCCCTAAGCGTGTGTCGGTGGGCCGACGGTATCGCCCCACGTCTGCGGGTGCCCCGCCGTGCCTGTTTCCCGCCTTCGGCGGTCGTTTTCCCCGCCTTCGGCGGGAGGTGTGTCCGCCTACGGCGGGAGGGGGTGTTCGGGGTGGGGCCCTGAGTTTGTGGGGTGCCGGGTTCGGGGCCTCCGGGGTGGGTGTGCGGACTGCTTCGCTTTACGTCCGAACACCCACCCTGCTCCAGCAGGAACGCGCGCCGGTAGCACTTGTTCGTGGAG